>CAYZUY010000132.1:0-6627 GCA_964481495.1 uncultured bacterium
TTTTCCATCTGGCTGGTGAGCGAACGCGCTTCGGCCTGGGGGCCCTGGGCGTTCAGGCAGGCGGTGCCCTGGGTATCGGTGTGGGCGATCGCCTGATGATGTTCGAGCACTCGGTCTACACCGTGGCCAGTCCCGAGGCCTGTGCCTCGATTCTCTGGCGCGATGCCGGCAAAGCCGCCCAGGCCGCCGAGGCGCTGAAGATCACCGCCCCCGATCTGAAGAAGCTGGGCATCCTCGACGAAATCATCCCCGAGCCCCTGGGCGGGGCCCACGCCGCCCCCCTGGAAGCCGCCGCCGCCCTGAAGCGGGTGCTGATGGAGAACCTGATCCGGCTGCTGGCCCTCAGCCCCGAGCAGCGCCGCCAGCAGCGCTACGACAAGTTCCGTCGCATTGGCGTTTTCCTGGAAACCGGCGCCTGATCCCCCCGACTGTTACAATCCGTCATATATTCCCTGTCGCGGCTGAAGCGCCCCGACTCCCTGGCCTTCGGGCCCATTCTGGAATCCGGCATGTCCTCTTTTAGTGCGCCCTACGTCCTGATTACCGGCGCCAGCAGCGGAATCGGACGGGCCACTGCCCTGGCCTTCGCCCGGGCCGGCCATGCGGTCGGGCTGCTGGGTCGTTCCGAGGAACGGCTGGAATCCGTGGCCGACAGCATCTGCAGCGGCGGCGGTGAGGTGCAGTGGGCCAGCCTCGATCTCAACGAGGTTGAAGCTCTGCCCGAGCGTCTGGCGACGCTGCTGGCCGACTGGGGAAGCCCCGCCATTCTGGTCAACAGTGCCGGGATTGCCTACACCGGCGATCTGGCCGACATGCCCCTGGCGGATATGCAGCAAGTGCTCAACCTGAATCTGGTCAGCCTGCTGGCCTGTATCCAGGCGGTTCTGCCCGGTATGCGCCAGCGGCAGCAGGGACTGATTCTCAACGTCGGTTCCATCGCTGCCCACCAGGCGTTTCCCCACTGGGGTGCCTACTGCGCCAGCAAGGCCGCCCTAGTGAGTCTGAGCCGCTGTCTGGCCGCCGAGGAACGCGGCCACGGCATCCGGGTCACCGTCGTTTCCCCCGGGTCGGTCAACACCCCCATCTGGGATACCGACACCGTCCAGGCCGACTTCGACCGCAGTCAGATGCTGACTCCGGACATCGTCGCCGACACCATCCTGCATGCGGCCCTGCTGCCCCCGCAGGCCGTGGTGGAAGAGCTGACGCTGTATCCCAGCGCCGGTGCCCTCTAGGGTTCGCCCGTCTCCTGTCCCTGTAAGTTTTCAGAAACCATGACCCAGAATCTCTCCGGCAGTCTTGAAGCCCAGGCCAACGTCGGCTTCGAGGAAATGACCGACGCGGTGCGCACCCTGCTCCTGGGTGTCGGTGAGGATCCCAACCGTGAGGGCCTGCTCAAGACTCCGAAGCGGGTGGCCGAAGCCTATCGGTTCCTGACCAGCGGCTACAGCCAATCCCTGGATGATCTGGTCAACGGCGCCATCTTCGACGAAGGCCACAACGAGATGGTGCTGGTGCGTGACATCACCGCCTTCAGCCTCTGCGAGCACCACATGCTGCCGTTCATGGGCAAGGTGCACGTCGCCTACATCCCCAATCAGAAGGTCGTCGGTCTGAGCAAGCTGGCTCGCATCGTCGAGATGTACAGCCGTCGCCTGCAGGTGCAGGAGCGCCTCACCCGCCAGATCGCCGAAGCGGTCAAGGAAATCCTCGAGCCCCAGGGCGTGGCCGTAGTCATGGAAGCCGCCCACATGTGCATGGTGATGCGCGGCGTCCAGAAGCCTGGGGCCTGGACCGTGACCAGCGCCATGGTCGGGGTCTTCCAGGAGGACCAGCGCACCCGCGAGGAATTCCTCAGCCTGATCCGCCACCAGCCCGGCGCCTTTGCCTAATCAGGCACAGCCAGCACCATGAAGCGGGGGAGTCCACCGGGGTGGGCTCCCCCGCTGTCGTCTCAGCCGTTGAGGCTACGGCGGTAGCGATCGCCAACCAGCCCCAGCAGCAGCACCCAGGCTGCTGTCTGCAGCAGGAAGATCTGCTCCCGGTAGCCGAACAGGGTCTTGAGCAGTAGCCCCGGCAGGCGACCGTCGGGCAACCAGCCGCGCCAGTCCCAGACTTGAGGCCCGAGCAGACAGGCCGGGCCCGGGCCCCAGCAGAAGTCCGGACCGCCCAGATCCGCCGTCAGGGCCGCCGCCAGATCGAGCTTGCGCAGTAGCGCCACCGCCAGCCCGGCGACGATCAGCAGCAGCAGCGTCCCCATCACCTGGAAGAAGCGGCGCAGGTCGAGCCGAATGCCGCCCCGGAAGATCAGCAGCCCGATCAGGGTCGCCCCCAGCAGCCCAGCGATCGCCCCCAGACTGGCCGCCAGCCCCCCCTGCTGCAGCCGGGCGAGGATGAGCACCACCGTCTCAAAGCCTTCGCGCAGCACGGCGATGAACACCAGCCCGAAGATGGCCGCACCGGATTGATTCACCAGGGCAGTCTGCACCTGGGCTTCGACTTCGCCTCTCAGGCTGCGGGCCTGACGGGTTATCCAGATCAGCATCCAGCTGAGGAAGGCGATCGCCACCGTACAGAAGCCCGCCTCCAGCAGCAGACGCCAGACCGGTGCGTAGGGATTCGTCGCCAGGGAGACTCGCATCAGCACACCGCTCAGGGCCAGACCCACCCCCAGACTGGCCAGCAGCCCGGCCACCACCCCCTGCCAGACCTGCGCTCGCAACGCATCCGCACCGGCCTTGGCCAGACAGCCGAGGACGATACCAACCACCAGGGCCGCCTCGACCCCCTCGCGTAGGGTGACAAAGAAGGTGGGTAGAGCGGGCGCGATATTCATGGCAGGGCATCCGGTTCTGGGCCGATTCTCGCAAATCGGCCCTCGGCGGTCGGCAGGCACCAACACCCCCCGATAGGATCGGAGGCGACGCGTACTGCCGACCCATGACCCGCCTGACGATCTTCGATGAGACCCAACCGGCCCAGCCCCTCCAGGACACCGAGGATGCAACGCTGATTCAGTCGCTGCTGGCAGCGGCGGGCATCCGCTTCGAGCGCTGGCAGGCCAGTCAGGCGATCGCCCCCGATGCCACGGCCGACGACGTGCTCGCCGCCTACGCCCCGGAAATCGAGCGGCTGCAGACCGAGGGCGGCTACCTCACCGTCGATGCGGTCAATATGGCCCCGGATCATCCCCAGAAAGATGCCTTCCGGCAGAAGTTTCTGAGCGAGCACACCCACGCCGAGGACGAGGTGCGCTTCTTCGTCGAAGGACAGGGCCTGTTCTGCCTGCACCTGGGCGATCGCATCTACCAGTTGCTCTGCTGCCGCGAGGATCTGATCGCTGTTCCGGCCGGGACGAAGCACTGGTTCGACATGGGCAGCCAGCCCCGCTTCACGGCCCTGCGCTTCTTCAACAACCCGGACGGCTGGGTCGCCCAGTTCACCGGCAGCGACATCGCCAGCCGCTTCCCGCTGCTGCCCTAGAGAGCCGCCCAGTCCGCTTCCCGGAAGCCCACCAGCCCGATCGACTCCGTCAGCAGAAACGGGCGTTTGATCAGCTTGCCGTTCGCCGCCAGCAGGTCGAGGACCTGATCCCGGCTCAGGCCGGGCAGCTGCGCGCTCAGGCCCAATTCCCGATACACCTGCCCGGAGGTATTGAACAACCGCTTCAGTTCCCCACCCTGGCAGTCGAGCATCCGCTCCAGTTCCGCCCGGCTGGGGGGCTGCACGGTGATATCGACCGCCTCATAGGCGATACCGCGACCATCAAGGTACTTCAGGGCCTTACGACAGGTACTGCAGCGGGGGTACTGGTAGACGCGCATCTCGCTCACACTCCCAACGAAAAAGGGCGACCCGGA
Organism: uncultured bacterium; assembly: GCA_964481495.1. Lineage (GTDB taxonomy): Bacteria > Cyanobacteriota > Cyanobacteriia > Synechococcales > Synechococcaceae > CAWUMD01. Next base: position 3,861 of record CAYZUY010000132.1, read on the forward strand.
GGCCGCCCTTCACGCTACCGGAAATCGGAGACCTAGGCGGTCACCAGCTCCGGACGCTTGCTGTTGCGGATGCCGGTGATCGCTTCCGCATAGTCGGGGGCATTGAAGACAGCGGAACCGGCCACGATGGCGTTGGCACCGGCTTCAAGCACCTGCCAGGTGTTGTTGCCCTTGAGGCCGCCGTCGACTTCGATCCAGGGGTCGAGACCGCGCTCATCGCAGATCTGACGCAGCTGACGGATCTTCGGCAGCACGGCAGGAATGAAGCTCTGACCACCGAAACCGGGGTTGACGCTCATGATCAGCACCAGATCGACGATGTCGAGGACGTGCTCGATCGTGCTGATCGGGGTGGAGGGGTTGAGAACCACACCGGCCTGCTTGCCGAGGTCCTTGATCTGCATCACGTTGCGGTGCAGGTGGGTGCAGGCTTCCACCTGAACGGAGATGATATCGGCACCGGCCTTGGCGAAATCAGCCACGTAGCGCTCGGGCTCGACGATCATCAGGTGAACGTCGAGGGGCTTCTGGGTGACGGGACGCAGGGCTTCGACGATCAGGGGACCGATGGTGATGTTGGGCACGAAGCGGCCATCCATCACATCGACGTGGATCCAGTCGGCACCCGCCTGGTCGACGGCACGGACATCATCGCCGAGACGGCTGAAATCCGCCGACAGAATCGAAGGGGCGATGACTACAGACTTCTGAGACATGGGCTGATACTGCGTCCTCGTACCCGACCAGTTTAGCAATCAAGGGGCACCGGCCCGCCCGGTCCGTAGCCATGGTTACTCCCGCCGCAGACGGCGATCCCCTAGGCTGGGAGCCGTTTCAGCCCGTTCGTTTCAGTTCAAGAACAGGCCCCCGTTTCGGCTTGCCATTGGTCTCCGCCGGGCAGAAACTGTCTTCTATTCCATGTGCCTCGGGGATTGTCCGCGTGAAGAACGTCCTTGCCATCATCCTTGGCGGTGGCGCCGGTACCCGCCTGTATCCGCTCACCAAGCAGCGCGCCAAACCCGCCGTCCCGCTGGCCGGGAAATACCGCCTGATCGATATCCCCGTCAGCAACTGCATCAACTCGGACATCAACAAGCTCTACGTCCTGACGCAGTTCAACTCCGCCTCCCTCAACCGTCACCTCACCCAGACCTACAACCTCTCCAGCGGCTTCGGAGACGGCTTCGTCGAGGTCCTGGCCGCCCAGATGACCCCCGAGAACCCCAACTGGTTCCAGGGCACCGCCGACGCCGTGCGCCAGTACCTCTGGATGCTCGAGGAGTGGAATGTCGACGAGTACCTGATTCTTTCCGGCGACCACCTCTACCGGATGGACTATCGCCAGTTCATCCAGCGCCACCGCGACACCAACGCCGACATCACCCTCTCGGTGCTGCCCATCGACGAACGCCGGGCCTCGGACTTCGGCCTGATGAAGATGGACGCCAGCGGTCGGGTCGTGGAGTTCAGCGAGAAGCCGAAGGGGGATGCCCTCAAGGCCATGCAGGTGGACACCACCCAACTGGGTCTGGATGCGGAAGCGGCCGCCGAGAAACCCTACATCGCCTCGATGGGCATCTACGTCTTCAAGCGTCAGGTGCTGATCGACATGCTCAAGGGCAACCCGGAGATGACCGACTTCGGCAAGGAGATCATTCCGGCAGCGGCACCTCAGTACAACCTGCAGGCTTTCCTGTTCGACGACTACTGGGAAGACATCGGCACCATCGAGTCCTTCTACGATGCCAACCTGGCGCTGACTCGTCAGCCCGCGCCGCCCTTCAGCTTCTACGACGCCAACGCGCCGATCTACACCCGTTCGCGCTACCTGCCGCCGACCAAGATGCTCGACTGCCAGGTAACCGAGTCGATCATCGGCGAGGGCTGCATCCTGAAGAACTGCACCGTCCAGAACTCGGTGGTCGGGGTACGCAGCCGCATCGAAGCGGACTGCGTGATTCAGGACTCGCTGCTGATGGGAGCGGACTTCTACCAGTCCAGCGAGGAGCGGGCGAAACTGCGGGCCGGTGGCAGCACCCCGATCGGGATTGAGGCGGGGACTATCGTCCGTCGCACCATCATCGACAAGAATGCCTGCATCGGCCGCAACGTACAGATCATCAATAAGGACCGGGTCGAGGAAGCAGACCGCGAGGACCTGGGCTTCATCATCCGCAGCGGCATCGTGGTCGTCCTCAAGGGCGCGACGATTCCCGACAACACGGTGATCTAGAGGAGAAGGGGGCCTGCGGGCCCCCGTCCATGAAACTCGGCAAAGTCGTCAAATCGAATTCCCACTGCGACTACGTTGTGCAGCTGGATGATGGTCTGGATGTGGCCCTGCCGCCGGACCCGGAGGATTACGGGTTCGGCTGTTTCGTGAAGCTGGAGGGCGATCGCCACTGGGCCGTGGGCATGGTCTACAACTCCCAACTGTTCAACCCGATGTTCCTCAACAACGGGCCCCGGCTATCGAGCGAGCCGGACCCGCTGTTCACCCCGGATCTGATCAGCGAGACCCGCACCCTGCTGGGCACGGTACTGATCGGTAGTCTGGTGCAGGAGGCGGGAGATCTCTACGGTCGGCAAGGCATTCCCCGCACAGTCGTGCCGGTGAATACACCGGTGCTGCGCATGAATGACGCCGAGATTCATGCTTTCCACCGGGATGCCGAAGGACGACCCCAGTTTCGTTACTACAGCCTGCTGCTGCGTTACGGCGGCAGCTTCGCCAGCCATCTGACCGAACAGGTGCTGCAGGAACTCC
>CAYZUY010000133.1:0-284 GCA_964481495.1 uncultured bacterium
CGTGCGGAACGTCTTCCTCAACATCCCGCGTAACAAGGTCACGGCTTTCATCGGTCCCTCCGGCTGCGGCAAGAGCACCATCCTGCGCAGTCTCAACCGGATGAACGATCTGGTGGAGGGCTTCGGCATCGAGGGGCGGATCCGCTACGACGGCGTCGATCTCTACAAGAAGGACATCGACCCGGTCGAGGTGCGTCGCCGCATCGGCATGGTCTTCCAGAAGCCCAACCCCTTCCCCAAGAGCATCTACGACAACGTCGTCTTCGGCGCCCGGATCATGGGCT
>CAYZUY010000133.1:294-6590 GCA_964481495.1 uncultured bacterium
GACGAGGTGAAGGACAAGCTCAAGCAGCCCGGCACCGCCCTCTCCGGCGGTCAGCAGCAGCGCCTCTGCAGCGCCCGCACCCTTGCGGTCGAACCGGAAGTGATCCTGATGGACGAGCCCTGCTCGGCCCTCGATCCCATCTCCACCCTGAAGATCGAGGACCTGATCCACGAGCTCAAGGCCAGCTACTCGATCGTGATCGTCACCCACAACATGCAGCAGGCGGCCCGGGTCTCCGATCGCACCGCCTTCTTCAACGCCGAAGCCACCGAGGGCGGTTCCGGCAAGGTGGGATATCTGGTCGAGGAGAACGAAACCGAGACCATCTTCACCAACCCCAAGGAAGAGACTACCCGCGACTACGTCAGCGGCCGTTTCGGCTGATTACGGCAGGAAGCTTAAGTTCCCGAAACGTACCTGTGGCCCCCGCTAGCATGAACGCCAGCGGGGGTTTTTCATCTGTTCCAGTTCCTCCGCCGGGAGCGCCCGGGATGTCCATCTACTGGTTCTGTCTGGGGGTCGGGGGCTTCTTCGTTGCCCTGGCCAGCCTGGGCAGCCATGACTGGGATGCCCTGCACCTGGATGCCGGGCTGGACGTGGATACCGACACCGACCTCGACCTGCCCGAGGCTCCCTGGCGATCGCCCCTGGGCCTGCTGCTGAGCAGCCGCTTCTGGAGCTTCAGCGTCTGCTTCTTCGGGCTGGCCGGGGTGCTGCTCAACTGGCTCAGTCCGACCCTGGCTGCACCCCTGGTGCTGGCGATCGCCCTGGCCACCGGCCTGCTGATCGGTCTGACCATGGCCCTGGTGCTGCGCCAGCTGCGCCGCCGGGACGTGGACAGTCTGGTCCGCAGCAGTGATCTGGTCGGTCAGACCGGCACCCTCACTCTGCCCTGCAGCCCCGACAGCCGGGGCAAGGTCCGCCTCAGCGTCAAAGGGTCCCTGCTCGACCTCAGTGCCCTCAGCAGCAACGGTCCGCTGGCGGTCGGCACCGCCGTGGCGGTACTGCGCCATGAGGGCAGCCGCGTTTGGGTGATTCCCCTGCAGGACCTCGAACCCGCCGCCTCGGAGAACAGCCCATGAGTCCTCTGCCCCCCCGACTGCCCCTGGCCCAGGTGAGCAGCGAGCCCCAGCCGCTCCAGCCCCCCAGCCCGGCCCCCGACTCCGGCGGGTTTGTGGGTGGCAGCCTCACCACCCTGCTGGTGACGGCCGGGCTGCTGCTGTTTCTGGTCAAGCAGACGCTGCGCATCTGCAACCCCAACGAGATTCTGATCGTCTCCGGCCGCAGGCACCGACGGGCAGACGGGCAGACCGTGGGCTACCGGGTGATCTTCGGGGGCCGTACCATCGCCATTCCCGTGCTCGAAACCGTCAAACGCATGGATGTGACCACCATGCCGGTCCCGATCGAGGTCCGCAACGCCTACGCCCGGGGCGGCACCCCACTGCACATTCAGGCGATCGCCAACGTCAAGGTGACCACCGACCCGGGCCGGGTCGGCAACGCCATCGAACGCTTCCTCGACCGTAACCGCGGCGAAGTGGTGCGCGTCGCCCGCGAGACCCTGGAAGGCAACCTGCGCGGCGTGGTTGCCACCCTGACGCCGGAGCAGGTGAACGAGGACCGGCTGCAGTTCGCCGAGCGCATTGCCCAGGATGTGGACCATGACCTAGCCAAGTTGGGGCTCCACCTCGACACCCTGAAGATCCAGAGCGTTGCCGATGATGTCGACTATCTGAAGTCCATCGGCCGCCAGCGGATCGCCCAGATTGTGCGGGATGCCGAAATCGCCGAAGCCGAGGCCCTCGGCCAGGCAGAGCGCCGCGAAGCCGACGCCCAGCAGCAGGCGGAGGTCGCCAAGACCCAGGCCGCCACCGCCATCCAGCAGAAGCAGAACGAACTGCGCACAATCAAGGCCCAGCTGGAGCAGCAGTCCCGCTCCGAGGAGGAGCGCACCAACGCCGCCGCCCTCGAGGCGCGGGCACGGGCCGAGCAGGAGCTCCAGACCGTGCGGGCGGAACTGGAACGCTACCGTCTGGAGGCGGATGAGGTGCTGCCTGCCCAGGCCCAGCAGCGGGCCCGGGAACTGCAGGCCAAGGGGGCCGCCGCGATCGCCGCCGAGAATGCCAAGGCAGCAGCGCTGGTGAACGAGATGCTCACCCGAGTCTGGCGCGAGGCGGGCAGCGACGCCGGGCAGGTCTTCCTGCTGCAGCAGGTGGAGATGGTGCTGCGGGAAGCCGCCCGACTGCCCGAGCAGCTCGATCTGCAGCGCATCAGTGTGGTCGACAGCGGTGACGGCCAGGCCCTGGCCCGCCTGATCACCGTCTATCCGGCCGTGGTGCGCCAGTTCCTCGAACAGGTACACCAGACCCTGGGCATCGATGTCATCGGCACCCTCAATCCGGAGCAACGGTAATGGAATTCCTGGCCATCCTGATCACCCTGGCCGCCGGGGGCAGCGCCGGACTGCTGGTGCTGCGCAATCTCTACTACATCTGCCAGCCCAGCGAGGTGCTGATCTTCGCGGGCAGTCGCCAGCGCACCAGCGACGGACGCGCGGTCGGCTACCGGCTGGTCAAGGGGGGCAGCGGCCTGCGGGTGCCCCTCGTGGAGAAGGCCCTGCGCATGGACCTGACCAACATGATCATCGACCTGCGGGTGGTGAATGCCTACTCCAAGGGCGGCATTCCCCTGACGGTGGAAGGGGTCGCCAATATCAAGATCGCCGGTGAGGAACCAGGCATCCACAACGCCATCGAGCGGCTGCTGGGCAAGAAGCGACCCGAGATCGAGCAGATCGCCAAGGAGACCCTGGAAGGGAATCTGCGCGGGGTTCTGGCCAGCCTCACCCCGGAACAGGTGAACGAGGACAAGCTGGCCTTCGCCAAGAGTCTGCTGGAGGAAGCCGAGGACGATCTGCAGAAACTGGGGCTGGAGCTCGACACCCTGCAGATCCAGAACATCTCGGACGAGGTGCGCTACCTCGATTCCATCGGCCGCAAGCAGCGGGTGGATCTGCTGCGGGATTCCCGCATCGCCGAAGCCGAAGCCCAGGCCACGTCAACCATTCAGCAGGCGGAGAACGAGAAGATCACTGCTCTGAAGCGGCTCGACCGCGACATTGCGATCGCCCGGGCCGAGGCGGAACGGCGCATTCAGGATGCCCTCACCCGCCGCCAGGCCCTGGTGGCCGAGGCCGAATCGGAGATCGCCGCTGAACTGGCCCGCCGTCAGGCGGAACTGCCGGTGCAGCAGGAGCGAATCAAGCAGATTCAGCAGCAGCTGCAGGCAGACGTGATTGCCCCCGCCGAAGCGGCCTGCAAGCGGGCGATCGCCGAGGCCCGCGGTGCCGCTGCCAGCATCATCGAGGATGGTCGCGCCCAGGCCGAAGGCGCCCAGAAACTGGTGGCCTCCCTGCAGGAAGCCGGTCCCGACGCCCGGCGGATCTACCTGCTGCAGAAGCTGGAGCCCCTGCTCAAGACCCTCAGCGCCACGGTGCCGCCACTGCAGGTCGAGCACCTGAGCCTGATCAGCGAAGGGGAGCAGACCGCCCTGGCCAGCCTCGTGGCCCAGCTGCAGTCCGCCGGGGTGGAACTGCCGAAACTGCTGCCCCCCCGGGCCACCTCAACATCCGAGAACCCTGACGCAGGGGCTGAGCATCCGGAATCCAAGCCCTCTCCTTAACCCCAGCAAAACCGGAAGAACCGACCTTACATCCCCCATCAGAGAGTCTGCACCAATAAAGCAGACTCAATTTCACGCCGAAAAAGCCAGAAGAGAGAACACACTATTCAACACCTGCCAATTTTTAAATAATGCCAAGGCAATGCAGGCATGAAAGCAAACGATGCACATGATGACGTAGATTTTGAATTGTTATCCAAATCTTAATGGCCCGATAGGGATTGGGTTGTGGAATCAGAAGTGAGTCAACCTAAGGCTTACCATGTCCAGCAAGTCCCAGAAACCGGTATTCAATCTTCTTGAGAATTCGCCGAGTCAGTCCCGCTATAACCGGAATGGGCCCATCCTGAATCTGGTCAATCCGGCCAGCGCGCGCAAGTCCGAGAAGGTCGAATCCGCCAAATCCCTGTCACTGGACGCCCCGAATCCGCAGACCAGCAAGCAGGACTGTGACGAGGACGACAGGTCCGAGCCTCAGATTCTGGCGAGCCCCGTCCTGGGCGGCATCAACCTCACCCCCAATGGCACGTCGGGTGAGCAGTTCCAGACCGAGATCTCCGCCTACGTCAGCATCGGTGGCAAGCTCTTCATTCTGTCCTCCGGTGGCGGCAGCACCCTGCAGATTATCGATGCCAGCAACCCTGCGGCAGCCAGTCTTGTGGGACGGACCAGCCTGGGCAACTACACGAGCCAGTCCGTAGTCACCTTCGGCAATCTGGTTGCAGTGGCTCTGGCTCCGGTCGACTACAACCAGAATCCTCAGCCCGGTCTGGTCCGGTTCTACCGTCTGGGTAAGGACGGGTCTCTGAACATCCTCAAGGATGTGAGCGTCGGCTACCTTCCCGATGGCCTGGCCTTCTCCGAAGACGGCAGCACCCTGGTGGTCGCCAACGAAGGCCAACCGAACTGGGGCACAGCCGCCCAGAACTACACCGATGCCTACACCCTTGACCCCAAAGGTTCGATCAGCCTGATCAGCATCAAAGGTCTGGATGACGACGGCTATGTCGGCAAGAGCCCTCTGCGCTTCCGGCACAAGGAACTGACCTTCGATGGCATCACGCTGCCTGAGGGGCTGCGCCTGAGTGGCCCCGCTGGCACCACTACCAGCCAGGACATTGAACCCGAATATGTAACGATTCAGGGCGACTATGCCTACGTGACTCTGCAGGAGAACAATGGGGTCGCCAAGGTTGATCTGGAATCCCAGAAGATTGTCGACATCTTTGCCTTGGGCAGTGTGGACTTCAGCCTCCAGGCAGTGGATCTGACGGATCGCCCCACCAGCACTCCGCCTGTGTTCAACCCCCTGCTTGGACAACCCTTCCAGGGGCTGAGAATGCCTGATGGCATTGATGCCTTCAAAACCGGTGGCCGCACCTATTTCATCACAGCCAACGAAGGCGATAGTCGCGTTTATCCCGATATTGACGGCTCAGCCAAGTATGTCGACGAACAACGCAACACCACCCTGATCTCGCCGAACAACCGACTGAAGACAATCGTCAACAACGTCAATACACCGTCAGCAGCCAACAGCAACGTAGCCTTCGGTAGCCGCAGCGTCAGCATCTTCGATGCCAAAACCGGATCCCTGGTCTGGGACAGTGGCAACAGCCTGCAGACCATTGCCGTCGCAGCCGGTAGCTATGATGACAGCCGCAGCGACGACAAGGGTGTGGAACCCGAAACCGTCCTGGTGACCAAACTCCACGGCCGCCAGTACGCCATTGTGGCGCTGGAACGGGCCACCAGTACCGCCAGCAATCCCAAGTCGACGCTGGTCGTATTCGACGTCACAGAACCGGCCAGCAGCCGCTATGTGTCACACCTGGTGATTGATGGCAGCCAGTCACCTGAGGGTCTGATGCTCATCCCCGAAGAGGACAGCCCGACCGGTCAACCGCTGCTGGTGGTCTCCAACGAGATCTCCAACACGCTGAACTTCATCGATCTCGAGACCCTGCTGGCCACCCCGGGCCCCGGTAGTGCCGGCTTCTTCAAGCAGACAATGCTCAAGGACGTGTCCGGTGGTGCTCAGCTGGAAATCACCAGCCTGATCACCAATGGCGAGTTCACCAACGGACTGAATCCCGGTGACAGCGTCTATGCTCCGACCGGTATCTTCGATGGACTGGGTGCCTACGACAACGGCGACGGTACCTACACAGTCCTGGCGAACAGCGAAATCGGCAATACGAGTGGTGTCGGCTATCTGGTTGATGGTGTTGCCCTCAAAGGTGCCCGGGTCAGCCAGTTCATAGTCGACAAAGATATTGACGACAACGCTTCCAACGGTTTCCAATCTGCCATTCTCCGCGGCGGCATTGCCTACCAGACGATTTATGATGCCAACGGCAATGAGGTCACCAACGCCAGTCAGATCGGGGGTGGATTCAGCCGGTTCTGTTCAGCGACATTCGTTGAAGCCAACAGTTTCGGAGTAGGACGAGGTTTTGCCACTGGGGTCTATCTCACCGGCGAGGAGACCTCTCAAGGCCTCATGTGGGCTCTCGACGTCACTAATGGTGCCATGTGGGCTCTGCCTGGACTGGGTCGCGGCGGCTGGGAAACCTCCACGCTGATCGATACCGGCAGCAGTCAGACCGTTG
>CAYZUY010000134.1:0-4935 GCA_964481495.1 uncultured bacterium
GCTCTGGGCTGGAACGCCGCCCAGGCCAGCGGCATCTTTGTCGTGGTCGGGATCACCCTCACCTATATCCAGGTCGGGGTACTGGGGCGCCTGGTCCGGTCCTGGGGAGAAGCCCGGGTGAACCGGACCGGCATGCTGCTGGTCGCCGCCGGGCTGGCGTTGCTGCCCCTGGCACCCCTGGTCGGCTGGGCCGCCGCCAGTGTCGTGGTGCTCTCCGGCATTCTCTTGGCCATCGGTGCCGGTCTGACCATCCCGACTGCCCGGGTACTGGTGGCCTCCAAGATGCCGGCCTCGGAGCAGGGGGTCAGTTTCGGCAGTCTGATGTCCCTGGCCGGACTGGCCAGTGCTCTGGGCCCTGTGGCCGGAGGTGCCCTCTACGACGTCTCGACAGCCGGTTGCTTCCTGCTGCAGGCGGTGATCTGCCTGGTGGGGGCAGGTATTCTGCAGCAGGAGATCCGGGCAAGCCGACCCTCCGGAACGACTCAGGTCTGAGGGATACCGGTGGCGGGAGCATCGGTCCTCAGACGGGCCGACATCCAGCGCCGATAGGCACTGAGAATATTGTCCGAGCGCACCAGCACTTCGTGGGAGCCCTTGAACTTCACCTGCAGGGGTAGCTGATCGGTGATCACCTCCGCATCTTCGCTGGAGATCTTCACGCCGGTGCTGGCCGTGACCCGGTCGAACCACTGGCTCAGCAGCGGTGTGCGACGCAGGAAGTTCCGGGTATTGGTGACCCGAACCGTGGTCCGGCCTGCCGTCTCCGGGACGTGGGCCTGGAGAGCCGACAGCGCGAAGCGACCGAAGTGGACAGTGGACACCACCAGATTCGGATAGACGAAGCGGTACTCCTTATAGAGCGAGCTGGCATCCCCCCGCAGCAGGAAGCGGGTCAGGCCGTTGATCTTCTTCACCTTGATCGGCATGCGTGCATGGAAATCGTTGGGATTTTCCTGCAGCTCGTAGGGCTCAAGACTGAAGTCGGTGTTGGGGTCAACCTTACCGATGCTCTTGCCATGGACAAAAGCGGCGTGGGTCGGGTCGATGCCGTTCTCCACCGTCCGGGTGTAATTCGTCTGGTAGGTGAATCCGATATCGCCCCCGGTTTTCAGCGTCTGCCCCTCCAGTTCCGGAATAGACGGAACGCTGTACGTCGGAGCCAGACCGCTGCGGCTTACCCAGATCCACACCAGACCGTGCTGTTCGCAGACGGGATAACTGCGGATCCGGGCCTTGGCCGGGATCGCCTCACCGGGACCCAGCGCCGGAATATGCACGCACTGACCGGCGGTGTCATAGCGCCAGCCATGGTACGGGCAGACTGTCTGATCGCCGTGACTCCAGCCCTTGCCCAGACTGCAGCCCCGGTGAGCACAGCGGCCGTCGAGGGCCGTTACCTCACCATCGCTGCGGCGCTGCAGCACCACCTCCCCATCCAGAAACGGGAAGCCTACCGGTTCCGTGCTGACCATGCTGCCGGGCATCACCGCATACCAGGCGTTGTCCGGGTAGGGCAGCAGATGCAGAGAGGCCTCTTCACTCATACCGATAGCTCCTGGGACGGTTGGGCCGTTGTACTGGTGCGGCTGGCCATCACCTTGCGGTAGGCCAGGATCAGATGGTCCGACGCCAGCAGCAGCTCATCCCCGAAAGCCTGCCAGGACGGCGTCTGGGGCTGGGTCTCGACGACAGCCTTATCTTCGAGATAGGTATCCACCGTGTTCTTGACCGAGTTCCAGTCGGCCCAGCGCTGAGGGAAGAAATTTCGCACCCCGATCCATTTGGTCAGGGTAACGGTCTCGGAGACCGGGATATTGCTGGCGAAGTAGATGTACTGAAACCCACGCCAGTTGAAATCAATCGCAATCCGGTTGATGTTCGGCAGGTAACTGGTCAGGGTCGAACTGGAGTAGGGGCGATCGCGCTTGATCAGAAACTTCAGTAGACCGACCCGTTCCGGAGGCTTCATCGAGACCAGCGCTTCGACACAGGTGCCGTTGGTCGAGACCTGATAGGCGTCCACGGCGGCGTCATCCCGGTTTGGGAAGAAGGGTTTGTGCACGAAGGGGGCGTGGGAGGTGTCCAGACCTGCTTCCACAACCCGACTGAAGTGGGCATCCCAGAGGTATTCCCCCTGGACGGAGCGCCAGCCAGGCTGATTCAGCTCAGGGAAATCAGGGATCAGAGCTATGTCCGCCGCCTCGGGAGTGCCTGGAAAAATCCAGATGAATCCGCTCTGCTCGTGGACGGGGAACACCTGCAGCCGAGCCTTGGCCGGAATGGGTGTATTCGGCAGATCCGCCGGAATACGGTTGCAATAGCCATCGCTGCGGAACGACCAGCCGTGGTAAGGGCAGCGCAGACAGTCATTCTCCACCCACCCCCTGGCAAAGCTAGCCCCCCGGTGGGGGCACTGATCCGCTAGCGCATGGACCTGTCCATTCGCGTCCCGATACAGGATGTAGCGCTTATCGAGCAGTTTCACCGGCACAGGAGCTGAAGCCACAGCATTGCTGTGTTCCACGGCATACCAGAACTGGGATAGACCCACGTCTTGCCTTCACTGGTCAATCACGACACAGATGGATGATACCCAGCCCCAGCTGTCGGAAATCGATTACAACCGGCGTTAGGTTCGCTGCAGCAATCTCGTAAGGTTTAGCGAGTAATTCCTCGCCCGAATCAGGGCGCAGTGCCCATCAGCACAGCGTCAGCGACTGATTCCCATTGACAGGAAGAGCGCCAATACATCCGCTTCGCCTTCTCTGGCATCAGCAACGCGCCATGGAATCGCGTTTTCCGAACGGCAACCTCAACTTCCTGACCGGTCATCCGTTGCGGGACGGATTCGGAAGGCCGACGGCACCACGGGAGACCCTGACACCACCGGATCGGTGGCAGTGTAGCGATAGAGCTGAGCCACCGCATTGTTGTAGTCGAGAATCGACTGGGCCCGATTGAGGGCCGCCTGCCCCAACAGCTGCACAGCCTGCACCACGGTGGTGATATCACCGACGCCGTAGTCGTAGCGTGCCCGGGCCACTGCCTGGGCCAGTTCCGCCGAACGCAGGGCAGCACTGGCACTTTCGATGTTCAGGCGGGCAGTCTGGTACTGGCTGAAAGCCGTGCGGATCTGATCGACCACCTGCAGCTGATTGCTGCGGGCCGTCTGTTCCGCGGAACGCTGTTGGGAGCGGTTGTTCGAGGCGGAAGCCGCATTGATCCCGCCATCGAACAGGTTCCAGTTCATGGTCAGCCCGAAGGTCAGATTGGTGGCAGTACTGCTGTAGCTGCTGAACGGCACGCCGAACTGCTGAATGCTGCCGTTGGTGTAGGTGAAGGAGTTCGTGGCGGCTAACCCGAAGCTGGGCAGATAACTGGCCAGCAGTGCTTCGGAGTTCCACCCGAAGGACCTAGACTGGGCCAGACTGGCAAGCACCTCTTCCCGCAGGCGGGTGCCGCGCTGAATCGACTCGTCCAGACTGACGGTCCAGTCTCCACTGGCAGCCAGGGTATCGGCCGGGAGGATGATCTCCTGGGGCGGCAGGCCGATGGCGTTGGCCAGATTGGCGGTGTTCACGAAGTACTGGTTGTAGTAACCAATCAGTTGGGTCAGCTGATTGTAGAGCTGGGTTCGAGTCTGCCCCAGGGTGCCGAGATCGGTGGATTTGGCGTTGTAGCGATCCTGCACAATCTGCAGCTGTCGCCGGTTGATGTCGTAGATCTTGTGATAGGCCTGAATCAGTTCGTAGGAGGCCTGAACCTGATAGTAGGCCTGCTGCACATTCAGAACCAGTCCGCGTAGGGAGACCAGATAGAGATACTGCTGCTGATTGAGCAGTTCCAGCTGAGAGTTGATGTTGGCGGAGCGGCTGGGTTGGAAGAAAGTCCAGGTCGCGACGATCTGAGGTGCGAAGTTGTAGTAACTTGACGTCTGGGTCGGCGAGTACCCGGAAGGCCCCCAATCGTAGCCCGGCACGTTGTAGGTCGTGCTGGTGTTGACCTGACCCCCGACCGGAGTGGGATTGCTGAACACCAGGCTGGGATACCATTGCCGGCGCACACCGGTCACCGACCATTCCTGGGCATCGATACTTTCCCGGGCGGCCAGCAGGGTGGGGTTATTGTCGGTGGCGTAGGCGATCGCCTGCTGCAGCGTCATGGGTTTCCCCTGCTGCTTCAGCCTGCCCTCAAGGCTCTGCAGCTCAGCCAGGATGCGGCGATGGGCGGAATCGTTGTTGGGGTCCCAGTCAGGCCGCAGTCTGCGCACTTCATTGAGCACGTTCGGCAGGTTGTCCTTGCCGCTCCCACTGGGGAGGCGAGGGGGGGCGTCCACCTTCAGCGGCTGCTGTTGCAGCTGAGGTGCAGCGAGGCCGGGTCCGGCGGCGAGGGCCGATAGCACAAAGGTGGCGGACAGCGTGGAGAGCAGTCGGTCGGCGCGCCGGAGGGCTGTTGTCATACTCTTGGCAGATTCAGGGGTGGTCAGGGGCGGAACCTGTCATCGGTGTTGCAGGAGCACCTCAACTGCCGGAAGTGAAGAATAAGTGCAGGCAATTCTAGCACCCTGAATTATCCCCGCTGAGCGCAGAGAAGTCGGCCCTGAATCCCCAGGCAGAAGCCCGGTGGGGGATATTCATAACTGCTGTGGTCGATGCGAACTCAGGCACCCGTCACACTCCGTTCGATCCCGGCCTGACAGGGCACAAATGCCAGGCAAACCGATACCGAATTCAGCTATGGGCGACCTTGGCCCAGGTCTCCGCTCGCCCTATACTGAACGCGATTTGTGGGAAACAGGACTGCGCGGGTTCCCATCCTCACGCCTGTATTTCCAGTGATGACGTCCTCTTTTCTGGGGCCTCCCCGATGACTCAGATCGTTGCCATTCACTCGTTCCGGGGCGGAACCGGAAAGTCCAATCTGGCCGCCAATCTG
>CAYZUY010000134.1:4945-6586 GCA_964481495.1 uncultured bacterium
GTACAGGCAAGTCAAACATCTCTGCGAATCTGGCGGTGGCTCTGGGGCTGCAGGGTCTGCGGGTCGGCGTGGTGGATACCGACCTCGCCTCTCCGGGAATTCATGTCCTGTTCGGGTTCTCGGCCGCCGGTCGCTACACCCTCAACGACCATCTGCAGGAAGGAGTGGCGATCACCGACTGCTGCCACGACGTCACACCGACGGAGGTGAAGCGAGCCGGTGGACACATCTTCCTGGTGCCGGCCTCCATGGAACGGGACCGGATTGCCCGCCTGTTGCGTGAGGGCTACAAGGTCGAGGTGCTCAACGACGCCCTGTTCAGCCTTGGTCACGAGCGCAGGCTCGATGTGATTCTGATTGATACCCACCCGGGCATCAACGAGGAGACCCTGCTCTCGGCGGCCATCTCCGACTGTCTGCTGATGGTGATGCGTCCCGATAGTCAGGACTACCTCGGTACCGCCGTGGCGATTCAGGTTGCGCAGCAACTGGATGTCCCCCGCACGCTGATTGCTGTGAACAAATTGCCCCAGGGCCTCGATCCGGACCGGGTGCGGCAGCGGGTGATCGACAGCTATGCTGTTCCGGTGGGCGCTCTGCTGCCCCTGAGTGACGATCTGCTGGCGATCGCCAGCGGCGGCCTGGCTATTCTCCAGTACCCGGAACACGCCTGGAGTCTGGGCCTGCAGCATCTGGCCACTCAGGTCCTGGAGGCGCCATGACGGACGGACCACTCACTCTGCCGGAGGGCTCCTTCTCGATGAGCCTGATGCTGACGCTTGAACCTCCGGCTCTGCGGAAGATCCTCAAGGCCGGGTTGCGGGGTGGTCTCACTCAGGAGCAGTTGCAGGTCCATCTCGAGGACTTTCCGGCGCCGGAACGGGCTGGGGTCCTGACCCAACTGCAGGCACGGGGCTGGCTGGTGCTGAAAGGCGATCGCTGGGTCACGGCCAGCGGCCACTGATGCCTCAGCCGCCCGAAGTGTCGACCAGACTCCAGAGATGGGCGGCCCCCCGACCCTTGCGCCCCAGGTAGGTGGCGGTGCGATCGCCATCTACCAGCTCCCGGTACCCGGCATCCCGCAGGCGGCGCAGTTCCTGGCGGGGAATCCCGAGGCGGCGGGCTAGGGCATCCTCTCCCAGGGTCTCCCCGGGTTCCTCGGGCCGGTGGCGGAGCCGTTCGAGATCGAACCGGTTCCCCTCGGCCGCTCCAGGTAGAGTCAGCGGCGCTGCCCCCAGGGCCGGTGACTCGAGGGTCGCAAGCCGCCGTTCCAGCGACTCGAGCCGCTGCATCAGCTTCTCCTCAGCCCCGCCGGAGCGGGCCTTCGCCGGTCTACGGCGGCCGGACGGCGGCTCCGAGAGGTTACCCAGCAGCGCCTGCAGCCCGGCCGTGACGGCTTCGGTCTGCCCGTCCCGGAACTGTTTACAGAGCTGCTGCACCAGCGGGGCAATTTCCGAGGGCACACGAACCAGAGGCGAGGGCATGACCGGGGCCTGCTGCTGTTAACAGACCCATGGTCGCAGATCAGCCGCCCTGGGTCAGCCGTTCCAGCAGATGCCGCTTCTGCTCCAGATTGGCCTCCTGCACCCGGGCCAGCACCATCTGGGGCAGGTAGTCGAGCAACGCTTCCGCCAGATGTTC
>CAYZUY010000135.1:0-1617 GCA_964481495.1 uncultured bacterium
GAGAGGCTCTTCTCGCCCGGGAGGTTGCCCAGCGCTTCCGCCAGCCGCTGGCGCACCAGCCAGTCCTCGGCGTCGGCGAAGCGCAGGATGGCATCGACCGCGTCCACGGCACCGATTTCCCCGAGGGCCGCGATCGCCGCCTGATGGATGATCGGCTCCGGTCCATCGAGGGCTTCCACCAGACAGTCGCGGGCGCGGGGGTCCTGGAGGTTGCCCAGGGCGACGGCGGCACTGAAGCGCACCAGCCACTCCGTGTCCTCGTAGAGGCTGTGGCGCAGGGGCTCGAAGGCGCTGCCGTCCTGCAGGTAACCCAGGGCTCCGGCGGCGGCGGCACGGATGCTGTAGTCATCGCCGCTCTGGAGGATGCCGATCAGAGTTTCGACGTTCCCCGCCAGGGGTTTGATCCCCAGGGCGAACACCGCCATGGAGCGCACCTGCAGATTGTCGTCCTCCAGCACCATGCGGATCAGGGGCACGGCCTGCTCGGGCGGCACGTCGCGCAGTTCCGCCAGACCGATCATCCGGTCGGCGGAGCGGGGGCTTTCCAGCCGGGCGGCGACAGCGGAGAGGTTGACGTCGGTCATGGCAGTTCCAGGCAGAGGCTCCCCTCCAGTCTGGCAGTTGGCTCACCCCGAGGGCGGCGCCCGGGCTCAGGGTTCGAGACGGCAGTCGAAGTACTGGCGATCGCCCAGCTTGAGGAAGAAGGTGGGGGCCTCCGGGGACTGCAGCCCCCAGTACCACTTGCCATCGGCGTAGGTGGGCGGACCGGCATCGTTGGTGCGGGGAATCTGGAGCGAGAGATCGCGCCAGCGCAAAACCACGAAGGCGCCCGGCACCGTGCCCCCGGCCTGATTGCCGACCCGGGGATCATCCACCGGACCGTTACTGTAGAGCGCCTGCAGGGGATCGCCGTCGCAACGGTAGTGGAGTTCCGTCATTGCCCAGGCGGCTCCGGGACCGGCCAGCACCCCGACCAGGAACCCGACAAGACAGATCAGCAGCCAACGCATGGACCGCCCCCGAAACAGCGCTCCCGGACTGTAACGTTCTCCGGGGGCTCCTTGCGGGCAGGCCGAGGGCAGCTGTCGTCAGCCGGTTGCTTCGGGCTCGCCGATGTCCTCGGCCCAGAGGTCGGGGCGTTCCCGCTGCAGCCGCTCCATCAGGGCCACGCAGCGCGGGTCATCCACCACCTGCAGATCGACGCCCTGGGATCGCATCCAATCTTCGGCTCCCAGGAAGGTGTGATGTTCGCCGATCACCACCCGGGGGATGCGGTAGAGGGCGATCGCTCCCGCACACATCGAGCAGGGTGACAGCGTCGAGATCAGGGTGCAGCGATGCCAGTCCCGCCGCCGTCCGGCATTCTCCAGACAGTCCATTTCGGCATGGAGCACCACGCTGCCCCGCTGGACGCGACGGTTATGGCCTAGGGCCACAATCGTGCCGTGTTCATCCACCAGGGCGCTGCCGATGGGAATCCCGCCCTCGCGCCAGCTTTTCTCCGCCTGGGCAATCGCGGCATCCAGGGCGACGGCCAGGGGTGGCGGCAGGTCAGGCGTCCGGGGCATGGTCGGATCTCCGGTGGGTGCTGCCCGCAGCGTTCCCGCTCCGGGAGAG
>CAYZUY010000135.1:1627-6552 GCA_964481495.1 uncultured bacterium
TCGGTCCGCAGGCTCGGCTGGCTCCAGTCCTCGAACCAGCCCCGCTTCCAGAACAGCCAGAGCAGCACCCCGGCGATCGCCAGCATCAACACCAGCACGAGGGGGTATCCGAAGGGCCAGTTGAGCTCCGGCATGTTCCAGCGGGAGGCCTGGGTGTTGAAGTTCATCCCGTAGATGCCGGCAATCAGTGTCAGGGGCATGAACACCGTCGAGAGAATCGCCAGCAGCTTCATCACCTGATTGAGACGGTTGCTGATCGACGACAGGTAGACCTCCATCAGGTTGTTGGCCAGGTCGCGATAGGTTTCCAGGGTGTCGAGCAGAAAGTAGGCGTGGTCGGCACAGTCGCGCAGATCCATGCGCACGTCCTCACCGATCAGGGGCGTGCGATCGCGGATCAGGGCATTGATCACGTCCCGCAGCGGCCAGACCACCCGTCGCAGCACCATCAACTCCCGCCGCAGCTCGTAGATTTCCGACAGTAGGGACTGGGTGGGACGGGCAACCACGGCGTCCTCGAGCCGCTCCAGTTCCTCCCCGAAGGTCTCCAGCACCGGGAAGTAGGTGTCGATGATCCAGTCGAGTACCAGATAGGCCAGGGTATCGGCAGCCAGGTGCGGGTAGGCAGCCCGGTTCCCGGACAGGCGGCGCTCGAGCACCTCGAATCCGGCGTTGGCGCCGTCCGCCTCCACCGTCAGCAGCCAGCGATCGCCCAGGATCAGGCCGATCTGCTCCAGACGCAGGTGTTCGCCCTCCTGCAGCTCCGGCCGGTAGAGGATCACCTCGATGTACCGGGGATAGCGCTCCTGCTTGGGGCGCTGGGGATGTCCGATCAGATCCTCGAGGGTGAGCGGGTCCAGCTCAAACACCTCCCCCAGGCTGCGCAGCCGCCGCAGGTCCGAGAAGCCCTGCAGCTGCACCCAGGTGATGCCCGTTTCCTCCATCCGGGCCGAAACCAGATCGAGGGGATCCGAGATCAGGCGGCTGACTACCCGCTCGGCACTGTATTCGATCTGGCGCAGTCGCGTCGGGCTGGCATCGAGGGGACGCTGCAGCGATCCGGGGGCCTGGTGCACCGTGCTGCTGAGGCGATGACGGTAGCTGCGTCGCTTCCCCTTGCGATGGCGACGGTTACTGTTGCGGCGGGAACCCATGACGGTTGCTCCGGAGGCCGACCTATTCTGGCGGCGGCGATCGCCTGCGGTGTGCTTTTTCACAAGCCGTAACCGGGGTCAGCGGGAACGTTCCTTAACCTTGCTGAAGAAAAGCCACCCGTCCGTCGCCCGGCCGTCCATCTGCGGTGACGGTGGAAGCAGACGGTATCAGTGCCCCGCCATGGACGGTCTCCGGGAAGCCCAGAACGAGCCCCAGCCCCATCGGTCCCTCTCGGTCGGCGACTGTGTGGCCCTGCTCCATCAGCTGCTGCACGAACTGCACAGCATCGAAACGGAGTTCGCCGCGCAGCTGGCGGCCGTTGCCGAGGACTACCGATCCAGTGCCGTCAACCTCGTTCACTATCTGGCGCTGCGTCGCCATGACCTGCGCCCGCTGCAGGAGACACTCTCCAGCCTGGGGCTCAGTTCCCTGGCCTACTGCGAACCCCATGTCCGGGCCAGCCTGGAGGCGGTGCTGCGGGCGGTCAGCTGCCAGCTCGACAACCTGGAGCAGATTCCCGTGCTGGCCTGCCGGGAGGCCCTGGCCCATCGCAGCTGCCTGATGCTCGGGCATGCTCCGGCGGGACGGGAGGTGCGGATTATGGTCACCCTGCCCTCGGAAGCGGCCACGGACCAGCGGCTGCTGGTGGATCTGCTTGAGGCGGGGATGAATCTGGCGCGGATCAACTGCGCCCACGATGGACCCGAAGTCTGGTTGCAGATGCTCGAGAATCTGCGGCGGGCGGAACTGCTGACCGGCCACCTCTGCCCGGTCAGCTTCGATCTGGCCGGACCGAAGCTGCGCACCGGACCGGTCCGCTCGGGCCCGGCGGTGCGGCACCTGAAACCGAAGCGGGATGCCCTGGGTACGGCCGAGGCCCCCTACCGGGTGCAGTGGGTGGCACCCGGGACGATTCCGCACGCTGGGCAACTGCCGCTGCCGGAACCATTTGTGGCGCGGCTGCAGGTGGGTGACGAACTGCGGTTCGCCGATACCCGGGGCCGCGACCGGAGCATGACCGTGATCGATACCAGCGGGGATGGTTGGTGGGCCGAGGGCTGGCAGGGCTGCTATCTGGTGCCGGGACTGGAGCTGGAACTGTGCCGGGAGGGGGAAGCGCAGGCGATCGCACCGCTGCCGGAATTTCCGCCCACCCCCGGTGCGCTGACCCTGCAGGAAGGTGATCGGTTACGGGTGCTGGCCGAGGCCATTCCGGGTGAACCGGCCCGGCTGGATGAGCAGGGCCATCTCCGGGAACCGGCCCGAATCAGCTGCAGCCTGCCAGCGGTGTTCGAATCCATTGCCGTCGGCCAGCGGGTGATGTTCGATGACGGCAAACTGGTGGGCCGGGTGGCGACGGTTCAACCCGGGGCCTTTGAGGTCGACCTGCGCCACATCATCGGTGGCCGGGCCCGTCTCAGGGCCGATAAGGGCATCAACCTGCCGGATACGACCCTGCCGTTCCCGGCCCTGACTGAAGCGGATCGTCTGGCCCTGGAGTTCGTGCGGCAGCACGGGGACATGGTCGCTCTCTCCTTTGTGCGTACCGTTGACGATCTCGAGGAACTGCTGCAGCTGCTGGCCCAGCCCGGACCCCGCACACAGCTGGGGATCATCCTCAAGATCGAAACCCAGCAGGCCTTCGAGAATCTGCCGCTGCTACTGCTCAAGGCCCTGCAGCACCCGCCCGTGGCGGTGATGGTGGCTCGGGGAGACCTCGGGGTGGAAGTCGGCTTCGAGCGTCTCTCGGAGGTGCAGGAGGAGATTCTCTGGTTCTGCGAGGCGGCCCACGTGCCGGTGATCTGGGCTACCCAAGTGCTGGAGTCCCTGGCCAAGGGCGGCGCCGCCACCCGGGCGGAGGTCAGCGATGCGGCCATGGCCTGCCGGGCCGAGTGCGTGATGCTCAACAAGGGCCCCTATATCCGCGATGCGGTCCGCTTCCTGGACGACATCCTGCGGCGGGCCCAGGAGAACCGCATCAAGCGGCGGGTTTCGCTGCGCCGCCTGCAGGTCTCGCTGGTGCACCCCTGAGTCAGAAGTCGCGCCAGACGCCCACCAGCTGACCCTGGATCTCGGCTTGTTCCGGCGCCACCTCAATCGGGGCGTAGGCCGGATTGGCGGCCTCGAAGATCAGACTGCCGGTCTTGCGGTGCAGGTACTTGAGCGTTGTCCCCAGGCCGGGGATGCAGGCGGCGACGATGGTGCCGGAGCGCACCCGGTCCGGTTCACCGACTCGGCGCATCACGGCGAGGTCGCCATCGGCAATCCGGGCGCCGATCATCGAATCGCCATTCACCCGCAGGCCGTAGACCTGGGGGTCCGAGAACAGTCCGCTCAGGTCGACGCGCTCCACTTCGTCGGTGAAGGCTTCGATCAGCCCTCCGGCGGCGATCGCCCCGTAGACCGGCAGACCCCGGTTGAGCAGCCGCAGGGTGCGGGCCTGACCCGGCTCCCAGTCGATGTAGCCCTTCTTCTTCAGACCGGCGAGGCGCTGCTGAATCGGCGCGGGCGAGCGGAGATTGAGGGCCGCCATCATCTCCCGGATGCTGGGCGGGTGTCCGTCACGGGCCACCCACTCCTGGAGCAGTTCCAGCAGTTGCTGCTGACCGGGGCTGAGTTTCTGCATGACTGGACAACTCCGAATCCGGTGCTAGAGTACGGATGAATTTAGGATACACCAGTATCATGAAATGGCAACATAAGCTCGGAACCGGTTTGCTGGCCCTGGCAGTGGCACTACTGCCCCAGACGGTGGATTCCCTCACCACCCAGCGGGCTCAATACTGCGGTCTCTCGCCCTACTACGGCCCGACGTTGCCCCGCTGTCTCTAGGGGTTGCCGTGCCGGATGTGGCCGGGTGTGACCCTTAAACTGGAAGGCATTCCGCGTTGGCATCTCCAAACCATGCGTAGTCCCTTCCTCAATCGACTCCACAGTCCGGAACGGCCGGTGCTCGTCTTCGACGGCGGCATGGGCACCACTCTGCAGTTCCAGAACCTGACGGCGGAGGACTTCGGAGGGCCGGCGACCGAGGGCTGCAACGAGTGGCTGATCCGCACCAAGCCGGAGGCGATCGCCACGGTGCCCCGTCAGTTCCTCGAGGCGGGCGCGGATGTGATCGAGACCGACACCTTCGGGGCTACGCCGATTGTGCTGGCGGAATACGACCTGGCGGAACACGCCTACGAATTGAACGTCGAGGCGGCCGCCCTGGCCCGGCGCCTCGCCGATGAATACTCCACCCCTGAGAAACCCCGCTTCGTGGCCGGATCGATGGGGCCGACCACGAAGCTGCCGAGCCTGGGTCACATCAGCTACGACGAGATGAAGGCCAACTTCGAGGTCCAGGCCCGGGGCCTCTGGGATGGCGGCGTCGACCTGTTCATCGTCGAGACCTGCCAGGATGTGC
This sequence comes from uncultured bacterium, assembly GCA_964481495.1. Taxonomy (GTDB): domain Bacteria; phylum Cyanobacteriota; class Cyanobacteriia; order Synechococcales; family Synechococcaceae; genus CAWUMD01. The sequence continues at coordinate 6,192 of CAYZUY010000135.1, forward strand.
TGCAGATCAAGGCGGCCCTCAACGCCATCGAGACGGTGTTCGCCGAGAAGGGCGATCGCCGCCCGCTGATGGTCTCGGTGACCATGGAGACCACCGGCACGATGCTGGTCGGCTCGGACATCGCTGCCGTGCTGGCGATCCTCGAGCCCTACCCGATCGACATCCTCGGCCTCAACTGCGCCACCGGGCCCGACCGCATGGTCGAGCACATCCGCTACCTGAGCGAGCACGCCCCCTTCGTGATCAGCTGCATCCCGAATGCGGGGATTCCGGAGAACGTCGGCGGCCATGCCCACTACAAGCTCACACCGATGGAGCTGCGCATGGCGCTGCATCGCTTCGTCGAGGACCTGGGCGTGCA
>CAYZUY010000136.1:0-6465 GCA_964481495.1 uncultured bacterium
GCGATACGGAAGCTCAGGCGGCGGAGATCCTCCAGGGCTACCGGGACCTGGGGCTCGATGCTCTGGTGGCCATCGGCGGTGACGGCAGTCTGGCCATCCTGCACCACCTGGCCCGTAAGGGGGGCTGGAAGCTGGTGGGGATTCGCAAGACCATCGATAACGACGTCGGCCTCACCCAGCGGGCGATAGGCTTTGATACGGCGGTGAATACGGTCACCGCGGCGCTGGCGCGGCTCAGCTACACCGCTGCCAGCCACGACCGGGTGATGGTGGTGGAGGTGATGGGCCGCGAAGCCGGGCATCTGGCCCTGCAGGCGGGTATCGCCGGAGGCGCGGACGCGATTCTCGTGCCGGAGATTCCCTACCGCATCCGTGACCTGGGCGAGAGCATCCGTGATCTGCGCGATCGCTGGAACCGCCGCTTCGCGATCATCGTGGTGGCCGAAGGCGCTCACAACCAGCGGGGCGAGGAACTGCTGCAGCGGGATGCCCTCGGTAACTGCCACTACGGCGGCATCGGCAACGATCTCGCAGCCCAGCTGAGCCGCTACTGGGATGGGGAACTGGACGTGCGTGTCACCGTTCTCGGACATGTGCAGCGGGGCGGCATGCCCTCCGCCTTCGACCGCATGATGGCGACGGTCATGGGCACCCGGGCGGTGGACTGTCTGGCGGCAGATCAGTCGGGGGTGATGATCACCTGGCAGGGCGATCGCTGCGAGCCCCGCTCCCTGGATGAGGTGGTCGAGAACAGCCCGCTGATGGTCGACCCCGAGGGGGAACTGGTGCGGGCGGCGCTCGGCATGGGCATCTACCTGGGACACCCGACGGAGGCCAGTCCCCGGGGCCCGGCCTGCCCCCGCCAGCCACTGATGCCGATCCGTCCCCGCCCCGGCGCCTGGAGTCCGGTTTGACATTTGACTGTTGTACCGGTTAAACCGTTCTCAATCGGGCGATCGCCGTCCGACATCGAGGACCGACCCCATGGCCAAGAAAATCTTCGGTGTGCGCGTTGACGACGAACTGCGCCAGACCCTGAAAGCCATCGCCCAGGCCAAGGGCTACGTCCACAACAGCGGCACCCACAAGGGCAAGCCCGATCTCAGCGGGCTGGTGATCTACATCCTGGAGGAATACGTGGCCCGGGCCCGCCAGGAACTGCACCTGGGCGACGACCGCTGATCTCGACAGCAGACTCCGCTGCCCGGATACTGGGGGCACCACCGGTTCCCAGGATGGCTCCCACCACCGCTCCTTCACCGATGTCCCGGCCATCCGCTGCCGTGCCCCGGCGTCCCCGCCCCGCGCAACGCCTGCTGGCGCTGGCCATGGTTGCCTTCGCGCTGGTCAGCCTCTCCCGGGAGTTCAGTCTCCTGAGTGAGCATTTCACCTGGGTCGGTCTGCGCTTTGCCCTCGAGCGTCATCCCATCTCCTGGCTGCTGCTGGGTGCCGGGGTGGTCAGCCTCTGTCGTCGCTGCCGCTGAGGGGAGTGGCCTCCGCCTCGAGATCCGCGTGGGTCCAGGGGCGGACACTGTGCCAGGGGTCGAGCAGGTCGCGCACCAGCATCTCGCGCACGCAGACCTGACAGACCACCGCCAGGGGCAGGGCCAGCACCAGACCGGCCACGCCGAACAGGCTGGCGAAGGTCAGCTGGGCAATCAGGGTGATTGCCGGGGGCAGAGAGACCTGACGGGCCATGATCGCCGGGGTGATCAGATAGCTCTCCATCTGCTGGATGACGATGTAGCTGCCCAGCACCGCCCAGACCTTCCAGGGGGCGTCGAGCAGGGCCACCGCCATCGGAAAGACGGCGCTCAGGGTCGGTCCGAAGTTGGGGATCAGGTTCAGCACGCCGGCCAGGAGGGCATTGGAGAATACCAGCTTCAGGCCCAGGGCCCAGAGCACCAGCCCACTCAGCAGGGCGATCGCCGTGGAACTGAGCAGCACGCCTCCAGCCCAGTCGGTGAGGGCTGCCTCGATGGCTCCCAGCACCGCATCGGCCCGGCGCCGGTAGAAGCTGGGGCACAGTCGCAGTAGCAGGCGCCGGTAGGTGGGCGGGTCCGCCAGGAACATCAGGCTGAGCACGAGCACGATCAGCCCCTGCAGCAGCCCCGCCAGGGTGGCATTGAGGGCTCCGACCACATTGCCCGCCAGGGGAGCGAACTGGCTCCAGGTGCGCTGCTCCTGGAGCAGTGTCAGCAGCTGGGCTGTCTGCTCCTGCACGAAGGCCAGGGAGCGCTGGTCGTCACTCAGGCCCAGGGGCAGCCGCTGCACCACCTCGCTCACCAACTGCTGCAGCCAGAGCAGCATCGTCGCGAGGCTGGCGGGGAGAATGCGCAGTAGTTCCTGTACCTGTCCGAAGAAGGGCGGCAGTACCACCAGCAGCCCGATAACCAGGCCGACCAGGGTGAGCAGCATCGTCAGCAGCACCGATCGCCGCCGGCCCAGCCCGGTGTGTCCCGCCAGCCAGCGGCTGAAGCTGTTGAGCACCACCGCCAGCACCACCGCCGAGAAAATCAGCAGCAGGGCCTGGCGCAGTTGCCAGAGGATGTAGCTGGCGGCGGCGATCGCCAGCAGACCGAGCCATTGGCCGAGACGCACGCGCACCTCTCCCGGAACATTGCTGCACCGACTGTACCCCGCCCCGCTGTCGGGTCCGGGGGCGATCAGCACCTGCCAGAATCGGGGCATCTCCCAGTCTGCGGCCCATGACCGTCCCCTCTCGTCCCCAGCCCGTCGAGGGTCCCCCCGAGTCCTACCGGGCCCTGGTGCGGTCGCTCTATCCGAAGGCTCGGGGCGACTACCTGGCGCGGGTGCTCTGGCAGCGGGGCTGGCGTGACCCGCAGGCCCTGGCTGGATTTCTGCGGGCGCAGGACTACCGGGAGACCGGACCCGAAGCCTTCGGGGAACCGATGCGGCAGGCGGTCGGCCGCCTGCGGCAGGCGATCGACGGGGGTGAGGCGATCGCCATCTGGGGCGACTTCGACGCCGATGGGGTGACCGCGACGGCGGTGCTGTTCGAGGGGCTGGCTCCCTTTGTGCCGCCGCCGCGGCTCTCCTGGGTGATTCCGGATCGGCAGATCCAGAACCACGGCCTGCACCGGGAGGGTCTCGCGGAACTGGCGGCGGTGGGAGTGCGGCTGGTGATCACCGCCGATAACGGCTGCGGCAATCCCGAGGAACTGGCCTACGCCCGCGCCCTGGGGCTGGAGGTGATCGTCACGGACCATCACCTGCTGCCGCCCGGGGACCTGACCGCGGTGGCGGTGCTCAATCCCCGCATCCTGCCACCCTCCCATCCCCTGGTAGACCTGTCGGGGGTGGCGGTGGCCTACAAACTGCTGGAGGGGCTCTACGCGGCGATACCGGGGGCGGACCCGGCCCGACTGGCGGAGCTGCTGGATCTGGTAGCTGTCGGACTGGTGGCTGATCTGGTGGAGTTGCGCGGCGACTGTCGGCAGCTGGTGCGCCGGGGCCTGCAACAGCTGGCGTCGCCTCGGCTGCAGCAGCGGCGGCCGGGGCTCTGGGCGCTGCTGCAGGCCTGCCAGCGGGCGGGCGATCGCCCCAGCGACATCGGCTTCGGGCTGGGACCGCGCATCAACGCTGTCAGCCGCATCCGGGGGGATGTGAGCCCGCTGTTGGAGCTGCTGCTCACCCGCGACCCCGAGCGGGGCCAGGCTCTGGCCGAGGAGGTCGAAGTTCTGAACCGTCAGCGCCGCCTGCTGCAGCGTCGTCTGCAGAGCCAGGCCGAGCGTCAGATCCAGCGGCTGAATCTGCGGGACCATCCGGTGCTGGTGCTGGCCGAGGAGAACTGGCCGGTGGGGCTGCTGGGGCTGGTGGCAGGCCAGCTGACCCAGACCTACCAGCGACCGGTGCTGATGCTCAGTCTCGAGCCGCCCCGGTCCGACCGGCCTGCCCTGGCCCGGGGCTCTGCCCGTACGGTCCCCGGCGTGGATCTCTACGCCCTGCTGCAGTCCCAGCGGGAACTGCTCTGCGGTTTCGGGGGGCATCCGGCGGCGGCGGGCCTGAGCCTACCGGTGGCCAATCTGGAGTTGCTGCGGCTGGGGCTGAACGCCTGCCTGCCCCACCTGTCCCGCCCGGTGGCGGCTCGGCCGGTGGATCTGGAGCTGTCGCCCACTGACCTGGGGCCGGAACTGTGTGAGGAACTGCGGGGGCTTGAACCCTGCGGCATGGGCAATCCGCCGCCGCTGATCCGGGTGCGGGGCGTGGAGGCGCGTCAGGTGGGGGAGCAGAAGGGGGCCTATGCGGCGGTGCGGCTGCAGCTGAGCTCGTCCGACGGTCGTCACCGCTTTCCGGCCCGCTGGTGGGAGCATCGCCGCACCGACGTCCCCTCCGGCCCGCTACAGGTGCTGCTGGAGCCGGACTACCGGTCCCGGCTGGTGGACGGTGTGCGGACCGAGGGCGAATGGCTGGGGCGGATTCTCGATCTGCAGCCGCAGGCCGACGATCTGCCGTCGCCGCCGCTGTCCTGGCGGGACGAGCGCGATGCGGTGGCGATCGCCCCGGCCCCCGTCAGCTGGGATGAACTCACCGAGCGGGGTCTGCAGACCGATGCCGGGGTGGTGCGCCTCGTCTTCCATCCACCGGAGCCCTCCGAGGTCTCGGACTGGCAGTGCTGGCTGGGGGTGTTGCGGGGGCTGGCCGAGGCTCCATCGGTGCCCCTGGCGGCGATCGCCCGCCGCCTCGATCTGAGCTCGCCGGTCTGCCTGGACCTGCTGCAGCGGAGCGAGCCCCTCGGCTACCACTGGGAGCAGATCGATGGCCCGGCCATCCGCTTGGACTGGCCGGACTGGCAGCGGCTCGACTTCACCCAGCCGCCACTGCGGGCGCTGGCGATCACCGTTTCCGACTTTCTGCAGGAGTGCCGCCTGCGGCAGCGCTACTTCACCCGGCAGTCGGCGGCAGTCCTCGAGCAGACCCTGGCGCTCAGCCATCCGGAACTGGCACAGCCGGATCTGGCGCGATCGCCCGGGAATCCGTAGTCTGGGTCTGCCGGTTTCCTGCTGCCCATGCCCCTGCCTGCCCTGCGGCTGACGATCCTCACCTGGCTGCTCCTGCTGAGCGCGCCAGTGCGGGCCTTTACGCTTCAGGACAGCCCCAAGCTGCTGGTCGATCAGGTCTGGCAGATCGTCAACGACGAATACGTCGATGCCCGCTTCAACCAGCAGAACTGGACGGCGGTTCGGCGGGAACTACTGACCCGCTCCTACGGCACCCCCGAGGAAGCCTACTCGGTGCTGCGATCGGTGCTGCAGCGGCTGGGGGATCCCTACACCCGCTTCCTCAGCCCGGAGCAGTTCGAGCAGCTGAACGGGCGCACCAACGGTAACATTACCGGTGTCGGCCTCACCCTGTCCACGGACCCCGAGGAGCGACGGCCGGTGGTGGTGCGGGTCCAGCCCACCTCCCCGGCTCAGGTGGCGGAGCTGCAGCTGGGCGATCGCCTGCTCACCGTCGACGGTAAGAGCACCCGGGAACTGCCCGTCGAGGACGTGCAGCAGCTGCTCGAAGGTGAGCCCGGTACAGCCGTGGTCCTGAAGCTGGAGCGGGAGCGCCGCATCTTCGAGGTCAGCCTGATTCGTCGGGTGGTGGAGGTGCCCTCGGTCAGCTTCCGAATGATGCGTCAGGGCGCGAACAACCTCGGCTACCTCCGTCTGGATGAATTCAGCCAGCGCTCCGCCACTGAAATGCGCAAGGCGGTCGAGACTCTGGAGGGCCAGGGGGCCCAGGGATTCCTGTTGGATCTGCGGGGTAACCCCGGTGGGTTGCTCGAGGCGAGCATCGATATCGCCCGACTCTGGCTGGATCGGGGGGTGATTGTGCGCACCGTGCCCCGCAACGGCCGCTCCGACTCGATCCGGGCCAACGGCACGGCGATCACCCGGCTGCCCCTGGTACTGCTGGTGGATCAGTATTCCGCCAGCTCCAGCGAGGTCCTGGCCGGGGCCCTCAAGGACAACCGCCGGGCGGTGGTGGTCGGCACCCAGACCTTCGGCAAGGCGCTGGTGCAGTCGGTGCACCGCTTGACCGGGGGGGCTGGGGTGGCGGTGACCGTTGCCCACTACTACACGCCCAACGGCACGGATCTGGGTAACCGGGGCATCCGTCCGGACCGGGACATCTACCTCAGCCGCCAGGACAAGCTGCGCTACCGGTTCCTGCCCGATATCTACGGCTCTGCCCAGGACTTCGTGCTCTACGAAGGGCTGGCGACCCTGGGGCAGCAGCTGGCGGTTCGCCCCTGAGCCCCGGGTCCTCAGCTGCAGAAATACCGGCCTCCGCACACCAGCCCCGGGGATTTTTATTCTGGGTTCGCGATGATTTTTCGTTGCTGAAAAAAACACTCCGGACGCTGCCGGACCGATGAAAACCTAGCCTTATGGAAATCTGAATTTGGTATCGTATCGAACAATTTGCCACCCCCAGCTTAGTAAGATTGCTCCA
>CAYZUY010000137.1:0-884 GCA_964481495.1 uncultured bacterium
ATCGTAGGAGGTGCGGCAGCGCTGCCACTCCTGGGGGGTCGGGCAGCGGTCGGTGTCGAACACCCGCCGGATCAGGCGGGGGCGGTGCCAGATGCCACCATCGGCCACGGCAGCGTAGGCGGCGGTCATCTCCAGCAGGGTGGTTTCGTTCTGGCCCAGGACCATGCCCGGCACCGCCTGCAGGTCACTGCCGATGCCGAAGCGGCGGGCGGTGGTGACCACGGTTTCAAGGCCCACTTCCCGGGCCAGCCGCAGGGCCACGGTGTTCTCGGAGCTGGCCATCGCCCGGTACAGGTCGAGACTGCCGCTGCAGCCGTGCAGGGGCTCGAACTGCTGCCCCATCCAGGCCAGGGGACCACAGTCCCAGGTCTGCCCGGGGGGGATGCCCTGCTCGAGGGCGGCGGCATAGCTGAACAGCTTGAAGGTGGAGCCGGGCTGGCGGCGGCTCTGGGTGGCGCGATTGAACTGGCTTTCGGCGTAGTCGTAGCCCCCCACCAGAGCCAGGACATCACCGTTGCGGCTATCGAGGGTGACGATCGCCCCCTGGCTCACCCCCAGACCGGGTCCGCTGCTGCGTAGGAAGTCCCGCAGCTGGGTCTCTGCCGCCCGCTGCATCTGAGGATCGAGACTGGTCTCGACGGCGAAGTTGCCCTCTTCGACCACATCGTCGCCCAGCAGGCGGGTCAGTTCCGCCAGCATGCCGTCGTAGTAGTAGGGCGAGAGGATGGAGCTGACCTGACGGCACTCCTCGGCGCGGATGCTCACCCCGGAGCGGCGGGCGGCCCGGGCCTCGGCGTCGCTGATGAAGCCGAGGTCGGCCATGCGGCTGATCACGCCGTTGCGCTGCTGCAGCGCCGCCTCCGGGTTGGTGCAGGGGCTGTAGC
>CAYZUY010000137.1:894-3744 GCA_964481495.1 uncultured bacterium
CGAGAGACTCAGGTCCCGGGCCGATTTGCCGAAGTAGGCCTGGGCCGCATCCTCGAAGCCGTAGCCCACCCCCAGGTAGACCCGGTTCAGGTAGGTGCGCAGCAGTTCGTCCTTGCCGTGAAAGGCCTCCAGCTTCAGGGCCACCACCGCCTCGCGGAACTTGCGGCCCAGGGTGGCCTGCTCGACCCCGCCGACGTAGTCGCCGTAGAGAGTACGGGCGATCTGCTGGGTGAGGGTGCTGGCGCCTTCGCGCCCACCCCGGGCATTGGAGAGCACCGCCCGCAGCAGGCCGTAGGGATCGAGGCCGACGTGCCAGTAGAAGCGGGCGTCCTCGGAGGCCAGCAGCGCCTTGACGAGGTTGGGGGAGAAGTCGCTGAGGCGAGGCAATTCCCGGTGGCTGCCGCTGCGGGCGGTCTGCATCGGTTCGCCGTTGCTGCCGTAGGCGGCAATCGGTCCCTGCACGGTGCTGAGGGTGCGCACCGAGACGCTGACGCCGACCAGCCCCACCAGCAGGGCCAACCCGGCTCCGCCGGAGGCGAGGGCGATCGCCAGCCGCCGCCCCCAGATCTGCCGGGGCGTGGGCGGGTGGTGGTAGATGAGCAGAGGGGCGGTCTCCAGCTCCGTAGGCCCGAGGCTGATCTCGTCACCGTCCTCGAGTTCCAGCCCCTGGATGCGGCGGCCCCGCCAGAAGGTGCCGTTGGTGGAGCCCACATCCCGCAGCTGGAAGTTGCCGCCGTGGCGATCGCGGCTCAGCTCCAGGTGCTGGCCGCTGACGATGGCACTGGCGACGGGGATGTCGTTCTCACTGCTGCGGCCGAGGCGGTAGTACTCGCCCAGGAGCGGGAAGTCACGGCTCTCACCGGTGCGACGGTCCTGCACCGTCAGGGTGGGCACGGTGTCGCTGAGGGCGAGGTCGTCGAAGCTGACCCGGCGGGCGGCCGCGAAGATGCGGGTGACGCGCTGGATCAGGGTCTGGGGGCGGGAGGGGACGTCGGCCATGGAGAGATGCCGTCAGGGTCGGGAGCGATCGCCGCGGCTCTGGTCCCAGGCCGCCACCACCAGACATACCAGACCGAGATTGATCAGCACATCGGCGATGTTGAAGACCGGGAAGCGGATCAGCCGCAGGTCGAGGAAGTCGACCACCGTGCCCTGGACAAAGCGGTCGATGCCGTTGCCGATCGCCCCAGCCAGGATCAGCCCGTAGCCCAACTGCTCCCAGCGGGGCAGGCGCGGGCCGAACAGACCCAGGGCAATCAGGGCAAGACTGACGGCGAGGGAGAGCCAGCGCAGCCAGCTGCCGTCGTGGCTGAACAGACTGAAGGCGGCACCGGGGTTGCGCACGTAGGTGAGGTGGAAGATACCGGGCAGCAGCGACCAGCTCTCCTGGAGGCGGAACTGCTGCACCACCCAGGCCTTGCTGAGCTGATCGAGCCCCAGCCCGAGGGCGGCTGCCCACCAGAAACGGGCGTTTCGCGTCAGCGACAGAGCCATGGACAGCGCTAGAGGAACAGCAGACGGCGGAAACCGTAGGCCAGCAGGGTCGTGGCGCACAGCAGCGCCAGCTGACCCGGAAGCGGCCACAGACAATACTGCCAGACCAGCTGCATCCAGTTGAGGTCGCCCCCACCGGCCAGGGAGCCGAGACTGCGCACCGTCAGCCAGAGGAAGCCGCTGGTCTGGAGCACCAGCCAGCCAGCCACGCAGCTGAGGCCCAGCAGTTCCAGACTGAGGGCGTAGCGGTGGGCGAAGCGACCGGTCACCCAGGCGGCGGGGATGAAGCCGAGCAGAAAGCCGAAGCCGGGCTGGGTGAGGTAGTCGAGGCCCCCGCCGTTGGCGAACACCGGCACCTGGAACAGCCCCAGCAGCACGTAGGCGATCTGGGCGATCGCCCCGGCCTCGGCCCCGCCCACGCAGGCGGTGAACAGCACCGCCGCCAGCTGGGCACTGCTGGTCAGGGGCAGGGTGGCGACGCCGGTCATCCCGTCCTGCCAGGTGGGGACCCCGAGGGCCGGCTGCAGGAAGGTGCCGCCGATGGTCAGCAGCAGGCCGATGAAGGCCCAGATCAGGGAGAACAGCGACACGATCAGGGGCGGCGATCGCCCGGTGAGCACTGGCAACGAGCATAGCCTGCCGGATTTTCCGCTGAATGGTCGGGAGAACCCGGCGTCGCATCGGGGGAGGGGGCATGGCCCGGCCCCCGGTCCTGCACAGTAGGATGAGCCTTCGGGGCAGCCGTCGCGCACGGCCGGTCCCGCTGTACGCCCCGGAACGATATGACCCAGAAACTCGGAATCCTGGTCTGCGGCCACGGCAGCCGCAACCGTCAGGCGGTGGCGGAGTTCGCCCGCATGGCCGAGGGACTGCGGACCCGGATGACGGAACCGGTGGAGTACGGCTATCTGGAGTTCGCCCGGCCGGTGCTGCGCGACGGCCTGGAACGGCTGCGTGAGCAGGGTGTGGAGCGGATTCTGGCGATTCCGGGGATGCTCTTCGCCGCCGGTCACGCCAAGAACGACATTCCCTCGGTGCTCAACACCTACGCCGCCGAAACCGGGCTGCGCATCGACTACGGTCGCGAGCTGGGCGTGGATCTGAAGATGATCCAGGCGGCGGGGGCCCGCATCCGCGAATGCCTCGACCAGGCTTCGGACGTGCCCCTGAGCGAGACGCTGCTGGTGGTGGTGGGCCGGGGCAGTTCCGACCCGGATGCGAATTCGAATGTGGCCAAGGTCACCCGCATGCTGGTCGAGGGCTTCGGCTTCGGCTGGGGCGAGACGGTCTACTCCGGGGTCACCTTCCCGCTGGTGGAGCCCGGCCTGCGCCACGTGGTGCGCCTGGGCTTCCGCC
>CAYZUY010000137.1:3754-6182 GCA_964481495.1 uncultured bacterium
TCTTCCCCTACTTTCTGTTCAGTGGGGGGCTGGTCAGCCGCATCTACCAGCACACGGATCTGGTGGCGGCGGACCATCCCGAAGTGGAGTTCCTCAAGGCGGGCTACCTGAACGACCATCCGCTGGTGATCGAGACCTTCCGGGAGCGGGTGGACGAGGTGCTGCGGGGCGAGGCGGCGATGAACTGCAGCCTCTGCAAGTACCGGGCCCAGGTGCTGGGCTTCGAGACGGAGGTGGGCGCACCCCAGATGAGCCACCACCACCACGTCGAGGGGCTGGGAGAACCCTGCAGCCTCTGCGAGAACGAGTGCACCGGCGCCTGCCAGCCGGATGGGGTACCGATTCCCCTGGGGGCCCACAGCCACAGCCACAGCCATGACCACGGCGACGGGCATCACCATCCCCATGACGACGATGGGGCGCACCCCCATCATCACCATCCGGTCTATCCCCACGCCGATCACCCCCTGGGGCCGACCACCCTGCGTCGGACCCGGCCGTCCTCTGCGCACCCCCACAGCCATGAGTGAGTTCCAGCTCGGCGATCGCGTCCGCCTCGCCCGCAAGCCCGCCTTCCTGAAGACCGCCGACCCGATGCCGATGCTACGCCCGCCGGATCTGGTGGCCGTGGGCGAGGCCGGGGAGATCAGCGGCCAGCGCCCGGGCGGCTACTGGGTGGTGCGCTTCAGCCAGGGCAGTTTCCTGGTGGATGCGCCCTATCTGGAGCCGGTCGGGGACGACTGACCGATGAGCCCGGACGGACTGCCGTCGGAGCTGGTCCGCTACCGGCCCCAGCGCAAACGGGTGGCGGGCCGCTACCGCTTCCTTACCCCCGAAGGCGATCTGGTGCCCGGGGTGACCACGGTGCTGAGTGCCACGGACCCGCCGGAGAAGAAGTGGCGGCTGGCGGACTGGCGGCGGCAGGAGCTGGCCGCAGGCCGGGACCCGAACCGCCACGCCCGCCGGGGCACCTGGCTGCACCGGCAGGTGGAGCAGGCTCTGGGCAGCCCGGGGTTCGAACCGGAGGCCAGCGAGTTCCGGCCCTTCTGGGAGAGCCTGCAACCGGAGCTGGCCCGGCTGCGGCGATCGCTGCTGGTGGAGAGCCTGGTCTGGCATCCGGACGGCTATGCCGGGACGCTCGACTGTCTGGCGATCTGCGATCGCGGCCGCCTGATGCTGTTCGACTGGAAGTCCGCCGAGGCGGTGAAACCGGATGCCTGGCTGGAGAACTACCGCCTGCAGTTGGGGGCCTACCTGCCCGCTGTCGAGTGGGTCTACCGGGATCTGGGCCTGCGGGTGGAGGCGGCAGCCCTGTGCACCGCGATTCCGGGCCAGCCCGCCCAGCGGGTGGAGTACGACCGGAGCGCGATCGCCGGGTTCCGCGAGGCCTTCCGGGTGCGGCTGGCGCAGTACCGGCGCCTGCAGGCCAACTGAAACGTGACGGGATGAACCGTCGCCGGGGCCCGATTTCCTCTCTAATGGATGGGTTCTCCCCGCCCGCGCCGCCATGTCCCTTTCCAGTCTTGTCTTTCTGGCCCTGGCCCTGGGGGCCGGTTTCGGCCTGGGGCTGAACCAGTGGGCGCCCGGGTGGGTCACCCCCGTCGATACCTGGGTGCTGACACCGGTGGGCGAGGTGTTCCTGCGGCTGATCCGCTTCGTGGTGGTGCCGCTGGTGTTCTCGTCGCTGGTGCTCAGCCTGACGCGCATGGGCGGCGCCCGGGAACTGGGGCGGATGACGGCACGGCTGATGGGGGGCTTCGCGGTCACCAGTACCCTCGGCGTGGGGATCGGGCTGGTGGCGGCCCAGCTGCTGCAGCCGGGGCGGGGCCTGAACCTGAGCCTGGAGGTGGCGGCGATCGCCCCCCCGCAGGACTCGCTGCTGGACTGGCTGCTGGGGCTGATTCCCACCAATCCGATTGAGGCCCTGGCGACAGGGAACCTCCTGCAGGTGGTGCTCTCGGCGGTGCTGGTGGGCCTGGGGGTGCAGCGCATCGGTGAGCGGGCCCGGCCGCTGCTGGCGGGGCTCGAATCGGTCTACGCCCTGAGCGAGGCGATTCTGGGCATGGTGCTGAATCTGGCCCCCCTGGGGGTGTTCGCCCTGATCGCCTCGGTGGTGGCCACCCAGGGGCTGGATCTGCTGTCGCGGCTGCTGGTCTACGTCGGCGGCCTGTTTGTCTCGTCGCTGCTGATGGGGCTGGGCTACCTGCTGCTGCTGGCCCTGTGCGGCATCCCTCCGCTGCGACTGCTGCGCTGTCTGGCCCCCAGCCTGAGCATCGCCTTCGGCACCGCCAGCTCGACGGCGGTGCTGCCGCTGCTGCTCGAGAACCTGGAGGAGGACTACGGCCTGCCCCCGGCGATCGCCCGCTTCGCCATCCCCCTGGGCTCGGTGCTGAAGAAGGACGGCACCGCCATTCTCCAGGGCTTCAAC
>CAYZUY010000138.1:0-6112 GCA_964481495.1 uncultured bacterium
ATTCCGAACCAGGTCATCAGCCGCAGGCTGATGAACAGCGCCAGACCGATGCCCAGTGCCCCCAGATCGAGGGGCACCACCATCGCCGCCACCAGCCCCCCCAGCACCGTGCCGCCCAGGCGGGCCCGGGAGGCGGCCTGGGTGGCGGCGTGGTCGTCCTCGATGCACATCACCACCCCCAGCAGGGTGTACCAGACGAATTCGACCCGGTTGGTGAGGATGCTGATGCCCGTGGCCAGGAAGGTGGCGATCGCCGTGCGCCCGGCCTGCCGCCAGACACCGGCGGGGATGGCAGTGCTGATCATGACGGTGGCTGTCCCCGGCGATCGCCCGGCGCATTTACGGCCTGCTCAAGACGGCTGAGGGCCAGGTTGTAACCGATCACCGACTCCACCAGCCGGGCTTCGGCCTCGGTCAGGTCCCGCTGGTCAATCAGCAGATCGGTTTCGGTGTTGATCCCGGCCTGGTAGCGCAGGCGGCCGTAGCGGAAGGCCAGCCGGGCCCGCTCCACCGCCTCGCGGTCCGCCTCCACCCGGGAGCGGGCCGACTGCAGGTCGTAGAAGGCCCGCTCCACCTGATTACGGATGCGGTTGCGCAGCTTCACCAGGCTCTCGCGCTCAATCTGCGCCTGGACCTCCAGAGCCTCCCCTTCGGCGGCGGCAGCCCCGCCGTCGTAGAAGGGGAAATTGAGCACCAGACCCACCGCGAAGCTGTAGTTGCTGCTGGTCTGGGCATTCACCAGCACCGGTCCGAGAAAGGCACCGCTGTAGTTCTGGGTCTGGCCGCCGCCGGAGGAGCCGACACTGCCCTGCAGATTCAGGGAGGGCAGCACCCGGCCCCGGGCGACGGCAGCCCGGTTGAGGCTGATCTGTTCGCTCAGCTCCAGGGCCCGCAGTTCCGGACGGTTGGCGTAGGCCCGGACGATGCTCTCGGGCAGGGCCAGGGGCCAGGGGAGCGCCAGCTGCGTCGGCTGGCGACTGATCAGATTGAGGTCCGGCGGCACGTTGAGCAGTTCCGCCAGATCCCGGCGGGCCTTGTCCTGGTCGGCGATCGCCTCGACCAGGGCATCCCGGTCCCGGGCCATCTGCACCTGCTGCTTGAGCACGTCGTAGCGGGTGCCCAGCCCCTGACGGCGCAGGGCCTGGTTATCGCCGAGAACCTGCAGGCTGGCTTCGACGCTGATCAGGGCGACCCGCAGCCGCTGGTCGGCCCGCTGCAGACCGTAGAAGGCCTCGGCCACCCGCAGTTGCAGGTCGTTCCACTCCCGCCGGTAGTCGAGCTCCGCCCGGGTCAGCTGGTCGATGGCGGCGGCGTAGTCGGCACCGCGCTGGAAGTCGAACACAGTGTAGTTGAGGGCCAGCACCGCACCGATGCTGGTGTTGCCCTGGGCCAGCCAGCCCTGGCTGCCGCTGGTCACCGTCAGGGGTGCCGGGAAATCATTGCCGTCGGTCACCGTTACCGAGGAACCGAACTGGCTGTAGCCGAGGGCTCCCTGCAGACCGAGACTGGGCAGGAAGCGGGCGAAGCTGCGCCGCAGTTCCGCCTGCCGCTGGGTAATCCCCAGTTGCCGGATGCGCAGGTCGGGGTTGTTCTGCTGCGCGACGGCGTAGGCCTGGTTCAGATCGAGGGCGATGGTGCGGGCGATCGCCACCTGCTCCGGTCGGGTCGCCAGGAGGGGAGCCGACCGGTCGATCCGCAGGGTCTGGAGCAGCTGCACCGGGTCCACCGGCGTCACGGCGGGGGCATTCAGAGTCGGTCCCGACGGCAGACGGACGGACCCCGTTGGCAGCAGGGTGCGCTCCTGCTCGATCCGGCGCAGGTAGTCGCGCAGCACCTCGGGCTTCAGTTCCGGCAGACGCAGCAGCGAGTCCCCGGGCGAGAGGCGGGTCTCACCCACCAGGGGGCGCAGTTCGACAGCAGTCACCGGACTCTGGGCCCATCCCGGCTCACCCAGGCCAACCAGGGCGATCGCCAGTCCCAGTATCTGTGGCCCTGCCCTGCCCACTGCTGTTTCGTGTCCCGTCGCTGATCCTCCCGGATCTTAGGACGTTACTGTCGGCCCACAGAAAAAACGCCAGCCCGAAGGCCGGCGTGGTTGAGAGCTTTCGGATAGGTGTGTCATCACACCGGAGGAGACGAGGTGCGGACCAAGGATGGCCGCCTGTCTGGGTAATTATACTCAGGCGCCAGGGGCCAACGGTGCGACCGGATACCGGCAGCTCAGCCGACCACGGCCGCCACCGGGGACACCAGCTGACGGCAGACCTCCACCGGCTTCCGTTGGCCCATAGCCTCGACCAGCCGGTCATAGACCGGTCGATGGGCTTCGATCAGTTCCTTCGCCAGAATCGCCGAGAGGCGCTGCTGACGCTGGCAGTCCGCCTCATCCCGCCCCAGGGCCTGCCAGAGCTGGCGGAACTGGGCCACGTCTTCGCGGCCGCCTTCGACCGAGCCGTAGATCAACTGCTCTGCCGCGCCTCCGGCCATCAGGGACTGGCAGTAGCGGCCGACCGTCTCCACCGGCAGCTGGCCCGATTCCAGCCCGGCTTCGAGGCGGGCATCCCGGAAGCGGACGCCGATCTGCACCCCCTCTCCCTGGCGGAAGGCCTCCCAGGCCGAGAGCGCATACCCGGTGACCTCGAGCTCCAGCAGCGTGGCCACCAGCAGGTGACCGGCCTCATGGTGCAGGATGCGCTGACGGTGTTCGGGCGATCGCTGCGCCAGCCAGTCGAGGGTCAGACTCAGGCCCTGGCTGCGCCAGACGAAGCTGTCGAGGCTGTAACCCACCAGCAGCACCAGGGTGGCCGCTGCGGTTACCGACGGCGACAGCCCCAGGGACGGACCCAGCAGGGTGGAAAGGGTCATGGCCCCGACCACCAGGGCGATCAGATTGATGGCGCTGTCGGACATGGAGTGGCTCAACCACAGCAGGCTTCATTGTGACGAATTACGCCCGGCAAGCTGAAACACGGCTTAAGACTGACGCTCCCATCACCCTGGCTCCCTAGCCTGGGGGTGCGGCCCGAGGACCGCAAATCCCGCCGAGGCTTCCCTATGGCTTCCCCACGCTTCGCGATGATCGACGGCAATGAGGCTGTGGCCCGGGTGGCCTACCGCCTCGCGGAAGTGATTGCCATCTATCCGATCACCCCCGCTTCCCCGATGGGGGAATGGGCCGATGCCTGGGCCGCCGCCGGCCAGCCCAACCTCTGGGGCACGGTGCCCTCGGTGGTGGAGATGCAGAGTGAGGCCGGGGCGGCGGGCACGGTACACGGCTCCCTCCAGGCCGGTGCCCTGACCACGACCTTCACGGCCTCCCAGGGCCTGCTGCTGATGATCCCCAATCTCTACAAGATTGCTGGGGAACTGACGCCGGTGGTACTGCACATCGCCGCCCGTTCGCTGGCGGCCCAGGGGCTGTCGATCTTCGGCGACCACAGCGATGTGATGGCCTGCCGGGCCACCGGCTGCGCCCTGCTCTGCTCCGGCTCGGTCCAGGAGGCCCAGGACTTCGCGGCGATCGCCCAGGTTGCCAGTCTGCACAGCCGCCTGCCCTTCCTGCATTTCTTCGACGGCTTCCGCACCTCCCACGAAATCCAGAAGGTGGCCCTGCTCAGTGACGACGACCTGCGGGTTCTGATTCCCGAAGCGGCGATCCGCGCCCACCGGGCCCGGGCTCTCAGCCCCGATCATCCGGTGCTGCGGGGCACCGCCCAGAATCCCGACGTCTATTTCCAAGGCCGCGAATCGGTGAACCGCTTCTATACCGACGGGGCCGGGCTGGTGCAGACCGCCATGGATCTGTTTGCAGCCCAGACCGGCCGCCAGTACCACCTGTTCGACTACAGCGGCGCCCCCGATGCCGAACGGCTGGTGGTGATCATGGGCTCCGGCGGCGAGGTGGTGGAGGAAACCGTCCACGCTCTGGTGGCTCGGGGCGAGAAGGTCGGCTGCCTGAAGGTGCGCCTCTACCGCCCCTTCGACGCGGCCGCCTGCCTGGAGGCGATCCCCACCACGGTGCGTAAGGTCGCGGTGCTGGACCGCTGCAAGGAACCCGGTGCCAGCGGCGAACCGCTCTATCTGGATCTGGTGGAGGCTTTCGCCCGCAGCGATCGCCCTATGCCCGCCCTATGCGGCGGCCGCTACGGACTCTCCTCGAAGGAGTTCACCCCGTCCATGGTGGCGGCGGTGTTCGATCATCTGCGGGCCGAAAAGCCCCGCCATCCTTTCACCATCGGCATCCGCGACGACGTCACCCATCTGTCGCTCGACTACGACCCCCACTGGGGTCTGGAGTCCGAGCAGACGGTGCGGGCGATCTTCTACGGGCTAGGCTCGGACGGCACCGTCGGCGCCAACAAGGCCAGCATCAAGATCATCGGCGAGGACACCGACAACTGGGCCCAGGGCTACTTCGTCTACGACTCGAAGAAGTCCGGTTCGGTCACCGTCAGTCACCTGCGCTTCGGCCCCGAACCGATCCGGGCACCCTACCTGATCCGCGATGCCGGATTCGTCGGCTGCCACCTGTGGGAGTTCCTAGAACGCTTCGACGTCCTCGCTGCCGCCCGCCCCGGTGCCGTGCTGCTGCTCAACAGCCCCTACCCGGTTGAGCAGACCTGGGCCAACCTGCCTGCCAAGGTGCAGCGGCGCATCCGCGAGAAGGGGCTCGACTGCTGGGTAATCGACGCCTACCGGCTGGCGGAGGACTGCGGCCTCGGTCGCCACATCAACACCCCGATGCAGGTCTGCTTCTTTGCCCTTTCCGGGGTGCTGCCCCGGGAGGAGGCGATCGCCGCCATCCGCCAGTCCATCCGCAAGACCTACGCCCGCAAGGGTGAGGCGGTCGTGGCTGCCAACCTGGCGGTGGTGGACCGCACCCTGGAGGCGCTGCATCCCCTGCCGGTCGGTGAGGTAGGCGAGGAGACCGCCGCCTACTCGCCGATGACCGCCGCCCCCGCCTTCGTGCGCGACGTGCTCGGTGAGATGCTGGCCCGGCGCGGCGATGAGCTACCGGTCAGTGCCCTGCCCTGCGATGGCACCTACCCCACCGGTACGGCCCAGTTCGAGAAGCGCAACATCGCCGACGAGGTGCCGGTCTGGGACCCCGAGGTCTGCGTCCAGTGCGGCAAATGCGTGATCGCCTGCCCCCACGCCGTGATTCGGGGCAAGGTCTACGAACCGGCGGCCCTGGCCGGGGCTCCGGCCAGCTTCCTGTCGACTCACGCCCACGACCCGGCCTTCGCCGGGCAGCAGTTCACCCTGCAGGTGGCTGCCGAGGACTGCACCGGCTGCGGCATCTGCGTCGAGGTCTGCCCGGCCCGCAATAAATCCGAGC
The DNA here is from genome assembly GCA_964481495.1 of uncultured bacterium. GTDB lineage: Bacteria > Cyanobacteriota > Cyanobacteriia > Synechococcales > Synechococcaceae > CAWUMD01. The sequence goes on from CAYZUY010000138.1 coordinate 5,339, forward strand.
CGCGCCTGAAGGCGATCAACATGGAGCCCCAGCGCCCCCGCCGCGAGGCGGAGCGGACCAACTGGGACTTCTTCCTCAACCTGCCGGAGATCGACCGCAGCCGCCTCAACCTGCGCAAGATCGGGCAGCAGCAGCTTCAGCAGCCGCTGTTCGAGTTCTCCGGGGCCTGTGCCGGTTGCGGCGAAACCCCTTACCTGAAGCTGGCCAGCCAGCTGTTCGGCGATCGCATGCTCGTGGCCAATGCCACCGGCTGCAGTTCGATCTACGGCGGCAACCTGCCCACCACGCCCTGGAGCACCAACGCCGAGGGGCGCGGCCCCGCCTGGTCCAACTCGCTGTTCGAGGACAATGCCGAGTTCGGTCTCGGCTTCCGGGTGGCCATCGATCAGCAGGCCAAGGAAGCCGCCGAACTGCTGCACCGGCTGGCGATCGCCCGCAGCGGCGGCTCCCCGATTCCGCCGGAGCTGGCCCGGGCCATCCTCAGCGCCGAGCAGCGGGATGAGCCGGGTCTCTTCGAGCAGCGGCAGCGGGTGACGGAGCTGAAGCGAATTCTCACGGACTGGACCGACGCCGGGGAGGAGCGGGCGATCGCCCGGCTGCGGGACCTGGCGGACTATCTGGTGCGCAAGAGCGTCTGGATTGTCGGGGGCGATGGCTGGGCCTACGACATCGGCTTCGGTGGCCTCGACCACGCGATCGCCAGCGGCCGTGACATCAATCTGCTGGTGCTCGATACCGAGGTGTACTCCAACACCGGCGGGCAGATGTCGAAGG
>CAYZUY010000139.1:0-6056 GCA_964481495.1 uncultured bacterium
GCCGAGCTCCGCGGCGATCACCTCCGGCTCCAGCGGGAAGTGGCCGCGCAGGGTTGAGTCGCTGCGGCTGACCAGAATCCGGGGCGCCGGGTCCAGGGCCCGGATCGCCCCACAGACCTCCCGGGTGCGGGCCGCCGCCGCCACCGGGCTGAGGGAGCGGCTGTTGGTGAGCAGGAACAGCAGCGGAGCAGCCGTCGCCGCCGCACTGTTCAGGGTCGCCGCATCCCAGCGCAGCAGCAGTGGGCAGCTGTGCACCGTCTGGGATCCGGTGGGATCGTCGTCGAGCACAAGGATGGGCATGGTTTGGGGGAAGATTGCGGCCCGGCCGCAGGGACATTCCGATCCTTGCCTGAAAGACCGGGCATTCCCCCCGGGGCGGCACTAGACTCGGGGCAACCGCCCGCCCGGAGATGACCCCGTGAGCCGACGACGAACCGTACCGGTGCTGCGTGGCCAGCCGTTCAATCTCCTCAACCAGCAGCGGCTGATGCAGTTGGAGCAACTGCTGCTGGCCGAGGGCCTGCTGCGGCGGATCAGCGAGCGGGTACGCGACAGCCTCGACCCGGACCAGATTCTCCAGCACGCCGTCGAGAGTCTGGCGGAGGCCCTCGACCTGCACACCTGCAACGCCGCCCTGTTCGATCTGGAACGGCGCATCTCGACCATTCACTACGAAGCGGCCCGGCGGGTCCCCACCTCCCACGGCCGGGTCTCGCGCATGGACCTCTACCCGGAGCTCTACGACCGGGTCCTCCAGGGCGAGAGCTTCAGCCTCTGCTTCCTGACCCCGAATCCGGTGCGCGGTCACAGCGCCCTGCTGATCTGCCCGATCCGGGATGACAGCGGCGTGGTCGGCGCTCTCTGGCTGGTGGATCAGCCGGAACGGATCTTCGGCGAGCAGACGCGCCAGCTGGTGGAGCAGGTAGCCGCCCAGTGCGCGATCGCCCTGCGTCAGGCCCGGCTGTTCACGGCCTCCCAGGCCCAGGTGCGGGAACTGGAGCAGCTGAACCGCCTCAAGGACGAGTTCCTGAGCACGGTCTCCCACGAGCTGCGCACACCGATGACCAACATCCGCATGGCCCTGACCATGCTCGAGGTCAGTCTCCATCAGGTCCAGGAGAATCCGGCGGATGCCCCGGCCCTGGAGCGGGCCCTGCGCTACCTGGGGATCCTGCGGGGCGAGAGCGACCGGGAGATCCAGCTGATCGAGGACCTGCTCGATCTGCAGCGCCTCGACCACGGCCGTCAGCCCTTCCGCTTCACGTCCCTGGCCCTGGAGCGCTGGCTGCCGCAGTTTCTGCAGCCCTTCGAGGGGCGCCTGCAGGAGCATGGCCGCCGCTTCGATCTGCAGTACCCGGAGCAGCTGCCGGAACTGATCTGCGACGAGCACGCCCTCAGCCGCATCCTGGCGGAACTGCTCAACAATGCCTGCAAGTACACCCCCGCCACCTGTGCGATCGCCCTGCGCCTCGACCCCCAGCCCGAGCAGCTGCACCTGAGCGTCGAGAACACCGGCATCGAGATTCCACCACCCGAGCAGCAGCGGATCTTCGAGCGCTTCTACCGCCGCAGCGAGGACCCCTGGAAGCAGGGCGGCACCGGCCTGGGGCTGGCCCTGGTGCGCCAGCTGGTGGAGGAACTGGGGGGCCACATCGGTGTGGTCAGCGGCAACGGGGCGGTCCGCTTCGAAGTCACCCTACCGCTGAACCCGGCGCTGACGAGCCAGGAGGCCGAGACCGATGGCAACGAGGCTGACCGGTAGCCAGTTGCCGAAGCGCAGCCAGGGCGTGGTGGTGCGACGGCGATGGATGTCGTCCAGGTGCGTCAGCCATTGGTGCTGCGGCGATCGCCAGCGCAGCGCACCATCCGGGGCCACCACCGCCGACCAGCCGGTGTTGGTGGCCTGCACCAGCCAGCGATCGGTCTCGATCGCCCGCAGGCGGGCGTGGGCCAGGTGCTGGGCCATCAGTCGCCGGTCGTAGGGGTCGAGGTTGCTGGCGGTGACCAGAAACTCCGCACCGCTGTTCACCGGCAGCCGGATCAGTTCCGGAAAGGCGATTTCGTAGCAGATGCTGGCCGCCGCCCGTCCCAGTGTGGTGGTGAACTGCTGCCCCGGCTGGCCCGCCTGCATCCCCATGCCAATCGAGGACAGCCGCAGCCAGCGACCCAACTGTTCCTCGAAGGGAATCGACTCGCCCAGGGGCACCAGCCGGGTCTTGCGGTAGTCGCCCCGCACCTGCCCGTCGGGGTCGAGGGCAATCAGGCTCTGGCTGTAGCGATCGCCCACCGGCATGAACGTCCCCAGCCAGAGGGGCACCCGCTCCGTCGCCAGAGCGCGCTGCAGCGGTGTCTCCCCCTGCTCGCTCCAGAGCAGCGGCAGCGCCCCCTCGGAGGTGAGCACCGCCTGGGCTCCGGCCCGGCTCAATTGCTCATAGCCGCTGGTGATCCGGGTCATCGCCAGTTGCAGACCCTCGGGCCGCAGCTTGCGGCGGGTGGGGACGTTCACCTGAATAATCCCGAGGCGGAGGCGATCCGTCTGCCGATCCGGGGCCGCCATCGCCAGCAGCGTCTGACCGAGCAGCCCGCCCCCCAGCAGCAGGGCGATCGCCCCGGCCAGGGCCCGACGGCGCGCCCGCGGGAACTGCCAGCCCCACCAGAGACCACCACTGACTGCCATCACCAGGGCCGAGAGCACCGACGGTCCACTTAGACGCACCAGTCCGGGCAACCCCGGCAGATCCACCAGCCCCAGGGCCAGGGGTGGCCACCAGAGCGGACCCTGGCTCCAGATCTGCTCGAGCAGAACCCACAGCCCGGCCCCCAGCAGCAGGGCCAGGGGCCCCTGGGGTCGCAGCCAGCGCATCAGCCGCAGCCAGACCACGGGAATCAGCGCCGCCAGCAGGGTGACGAAGCCCCAGCAGGTGAGGGCGATCGCCAGACTGGCCCCCCAGGGGATGCCCATCCAGGTGAGCGGATGCAGCCCCGTCAGCCAGGAGAGCGTCAGGCCATAACCCCCCAGCCCCCAGCCCAGGGCCAGCCCGTAGCCGCCCCGCGGTCGAGTCGTCAGTTGCCAGAGATAGATCGGGGCCAGCAGCGCCAGGGGCCAGAACCCCCAGGGGGGCAGCGCCAGTCCCATCCCCACCCCGCTCAGCAGGGCCATCACCAGGGCAGGCAGGGACAGTTTCAGGCGCACGGCAGACTCCGCAGCGGCAATGCTCCCCATTCTCCGGGTTCGGGAGTCCGCACTTCCGCCGCTTCCGGGGCCACCCCTAGGATCAGCCCATCGTCGACACCTCATCCCCGGACGCCATGACCGTACTGGAACAGGGCAACATCACCATCCACACCGCGAACATCTTCGAGACGATCAAGCGGGCCCTCTACTCCGATCACGACATCTTCCTGCGGGAGCTGGTCTCCAACGCCGTCGACGCGATCCAGAAGCTGAAGATGGTCAGCTACTCGGGCGAATTCAGCGGCGAGGTCGGCGAACCGGAAATCAGCATCGAAATCGACAAGGGCAAGCGCACCCTGACGATCTCCGACAACGGCATCGGCATGACCGCCGAGGAGATCAAGAAGTACATCAACCAGGTCGCCTTCTCCAGCGCCGAAGAGTTCATGGAGAAGTACCAGGGCGGCAACGACCAGCCGATCATCGGTCACTTCGGCCTCGGCTTCTATTCGGCCTTCATCGTCGCCAGCCAGGTGGAAATCGACACCCGCTCCTGGCGCAGCGATGCCCAGGCCGTGCGCTGGACATGCGACGGTTCCCCCAGCTTCGAGCTCAGCTCCTCCGAGCGCAGCAGCCGCGGCACCAGCATCATCCTGCACCTGGGTGAGGGGGAGGACGAGTTCCTTGAGGAAGCCCGCATCCGCACCCTGGTCAGCACCTACTGCGACTTCATGCCGGTGCCGATCAAGCTGCACGGCGAAGTCCTGAACCAGCAGAAGGCGATCTGGCGCGAGTCGGCCAGCAATCTGACCAAGGACGACTACCTGGAGTTCTACCGCTACCTCTACCCCTTCCAGGAGGACCCGGTGCTCTGGGTGCACCTGAACACCGACTACCCCTACCAGGTGAACGGCGTTCTCTACTTCCCCAAGCTGCGCCCGGATGTGGACCCCACCCAGGGCCAGATCAAGCTGTTCTGCAACCAGGTGTTCGTCAGCGACCACTGCGAGGAGATCGTCCCCCGCTTCCTGCTGCCGATGCGCGGCGTGATCGACAGCCCGGACATCCCCCTCAACGTCTCCCGCAGCGCCCTGCAGCTCGATCGCAAGGTGCGCAGCATCGCCGGGTTCATCGCCAAGAAGGTGGGCGATCGCCTCAAGGAACTCTGGAAGGATGACAAGGCCGAGTACATCCGCAGCTGGCAGGACCTGGGCACCTTCATCAAGTTCGGCTGTCTGAACGACGAGAAGTTCAAGGATCAGGTCAGGGAATTTCTGATCTTCCGCAGCAGCGCCAACCTGAGCGAGTCCAGCAGCGAGGACAAGGGCCAGGACGCCGAAAACCGCTGGTACACCACCCTGCAGGCCTACCTGGAGCGCAACAAGGAGCGGCACGAGAACCGCGTCTACTACTGCACCGACCCCGCCGCCCAGGCCACCTACGTGGAGCTGTTCCGCAGCAAGGGTCTGGAAGTGCTCTACGCCGATGCCTTCATCGACACCCACTTCCTACCCTTCCTCGAGCAGGAATACACTGACGTCCGCTTCTCGCGGGTGGACGCGGAACTGGACGAAACTCTGGTGGACAAGCAGGCCGAGACGGAGATTATCGACCCGACCACCAACAAGACCCGCAGCGAACTGATTCGGGACGCCTTCGAAGCCGCCCTCGATAACAAGCGGATCAACGTCAAGACCGAAGCCCTGGCCGGGGATGCCAGCGCCCCCCCGGCGATGGTGCTACTGCCGGAGGCGGCCCGCCGCATGCAGGAGATGAGCGCCTTCATGACCCAGGAGGGCTACCGCTTCCCCGATGACCACATCCTGCTGGTGAACACTGCCCACCCGCTGGTGCAGAATGTCGCCCGCCTCAGCCAGGGCGCGATTATCGGCGCTGACGGCAGTTCCCCCACCCAGGAGCTGGCCCGGCAGTTGTGCCGCCACGTCTACGACCTGGCCCTGATTGCCCAGAAGGGCTTTGATGCCGACGGCATGAAGGCCTTCACCGAGCGCAGCAACCAGGTGCTCACCCGCCTGACGGAACTGGCCGCCCGCTAGGCCGACCACTGAGGTCACCCCCACCCTGCCGCTGATCGACAATGGCGGCAGGGTTTTTCCGTGCCGATTCATCACCGCCATGCCACCGACCGCCGACCAGTACGACGCCGTCATCTTCGACTTCGGTGGTGTGATCATCGATCTCGACTACCAGGCCACCATCCGCGCCTTCGACCGGCTCTGCGGCCGCGAGACAGCGCACCTCTACAGCCAGCAGCAGCAGCAACCGCTGTTCGATGCCTTCGAGACCGGGGCGATCGCCGCAGCAGAGTTCCGGGACGGTCTGCGGGACCTGCTGGCGGTGGACGCCAGCGACGCCGCTCTGGACGACGCCTGGAACGCCATGCTCGGCCGCATTCCGGCTCATAAGGTGGACTTCCTGCGCCGGTTCGGGCAGCAGCAGCCGATCTTCCTGCTCTCGAACACCAACGAGATTCACAAAGCCGCCTTTGACCGCATCTTCGCCGAGGACCACGGCCACACCCACAGCGGCCTGGGCGACCTGTTCGTGGCCGACTACTACTCGCATCGGATGGGCGATCGCAAACCCAACCCCAGCATCTACCGCACGGTGGTCGAGGCCCACGGTCTCGACCCGGCCCGCACCCTGTTCATCGACGACACCGCCCACAATCTGCCCGGCGCCGCCGAGGCCGGCCTGCTCATCTGGCACCTGCAGCCGGGCGATTGTATCACCGCCCTGGGGGTGGTCGGCGGCTAACGACCCTGGCCCAGCTCGCGCTTGGCCCGCTTCCAGAAGGCCTCCAGTTCCTCAATCGAGAAGCGCCCGAGGTCACCGCCCGCCGCCGCTTCCACCTTTGCAA
>CAYZUY010000140.1:0-5975 GCA_964481495.1 uncultured bacterium
GATTGGAGACGGCTGTACCCTGCCGAGTCATGCCATCCAGTACACGACCTGCGAAGCCGCACTGGCAGCCCTAGTACAGGAGTTGGCTTTGGCTTGCTTCGGCGATCGCCTCACACCTCGCATCAAGGCTGAACGCCGCTGGTATCAGGTCTATCTCAGTGCTACCGCTCCGCTCAGCCGAGCAACCCGCAATCCGGTTGCTCAGTGGCTGGATAATCTGGGCATCTGGGGTCTGCGTTCTCACGAAAAGCGAATTCCGGAGCAGGTGTTCGAACAACCCAAGCCAGCCATCAGCTGTTTTCTCCGTCATCTCTGGAGTACGGATGGCTGCATCAGGCTGGTGGGTGGAAAGCGTCCAAGACCGATTGCCTACTATGCCTCCAGCAGTGAACAGCTGGCCCGTCAGGTCCAATCTCTGCTGATGCGCATCGGGATCAGCTGCACCTTCCGATGTGTCAGTCAGGGCAGCAAGGGGCGTCCCCAGCATCACGTGACCATTTCCGGTAAAACCGACCTACTGAAATTCTTGGAGCAGGTCGGCGCCCTAGGCCTGCAGAAGCAGCAAGCCGCCTCACAAATTCGCGAATACCTGAGCGAACGGGTCAGCAATCCCAATCGCGATGTGATTCCCGCCGATATCTGGTCTCTGCACGCTCTACCGACGATGAGTGAGCGCGGTCTGACCCATCGTCAGTTCCAGAACCAACTGGGGTCTCAATACTGCGGGCATCAACTCTATCACCAGAACGTCAGCCGGGAGCGAGCCCAACGCCTCGCAACAACGCTGGAGTCACCGGTGCTGGAGCGTCTGGCCACTAGCGATATCTACTGGGATGCCGTGGTCGCCATCGAACCCGATGGGGTGGAGGAAGTCTTCGACCTGACGGTGCCGGGGCCCCACAACTTTCTGGCCAACGACATCTTCGTCCACAACAGCATCGAGCAGGATGCGGACCTGATCATGATGATCTACCGGGATGAGTACTACAACCCGGAAACGCCGGACCGGGGGATCACCGAGGTGATCGTCACCAAGCACCGGAACGGTCCGGTGGGTACGGTGAAGCTGCTGTTCGAGCCCCAATACACCCGCTTCCGCAATCTGGCCGGACCGGGGGGCGCCTAAGGGATGCGATCGCAGTGGGACTGCCTGCTGGAGAACCTGGGCTGCTGGGAGGGTAGCTTCGCCCGTCTGGATGCCGAGGGACAGCTCCTGGGTGAGGTGCCGACCACGGTACATCTGCGCCACCCGGACAGCGATCCCAGGGCTGTGCGGATCACCGTCACCTACCGCGACGGCAGCCGGCAGCCGTTCGATCGCCAGTTCAGCAGCCTCGGCCGGGACATGCTGCTGTTCGATGACGGCGCCTTCTCCTTCGGGTCCACCCAGTTCGGGCCCTTCGGCGAGTTCGGCGGGGAGATGGGCCTGCGCCGGGGCGATCGCCGCCTCCGCCTCGTGCACAGCTACCGGGATGGACACCTCCAGGGCCTGACGCTGATTCGTGAGGGTCTGGCGGGCAGCCTGCCTGCCAACCCGGCCCTAAGGCTCGATGATCTGCTGGGCGTCTGGGAGGGAGAGGCCGAAACCCGCTGGCCGGATCTGCGCCCCCCCGAAGTCAGCCCCCACCGCCTGACGGTGCGGCGAGAGGGCGATCGCCTGATCCAGACTCTGGAGACCGGTGGCCGCACGCTGCAGTTCGAGGCGGAGATTGCAGGCGATCGCCTGCGCTACCTCGACAGCCCGCAGAATGCTCAACTGCTGCTGCTGGGCGATGGCAGCAGCTGCCTGTGCCCACGCACGATTGTCCCCCGCCAGCCTTTCCGTCTGGAACTGGGATGGCGGGTGGGGCCGGAGCAGCGACTGCGGCTGAGCCGCAACTTCGATGCCACAGGCGCCTGGGTCAGCTGTACCCGGGTCAGCGAGACAAGGGTTTGCTCGGCACCGTCGGACGGGCTGCCGGAGTCGCTCCCGTAGCCTCCACGGGCAGCAGGGTCATCACCCCGGACGGCTGGCTGATCTGATTCGGGAACCAGTAGAACGAGGCGGTCCGGGGATTGGTCTGGTTACCGCCCACCACCAGCGTTGGTTCCCGCTCGAAGGCCCCCCCCAGGAAACCGACGAAGCTGCCACTGACGCCGCCCAGACGCTTGCTCACACCCAGTTCGATGTCCTGATCGAACATCTCGATCTGACCGCTCTGGGCGTCGATGAAGCCGTTCAGACGGGTCTGGCCCTGACCATAGTCGAGATCGCCCTGGAAGGAGAGGATCTTCTCGCGGATCGAATAGCCCGTGATCGTCAGGGTGAGCGGGTAGCGGGTGTTGGTGTCGTTCTCGTAAACGAAGGTGCCCTTCCAGGTACGGGGCAGGGTGCGGATGAACTCCTCGGGGGCCGCAATCTTGAAGGACTGGGGCTGGGGCATCAGCACCGCCGAACGGTTGAAAATACTGCGTTCGAAGGTCGCCGACAGCTCATTGCTGGCCATCTGGGTGTGCCCCGGCAGGGGAATGAGCGCCAGGGTCAGCGCCGCCGTCGTCAGGAGGAAATGCTTCATGGGTCGGCAGGGCGATTGCAGCCGCGAGTTTCACCCGAAATTATGGCATCGCCTTTCCCGTCCGCAGCAGCCGCGATATCGGCGGGGAACCCCCAGCGATTACGCTGGAAGCCAGCCCGCATCCCCTGCCATGAGTTCCTCCGCCTTCCTGCGCGACACCCTGACCCACCTGGGAGCACTGGCCTACCCGGCCGTCTGGGGAATGATCTTCGCCGAATCCGGCCTGATGGTCGGTTTTTTTCTGCCGGGGGACAGCCTGCTGATCACCGTCGGCATCCTCGCCTCCCAGAACTACCTCAACCTCGGCCTGATGCTGGTCGGCTGCGGGCTGGCTGCGGTGCTCGGCGACAACGTTGGCTACCACACCGGCCACCGCTGGGGACGGCGGCTGTTTGAGCGGCGCGACAGCCGCTTCTTCAAGCACGAATATCTGGAGCGCACCGAGAAGTTCTTCGCCGAGCATGGCCGCAACTCCCTGATCCTGGCCCGGTTCGTCGCCATCGTGCGCACCTTCGCGCCGATCTTCGCGGGCATTGCCCGGATGCCCTACCGCAGCTTCCTGGTCTACAACTTCGTGGGGGCGGTGCTCTGGGCCGTCGGTCTGATTCTCCTGGGCTACTTCCTCGGCGGTCTGATCCCGCCCGAGCAGTTCGAGGCCTGGATTCTGGTGATTGTGGTGGTGATCGTCCTGGCGTCGGTGATTCCGGCAGCCTGGCACCTGCGGCAGCATCGCCGTCAGCAGAAGGCGGTGGAATCCCAACGCTAGAATGGGTGCCTGCGTCGGCCCCAGCGGGATCAGCGCAACTCTCTTCTTTTTTGCGACTGACCGCCTGAATGCTGCACGAGCTGCTCTCACCTGCCTCCGATCTCCAGACCCTGCTGTTGCTGCCGGTGCTGGTCGCCCTTGAGGTGGTGCTCTCGGCGGACAACGCGATCGCCCTGGCCGCGATCTCCCGTGGTCTGGAGGACCCGAAGGATCAGCAGACCGCCCTCAACCTGGGGCTGGTGGCTGCCTTCATCCTGCGGGTGGGCCTGATTCTCACCGCCACCTGGGTCACCCAGTACCGCTGGGCCGAACTGGCCGGGGCAGCCTACCTGCTCTGGCTGGTATTCAACTATTTCCGCCCCGGTGACGATGGCGATGACGGGGAGGGCAGCCACCACCGCTTCACCCACCTCTGGTCCGCCATCCCCACCCTGGCCCTGACCGACCTGGCCTTCTCCCTCGACAGCGTGACCACGGCGATCGCCGTCTCCCAGGAAACCTGGCTGGTGCTCACCGGTGGCGCCATCGGCGTGATTGCCCTGCGGTTCATGGCCGGATTGTTCATCCGCTGGCTGCAGATCTTCTCCCACTTGGAAACCGCCGGATATCTGGCGGTGGCCCTGGTCGGGCTTAAATTGCTGCTGCGGGTCGTGGACCCGGCTCTGAATCCGCCTGAGTGGGTGATGATCAGCCTGATCGCCATCCTCTTTGCCTGGGGCTTCTCCAAACGGGCGGAAGCCGCCGAGACGGTCCCGGTGGAGGAGGAGAGCCCCCAGCCCCAGGAATCCCTGACCCCTTAACCCCACTACGCCGCGGATGGAGCCCACCCTCAGCCCCCAGGGCCTGCCCACCGAACTGGTCGACGTCCGCAACCAGCGGCTGATCACCCACGCCTGGCTGGAGGGCACCCCTCAGCCGGGTTCCTTCATCGATGTCGAGGGTCGCACCTACGCGATTCTGGAACGGCGGCACCGCTACCAGTTCCGGGCCGGACGCTACCGGCTTAATCGCATCCTGCTGCTGGTGAAACCGAGCGAACGCCCGGCGGAGCAGTCCCTGGTCGGGGATCGCTGGGTGATCGGCGATATCCGCTGCCGCTACAACGCCCGTTCGGAACTGCTGCGCTGCGCCGTCAACCCGGAAGGGCCCTGCAACGGCTGTCGACACTTCGCCCTGGAGGAGTCGCAGCCGGCATGACACGCGCCACGGGCCGGTTCCTGGGCACCATCGCCGCGGCCGCCGCCAGCGGGTATCTGGTCGCCGCCGCCCAGCGCAGCACGCCGCCGGTACAGTTGCAGGCCGCGCTGGTGGGTGGAGCCGTGGGTGCGGCCCTGGTCCTGGGCGATCGCCGCCACCGCGCCGCTGCAACGACCCGAGTCACCCCCGTAGCCACCCCCGGCACCGCCCTCTTCTGGGACTTCGAGAACGTCAACCTGCCGGATGCCCCCAGTGCCCGGGAGCAGCTGGCCCGCCTCGAGGCGGAACTGCAGCGGTTCGGCCACCCCCGGCTGCGGCGCATCTACGCCAACTGGAACAACACCGGCACCAGCCTCAACCGCCTGTTCTTCGGAGCAGGCTACGAGCAGGTGCAGGTTTCCCTGGGCAAGCGCAACAGCGTCGACGTCAAGCTGGTGGTCGATTGCCTCGATCTGGCCCACCGCCAGCCGGACCTGCACACCTTCGTCATCCTCAGCGCCGATAAGGACTTCGTCGCCCTGATTCATGCCCTGCGGGCTCTGGGGCGGCGCGTGGTGGTGCTGGGTCTGGAGGTGAGCGAGGAACTGCGCCGCAGCGCCGATGAGGCGATCGAACTGGGGCCGATTCTCCATCCGGGCCGGGCGATCGCCACCCCGGCCAGCGAGGAGGAAACCAGCGTCATCCCCTTCGAGAGCTCGCGGCGGCTGGTCGGCGAAGCCGTGGCCCGGATGCTGCAGCACGGTGGTCTGCCCAGCCTGGAGCAGTTGGAGGAGGCCCTGGCCAAGGGCAACCGGCGGCACTATCGCGGTCCCCAGTCCCTGCTCGATCGCAGTGGTACCCCCTACGGCTCCCTGGGCAACTGGCTGCACGACCTGGAAACCGAGGGCACCCTGCGCCTCTGGCCGGTCCAGGGCCAGACCTACCTGGAGCTGGCCCCGGAGAACGGCGATCGCCTCGGCTTCTCCGAGGCGGTGGGGCTGCTGCGCCAGGCGATCGCCACCGCCCGCAGCCGCGGCATTCCCACGGGTCTCTCGCGCCTCGATGAACTGATGCGCGAAGCAGGTGGCCGCTACCGGGGCTGTCGCAGCCTGCTGCGCCTGGATGGCCGCAGCAGCTACGGCCAGTTCTCGCGCTTCGCCCTCGATGCCTGTCGTCTGGAAGCAGTACGCAGCCTCGAAGTGGATGGTCAGACCCTGCTCTATCTGGCCAGCCAGGGCCCGGAGCCACTGCCGCTGCCTCCCCGCTCCAGCCTCAGCCCGGAGCAGTGGGAGCAGGTGTTCGAACTGATCGACAGCCTGCTGGCGGAGCAGGGCAGCCTGCGCTACTCCGCCCTCAACCGGGGCATCGGCGATTTACGCCGCAGCGGCCAGCTGCCGCTCTCCAGCCGCGGGGCCGAGAAGCTGGTGCGGCAGCTGATGGATGGGGATCTGTTCGAGCGGGATGCCCAGGGTCGGCTG
>CAYZUY010000141.1:0-5965 GCA_964481495.1 uncultured bacterium
GAAGAGTGGAGGTCATAACTGCATCAGCATGGGGAGCTTCCTACTTTCGACTATAGCCAGACAGCTACATCTGATGAATGCCATATCCGGTCCCTTGCACCCCAAAAAAGCCCCCGCGTCACGGAGCGGGGGCAAAACACCATGAGCTCAGCTAGTAAAAGCAATCAGGCTGCCAGTCTCTGCCCCTGAAACTTCTTACCCATGGCCTCCTGCGAGTAGGCCTGGGGCGTTCTCTTCAAAGTTCGATAGAGCCACATCCCACTGGTTGCCCCCAAGAATATCTGAACAAGATTCGGAAGGGGCTTGGGAAGCATGTAGAGAAAGTTGTGCCCACCGAAGAGGAAGAATAAATTAAATGTCATAAACGTTGTCAAACTGAAGCAGACATGCCGCATTCTCTCGGCAAGCTCAACACGATTCACATGGGGCAATCTTCTCTTCACAGCACTCAGAAGCAACCGTTCAACCCCAACTCCCAGACCATAACCACTCAGCGCACCGAATCCCAGGAAGAGGGGGACAGCAACAAGCTTGGGAATACCCAAGGGGTGAGCGGCCAGATACACCCCGGAATGAAGCAGGTTGGAAAGCTGATCGGGCTCATGACTCCAGACCCCGGACAGGTAATACCACCAGTTACCAGCGTAGACATAGTAGTACGAGAAATAAGCAGCAACAATACCCGCATAACCATAATACTGACGCTGCTTAACCGGATGCATCAGAGTCTTCCAATAGGTTTTCTCAGCATCAATGTCAATACAGTCACTTTTGCAGGCAACACAGTTACTTTTTTCGTCAAGACCTTCAGCGACAGTAATCCTGCACATCGACTGCGTCACTTTCACTCCTCGCCTCCTCTGCTCGACAGCCGAACTGCCGAACAACCCACGTGGACCAGTATAAAACTCCTCAATTGGAGCAATCGGACAGAAGTATTGACACCATGTTTTGCCGTCATACAGAAAACCGACAACGATCGCCGCAAATATGAAAGACAAAAGAAAAAGGGCGAGTGGCAATCGACTGGAATTTACAAATAAGATGCGTGAGCACAATGCAAGATAGAAAATCGAGAATTGAATCCAGCTATGATTCCTTGCCAGAAATGAGTCAGATCGAATTTTTGCAGGGCGCAGCGGAATCGCCTTTGCAGAAACACTTTTCTGCGTAGTCTGACGTTTTCGGACCCAGCCAAAAGTGCGCGCAATCTGCGAAAAGAAAGAAAGTGGGCAGATGCGGCGCCACAGTTCATGACCAAACAGAAAAATAACTGCTATCAGAGCCGGAAGAAGTAGCCCCCAGTAAAAAGGTGCACCTAGGGCGTAGGTCGGGGAGATCTGACAATGGCCTTGAACAACCACACAATCTTGAGATGCTTTCGCCAATGGAGGAACCGGCGAATTTGGTCCTGTCAAAGCAGATGTGTATGGATCATAAAACAAAGAAGCTATAATCATTAACCATAAGCTCGCCAAAAAATAGCGAGCATTCAATGCCTTACTCTCAGAGAACCGCATACCTTTTCCAATAAACTCAATCTGCAATACAGAGAAAGAAATACACGTCGATCTGCCGTCACACCTCAAAATAACAAGAGTTATTTCACTCCTCTCAAAACCACCTAGGCAATCAAAGCAGACTTTTAAATATACTTAAAAGAACTCTCCGAGCCACCCGAACAGAAATCTTTAGAGAATATAAACATAAAATTCTTGAAAATCAACTGCATCTCGAATAATATACTAAGATTACTTTCTTGATTACTATTGCGATTGAGTTTCTAGGAGCAGCCGCTTCACCTGGGATTTCAGCCTGGATGAACAGAGCATATTCAGGATCCCTATCTGTCAAGTCAAAGCCTCTGGATACTGAGATTCACTGGAGACTTCCAATACAGTGGCGGTCAAAGCATCAATCCAATTCAATCAAAAAGCCCCTAATCCAAGGACTAGGGGCTTTTTAAATCAGATATCGCTCTGCAGTCGGGTTACTTCACGTACCACCAGTAGGTGACCATCGGGATCACCGTGGCCAGCACCAGCGTCACTACCACCAGCACGATGTTGTTGCCCCGGGACTCCTCGGTCTCCTCGGCGCTGGCGAAGGTGCCTTCCACATCAATCGCCTCCTCCATCACCGGCGGGCCGGGGTCCGGCTGACCGGACAGAACGGCCACGAGGCGATCGCTCGCGTCCGCCAGAGAGCGGTTGTACTGGTTGCCCCGACGCAGCGGCAGCGCCATCGTCTCGCTGACCACACTCTCGGCGATCTCCGGCGTCAGCGTCTCGGCAGCCTTATCACCGACGGCAATGGCAATCGTGTTGGTGACGTTATCGAGCCCGATCAGCACCTGATTGGCCCGGGTTTCCGCATCCGGGTACCAGGCCTGGAACAGCTTCTCGGTGAAACTGTCGATGGTTTCGCCGTAGTCCAGGCGGCGGATGGTGACAAAGCGCACCTCGGTACCCGTAGACTGGCTGAGCTGCTTGAGCTCACCGCTGATCGCCCCTTCGTTGCTGCGGCTGAGCACCTCGGCCTGATCGAGCACATAGGTGGGCGCACCGGCCTGCAGCGTCGGCACATCGTAGACACCAGTTGCCAGGGCAGGCAGGGCCAGGGCAGGCAGCAGCACCAGACCCATCACCAGGGCCAGCAGCATCCGGCGCAGGCCGCGCAGGGATTCTCTGAACACGCGTTTCTCTCCTATCTGAACCGACGGCAGCACCGTCACCCTGGAGTCAAGTCTACAAACCCGTGGCGCCGGAACCGCCGTCAGGGGTGCAGTTGCGGCCCTCAGCGCTCCAGCATCGCCAGACATTCCACGTGGGCCGTCTGGGGGAAGAAGTCCACGGGCGTCAGACTGATCAGCCGGAAGCCTCCCTCGCCGCAGAGGATCGCCAGATCCCGCGCCTGGGTGGCGGGGCGGCAGCTGACATAGACCAGCCGTTTGATCGACGACTCGTTGATCGCCTCAATCACGCGGCGATCGCAGCCCTTGCGCGGCGGGTCGATGATCGCCAGCCGTGGCTGCTCCGAAAGGCTGGGCAGCAGCAGTTCCGCCGGGCCGCAGCGGAACTCCGCATTGGTGATTCCGTTGGCCGCCGCATTGGCCCGGGCCTGCTCCACCGACCCGGCGAAGGACTCGAGCCCGATCATCCGTCCCACCTGACCCGCCAGCGGCAGGGCCAGGGTACCGATGCCGCAGTAGGCATCCACCAGACAGTCCTCGGGCGTTGGCTCCAGAAAATCGGCGATCAGCGGGATGATCCGCTCCGCCTGCTCCGTGTTCACCTGGAAGAAGGTCTGGGGGCTGATCCGGAAGCTGAGGCCGCAGAAGCGTTCCTCGATCCAGTCACGGCCGACAATGCAGCGGGTGCGATCGCCGAAGATGCGGTTGCCCTTGTCGGTGTTGATATTCAGGCAGACGCCCATCAGCCCCGGGTAGCGGTTCATCCAGACCAGCGCCTGTTCCGCCAGGCCCTCCAGCTTGGCGTCGGTACTGACCAGGGTCAGCAGCCGTTCGCCGGTGTGCCGCCCCACCCGCAGCGCCAGGTGGCGCAGCTGGCCCCGGTGGGTGGCCTCGTCGTAGATGCTCCAGCCCCAGGCCTCGATGTCCTGCTTCACCTCCGCCAGCAGCGGGTCCAGGCGCTCATCCTGCACCGGGCAGCGATTCAGGTTCACCAGCTTGTGGCTGCCCCGGCGGAAATAACCCGCCTGCACCGTGCCCTCGGCCGACAGACCGAGGGGATAGGTGGCCTTGTTGCGGTAGCCCAGGGACGAGTCCGCCGCCAGAATCGGCTGCAGCGGCGGTGCCTCGAAGCCGCCGATACGGCGCATCGCTTCGCGCACCTGGGCCGTCTTGCTCTCCAGCTGCAGCTCGTAGCTCACCTGCTGCCACTGACAGCCGCCGCACTTGTCGGCGACGATGCAGGCCGGTCGCACCCGGTCCTCGGAGGGCTCAAGCACCGCCTCGATCACCGCCCGGGCGAAGCGGGGCTTCACCTCCGTCAGGCGCACCCGCAGGCGATCGCCCGGCACCCCGTCCGGCACGAAGATCACCCGCCCGGAAGAGCGGGCCACCGCCGTGCCGTCATCCCCGAGATCGAAGACATCCACCTCCAGGCGATCGCCCTGCCGCCAGCCGGTCGGGCTGCTGTTCTGCTCCGTAATCGCCATCGGACGGTGATGCTCCCTTGCCGGGCTGCGGTTAACCGTTCGTTACATCCGGCTAAGGATTAACTCGGGAACCGCAGCAAGTCGGTACACTACTAGACAACTTCCATGCACTATCTTCCGACATCCGCCCATGACTGTCGTTAGCCAAGTGATTCTCAAAGCGGACGACGAGCTCCGCTACCCCAGCAGCGGCGAGCTGCAGAGCATCACCAACTTCTTCCGCACCGGTGCGATCCGGGTTCGGATCGCCGAGATTCTGACCGAGAACGAGCAGAAGATTGTGGACGAGGCTAGCCGACAGCTGTGGCGTCTGCGTCCCGACTACATCGCCCCCGGCGGCAACGCCTTCGGCCAGAAGCAGCGGGCCCAGTGCCTGCGCGACTTCGGCTGGTATCTGCGTCTGGCCACCTACGGCATCCTCTCGGGTGACAAGGAACCGATCGAAAGCATCGGCCTGCTCGGTGCCCGCGAGATGTACAACTCCCTGGGCGTGCCCATGCCCGGCATGGTGGAAGCCATGAAAACCCTGAAGCAGGCGGCACTCGGCCTCCTGGGCGGTGACGAGACCGAGGTCGCTGAACCCTACTTCGACTACCTGATTCAGGGCATGGAAGGCTGATTCAGCCCACCTGCAGCGGTGATTCCAGCGCAGGGTCCGGCGGCTTCCGTCGGACCCTGTCTGCATTCGGAGGCTACTGGGGGCCAAGGGTAGGGGCATCCATCACCGCCTGCCACTCGGCGGAGTTCTCGTCGCCGATGCAGAAGAAGCGGGCCCGGGCATCGGAGCCGAAGATGATCTCATCGCAGTTGCTCAGGTTGACCGAGCGCACCCGTTCCCCGTTGACGTAGGTGCCATTGGCGCTGGGCTGACCGGTGTTGGGGTCCCCATCCACCAGTCGGTAGGTCTTGGACCCGTCGGGGGTCGGCATCCGCATCAGGGTGGCATGGCGCCGCGACACCGTCTGGGAGAACAGCTGCACGTCACAGCCCTCCGAGCGGCCCAGGGAATAGATCGTCTGGCCGAGGCGGAACTCCCGCACCCCCTGGGCATCCTCCACCAGCAGCAGATACTGTCGCACGTCGCTCATGAGTTCCGACCCGGTGCTGACCCTCCCAGAATGCCCAGAGCTGGCACAGCAGTTGGCGTCAGCAGGCCCCGGCGGCGTAGGATCTGATCCATGGCAGACTCCTCTCCTCCGGCCCTGGCCTACGAGCTGCACGGCGAACCGATCGCCGGAACCCTGGTTTTCCTGCACGGCTGGCTGCTCAGCCGCCATTACTGGCAGCCCGTGGTGGAGCGGCTGGGCGATCGCCACCGCTGCCTGAGCTTCGACTTCAGCGGCTTCGGCGACTCCCCCGCCTGCGACCACGACGGCTCACCCGAAGCCTACGCCCGCGAGACGCTCGCCCTGATGGACCGGCTGGGCATCGAACGGGCCTGGATTGTCGGTCACTCCCTCGGTGGCAGTGTTGCCGTCTGGGCCGCCCATCTCGACCCGGAGCGGGTGGCCGGGATCGTCGGTCTCAACGCCGGGGGCGGCATCTACATCGCCGACGAATTCGAACGCTTCCGTGGGGCCGGGCAGCAGTTGCTCCGGTTCCGGCCCGGCTGGCTGGCCGAAGCCCCGCTGCTCGATCAGGTCTTCGCCCGCGATAGCGTCGCCCGCCCCCTGGCCGCCCACTGGGGTCGCCAGCGCCTGCGGGACTTCATCCGCGCCGATGCCGGGGCCGCCGCCCGGGCGCTGCTCAACTCCACCACCGCCGAGCAGGTGCACCGGCTGCCCTG
>CAYZUY010000142.1:0-5908 GCA_964481495.1 uncultured bacterium
TAATTAATCTAGCGAATCCATCCCCGAAACGCAACCCCCTAAAAGAAAGTTTTCTCCAAAACGCTGCTGCGTACACTACAAATCCACGCTGGATAAGGGCTGGAGGTGATCCGGATCACCTCCAGTTCACGACCCGGGTGGCCCCGTCGAGACCCACCAGAGCGTGTCAGTGCCAAAGCATCACCGCATTAACCCAGCCCGGGAAGGGTCTGTGAGCCACCCATCCCTCCATCCGGCTGCACCCCCCGCACGAATACATAAAGAAAAGGCCCTGCGGTTAGGCAGGGCCGGGCGGGGTGTATCGCTTTCAGCTTGGAGAGAGAGGGTCGCTCTAGATCAGACCGATCTGAGAAAGAATACCTTGACCGGTCAGCAGCTCGGTTGCCAGACCAATCACGAAGCCCAGCATGGCCAGACGGCCGTTCCAGGTCTCAGCGAAGGCAGTGAAACCGACCTTTTCCTTGTTTGCCATGAGGATTACCTCGTCCAGAGTGGATCGGAGACTTTCTGTAAAGCAATGTAACGCACTTCCTCGGATTGCGCAACACTTCTTTACGTGGTGCCGTCATTGGGGAGGGTAACCGGCAGGCTACCTACAATCGGCGGCAGCTGTTTCCGGTAGGTTCCCATGCGCATCCTCAGCGAAGTCGAGATTCACAGTGCCCTGCAGACTCTTCCGTCCTGGGAGCGCCGGGGCCAGCGTCTGATTCGGGAGGTACGTTTTCCGAACTTCGTCACCGCTGTCGAGTACGTCAACCATCTGGTCGCCCCGGCGGAAGCCTTGGGGCACCACCCTGACCTGGAAGTCGGGTGGGGCCGAGTGGTGATCTCCCTGACCACCCATGACGCTGGGGGGCTGACCGATCTGGATCTGCAGTTGGCAGCCGCGATCGACCGCCTGGACAATCAGGCCAGGTAGCGTTCGGCCAGCGTCGCCAGATGGTCGGTCCAGTGATCGACCATCTCTGCGGATTCAGCTTCCACCATCACCCGGATCAGCGGCTCCGTTCCGGACGCACGCACCAGCACCCGCCCCTGGGCTCCCATTGCCGTCTCCGCTGCCGCGATTGCCTGCGTGAGAGCGTCACAGTCCTGCCAGGTAAGACGCTTCTGACGGTCTTCCACCCGCACATTCTTCAGGCGCTGGGGATAGGTGGTAAAGCTGGCGTCCACCAGTTCCGCCAGGGGAGCTCCCGCCGTACGGGTCAGTGCCGCCAGATGGGCGGCCGTCAGGGTGCCATCCCCGGTGAAGGCATGGTGCCGACAGAGGATGTGGCCGGATTGCTCACCGCCCAGCATCGCCCCGAGGCGTTCCATCTCCGCCTGAACATACTGGTCGCCAACGGCGGTGCGGACAAAGGTGCCACCACTGGCTTCCCAAGCTCGCTCGAAGCCGAGGTTGGACATGACCGTAGCCACGACCGTGTCTCCGGGCAGCCGTCCCTGACGGCGCAGGTCCTGTCCCCAGAGATAGAGAATGTAGTCGCCATCGACCGGGCGGCCGAGATGATCCACGGCCAGCACCCGGTCCGCATCGCCATCAAAGGCAAATCCGAGGTCGGCCCCGTGGGCCCGCACGGCCTCCTGAAGCGGACCCAGGTGGGTGGAGCCGCAGCCGACATTGATGCGATCGCCATTCGGCTCGCCATGCAGACAGATCACCTCAGCCCCCAGATCGCGGAAGACCTGGGGAGCCAGACGGGCCGTCGCCCCCCAGGCAGGGTCGAGCACCACTTTGAGACCGCGCAGATCGAGGCCTTCCTCCAGGGATTCGAGGATATTGGCCCGGTAGCGATCCGTGAGGTCCCCCCGGTTGCTGTGACGGCCGTAGTCGGCGATGTGGGCATCGAGATCCCGGAGCCCCTTCACCCCGGCTTCGATCGCCTGCTGCAGATCCTTGGACAGTTTCGTGCCCTGGGCAGCGAAGACCTTGAGGCCGTTGTCGCAGGGCGGGTTGTGACTGGCAGAGATCATCACCCCACCAATCGCCGGGCTGTGATGGGTCAGGTAGGCCACGGCAGGAGTCGGGCAGAGCCCCAGATGCCAGACCTCCACACCGGCTGCCGTGAGACCGGAGGCCAGGGCCGTACCAAGCATGTCCCCGGAATTGCGGGAGTCCTGGCCGACAATCACCGGACCGCTGGCACCGGCAGCCTCACGCAGCACAACCCCGGTCCAGAAGCCGATCTGCATCGCCAGGGGAGCCCCCAGCAGGTCACCCACCTTGCCGCGCACACCATCGGTACCGAACAGCGACCGGTCCGCCAGATGCGGACTGGTCCAGAGCGCCGTCGAAGAGTCGGGAGTCGGAGCAGCGGCGGAAGGGGCCATGGAGAAGTCCGGGTTCGAGGAGTCAGTCACCGCTCACCAGTCAGTACCAGCGACGGGGAAAATAGATGGCCTGAAGCGCCAGCAGGGAACTGAGCATCAGCATCAGGAACAGAACCCCGCTGGGCAGAAAGCCGAGCAGTCCCAAGCCACGCAGCACCCAGAGCAGCACCGTCAGCGCAGCCAGCCCGGCAAAGGGGCGGTAACGGGGAGGAATCCGCATGGGTGTCCAGAGCATCCGAGCGTCAATCTTAATATCGGCGGTGCTAGGCTGATACGGTTTTCCGGCCCTCCGACGGATCCCAGCCCTCCAGTTTCACCTCTGCGCCATGGCTCTGCCGCGTTTTCTCCCCCCGGTCCTCGGGTCCGTGCAACGCTGGCGCTGGCTGGCCGGCAGCAGCGGGGCTGCCCTGATTCTTCTGGGTCTCCTCGGACAGATTCCCGCCGGTCCACCGTCACTGCAGCCAACCCCACTGGCGGACGCCGATTTCGCGGAACTGCGCTGGCAATCCCGCTGGGGTCTCGACACGCGGGAACGGAATCGGGCCCGCTTGCTCTACGCTCTGTCCCTGCGCCAGGATCAGCCCCAGGCCGCTCTCGATAGCCTGCGTGGACTGGAACAGAGTTACCCGCTGCTGGCGCCCTACATTCTGCGCCTGCGGGCCGAGATCGCGGCAGACGCAGGCGATCGCACCGGCTCTGACCGGGACTGGCAGACCCTGCGGCAGGACTACCCGGACAGTTCCTGGGCAGCGGATGCCCTGATTGCCCTGGGCCAGCCCGAGCAGGCGCTGGCCCGCTACCCTCGGGCTAACGGCAGTCTGGCCTGGATTCTCGAGCAATCCCAACCGACCCGGGCTCAGCTGCTGCTGTTTGCCCGCTACGGCCTGAACCATCCCCAGCTGGATACAGTGCTGGATCGCCTGCTGCGGCAACCCCAGGGTCTGAGTCGCCAGGATTGGCGGATTGTCGCTGACGCACTCTGGAAACGGGACCGCTACGGCGAGGCAGCCGCCGCCTACCGCCGGGCTCCGGCCGAGGCCACCCAGGCCTACCGGATTGCCCGCGGAGAGGACCTCGGTGGCGATCGCACGGCCGCGATCGCCGACTACCAGCAGTTCCTCAACCGCTATCCCCAGGCAGGCGACCGGAGCCGGGCCCTGCTGCATCTGGCCCGGCTGAACC
Organism: uncultured bacterium; assembly: GCA_964481495.1. GTDB lineage: Bacteria > Cyanobacteriota > Cyanobacteriia > Synechococcales > Synechococcaceae > CAWUMD01. The sequence continues at coordinate 3,514 of CAYZUY010000142.1, forward strand.
CGTCCGCAGCTCCAGGCCTGCTGACCCAGCTGGGACGCACCAATAGCAAGGATGCACCCGAAGCCCTGGCCCGTCTGGCGAATCTGCAGCAGGCACAGGGGCAGACCGCCGCCGCCGAACAGACCCGCCGGGAGTTGCTGCGGCGCTTCCCCCGCAACCCCTACACCGCCGAAGCCTTCTGGGAACCTGCCTGGCAGGCACTGGAACGGCAGCAGTGGGCGATCGCGCTGCCCTACCTGCAGCCGATTCGCCGCAACGATGATCCGCTGCAGGCTAGCCGGGCCCTCTACTGGATCGGCAAGGCCCAGCAGGCCCTGGGAGAGCGCACCCGGGCCGAGGCCAGCTTCCGGGCCGTGCTGACGGAGCATCCCAACAGCTACTACGCTTGGCGCTCGGCAGGCCAGCTGGGGCTGGCGGTCGGTAGCTTCCGCGACCTGCGCCCCCTCACTCCGGACTGGGAACCGCCGCTGCAGCCGGCCCGTCTGCCACTCCCGGCCGGGTCCCCGGCGCTGGTGGAGCTGCATCTGCTGGGCCTGGACCGGGTAGCCCGCGAGCTCTGGAGCTGGGAGCGGCCCCGGGGGCGGGAGCTGACCGGGCCCGAACAGTTCACGGAGGCGCTCCTGCTCGACAGCCGGGGCGACCACCTGGGGGCGATCGCCCTGCTCAGCGGCCTGGATGACGGGCACCATCCGCAGCTGCTGGCCCGCCCGGACTACTGGCAGCACCTCTACCCGCTGCCCTTCCACCAGCCGATCCGCGACGCCGCCCGCCGTGAGGGCATCAACCCTCTGCTGATTGCCGGGCTGATCCGTCAGGAGTCGCGCTTCCTGCCGGGGATTCAGTCGGTGGTCGGCGCCACCGGGCTGATGCAGCTGATGCCCGAAACCGCCGCCGAGGTGGCAGCCGGTCTGGGCCTGACCCGATACGACCTGACAGACCCGGCCACCAACATCCGGCTGGGGAGCCGCTACTTCGATCAGGTGCACGACCACTGGCAGGACAACAGCCTGCTGGCGATCGCCAGCTACAACGCCGGCCCGGGCAATGTCGAATCCTGGGTGCAGCGCTTCGGCCTCACCGACCCGGATCGGTTCGTCGAACAGATTCCCTTCCCCGAAACCCGCGACTACGTGCGTTCGGTGCTGGCCAACGCCTGGAACTACCTGCGGCTCTACGGCACCGCCCCCCTACCGGGGGTGGAGCGCCCGCTCAGATAATCAGGCCATAGAGATAGTGGCTACCCACCCCCAGCAGGGCTCCCAGCAGACTGGCACCGGCCAGATTACTGAACAGGGACCAGTAGTTCAGGTTCTGCTCCTGCATCTCCAGACGGGCGATCGCCAGGGCCATCGACGCCATCACGGTCTTCGAAAGAATGTCCACGTAGGTGAGAGTGAGCACTCCCACCACCGCCAGCAGGATCAGCAGCGGAAAGCTGATAAGCGTGTTGCGGCACCAGGGCAGCACCCAGATCTCGATGATGCGAACCGGCGCAGTCCAGAAGCCGATCAGCAGCAGATTGAGCAGCAGGACAAAGGGCCAGAAATGCCCCGGCAGATGGGGTTGATGAGCCTGCCAGGCCAACTGGGAGGCAGTCAGGTCCCCGGACTGCCAGTACCAGCCGAAGAAGATGTAGACGATCAGAAGCAGAAACAGGGAAGGGCGGATCCGCATGGCATCGGCACAGATCAGAGATTGGTGGCAATGGCCGCCACCGGGCAGGTGGGAATGCACTGCTCGCAGACGACACAGCGGTTGCGAGCGAACACCAGGGCAAAGCTCTCGGGATCGAGGGTGAGCGCCCCGCTGGGACAGACGCCGGTGCAGAGACCGCAGTCCACGCAGACGTCCCGGTCGATCACGATCTCCTGACTGGCCAGGGAGACCCCGATATCGATGGAGCGCATCCAGTCGATGGCAGCATCCAGAGCATCGATATCCCCCGAGAGCTCCAGCACCAGCTTGCCGCTCTGGGCGGGGGAGACCTGGGCCCGGATGATGTTGGCCGCTACGTTGTAGTCCACCGCCAGGCGGTAGGTGATCGGCATCTGGACGATGCGCTTGGGGAAGGTGAGCGTCACCCGTTTCTTCATCCCGCCTCCCGACTCGGCACAAAAAAGGCGGGCCGCAGCCCGCCTTCAGAGTACCTACTTCTTGGCCAGCTTCTTGGCAGGCAGCTTGCGCAGGCGGATGGACTCGGGGGTGACTTCGAGCAGTTCATCGGGGCCGATGTACTCGAGGGCACGCTCCAGGGTCATCTGCATCGGCGCCTGCAGGGTGTCGAGGTCCTCGGCACCGGCAGAGCGCATGTTGGTCAGCTGCTTGGTCTTGCAGACGTTGAGGTCGAGATCCTGGGGACGGTTGTGCTCACCCACAATCATGCCCTTGTAGACCT
>CAYZUY010000143.1:0-5902 GCA_964481495.1 uncultured bacterium
TGGCGGAGGGCGGATTCGGAGCCACGTTCCTGGCCCGCAACCTGGCGATCGCCGACCAGCCCACCTGCGTGATCAAGCAGCTGCGCTGCGACGCCTTCGACCCCCGGGAACTGGGCCGGGCCCGGGAACTGTTCGAACGGGAGGCCAAGACCCTGCGCAAGGTGGGCGACCATCCCCAGATTCCCTCCCTCTACGACTATTTCGAGAGCAGCGGCGAGTTCTATCTGGTCGAGGAGTACGTCCAGGGACCGACCCTGCAGCGTCTGCTCGAGGAACAGGGACCGTTCACCGAAGCAGCGCTGCGCCAGTTTCTGAGCGAGATGCTGCCGATTCTCCAGTTCCTGCACGAGCGGGATGTGATCCACCGCGACATCAAACCCGCCAACCTGATCCGTCGGGAGCCCGACCGGCGTCTGGTACTGATCGACTTCGGGGCGGTCAAGGATGAAGTGCGCCAGATCAACGAAGGCGGCACCGGTCAGACGGCGCTGACGGCCTTCGCCATCGGCACGCCCGGCTTTGCCCCGCCGGAACAGCTGGCGATGCGGCCGGTCTACGCCAGCGACCTCTATTCCCTCGGGGTCACCTGTCTGGTGCTGCTGACGGGGCGGGCCCCTGGGGACTTCGACTTCGACCCCCGCACCGGGGCCCTGGACTGGCGCCCCCTGGTTCAGGTCAGCCCCGGCCTGGAGCGGGTACTCGAGAAGCTGCTGGACATCTCCGTCAGTGCCCGGTTCCGGTCGGTGGCAGATGTGCTGCGGGCCCTGGCGCTGGAGCCCTACGCCGCCAGTCTGGCCCAGGGGCTGACCCATGCTGCAGCACGGCCAGCGGCGGCGGGACACCGGCCGGCTGACACCCGCAGTACGCCGCTGCAGGCGGAGGAAACGCGATCGCCTCACCAGCAGTTGGCGGACCGGATTCGGGCGAAACGACGAGAGACCGCCAATCCACAGCCCCAGCAGACACGCCTGCAGGGGAGCGGTGCCCGCCTCACCCGGTTCACCCCGATCACCTTCAGCCTTGCCTACCAGCGGGGTGAGCGGGACTTCATCGGGGCCCGGCTGGAGCAGTTCGATCTGCACGGGCTGACCCTGTGCCGTATCCAGGCCCAGAACGCCAACCTGGTGCAGGCGAACCTGGAGGGCTGTGACCTCACCAGCGCCGACCTCGGGGGTGCCAGTCTTCAGGGCGCTCGACTACGGGGCGCCTGCCTGCGCCAGAGCTACCTGAAGGGCGCCGATCTGGGGGGCTGCGATCTGCGGCGGGCCGATCTACAGGGGGCCAATCTGCTCCAGAGCAACCTGCGCAACGCCGATCTGCGCGGGGCCAATCTGCGTCAGGCCCAGGTAGGCCCAGAGCAGCTGCGCCTGGCCCGCACCAACCTCTGGACCGTGCTGCCGGACGGTCACCGCGGCCGGGGCCTGCTCTAGAACGCAGGGCTTGTCGGCAGGTTCGCTGCTGTGAAAGAATGGTTGTTTGTGCCAAACAAACTCTAACCAAGGTCTCAACCGATGGCTAAAGCAAAAGGCGCCCGGATCGTGATCACCGTCGAGTGCACGGAATGCCGGACCAACGTCGCCAAGCGCTCCCCCGGTGTTTCCCGGTACACCACCGAGAAGAACCGCCGCAACACCACCGAACGGCTTGAAATCAAGAAGTTCTGCCCCCACTGCAACAAGCACACCGTGCATAAGGAAATCAAGTAGTCCCCGGACTACCTTTTCCTGAATCCTGCAACTTCCGCCTCCTGCGGAGGCCGGTCACCAAACCGTTCACGGAGTTACCCTCATGAGCTATTTCCGCCGTCGTCTGTCGCCGATCAAACCCACCGAGCCCATCGACTACAAAGATGTCGATCTGCTCCGCAAGTTCATCACCGAGCGCGGCAAGATTCTTCCCCGCCGGATCACCGGGCTGACCGCCAAGCAGCAACGTGCCCTCACCGTTGCCATCAAGCGCGCCCGTATCCTGGCCCTGCTGCCCTTCATCAACAAGGAAGGCTAGTAGCCCGTCCGAGCCCGCATCCGGTTGACTGCTGTGGAAAAAGGAACGCTGATCGAGTACCGCCAGAACGCTGAGAGACGTCTCGCGGTGCTGGATCGGCCGGAAGGCAAGAAAAACTGGATCGTGCTCGACGATCGCGGCGTCAGCCGCTCACTCAACCCCCGCGACTTCACCTTCGTGGCCGCGGGGGAAACCCTGACTCCGGAACGACTGACTGCATTCCGGGAGCAGGTGGAAGGCTTTTTCGACCCCGAAGCCCTGGCGATCGCCTGGGAAATGCTGGTGGACGATCCGGAACCGGTCGATCTGTCCACTCTGGCCCAGTTGCTGTTCTCCGACGGGTCCCTAGCAGCCCGATACGCGACCCACCTGCTACTCGACGACGATTACTGCTACTTCAAGCAGCGCAAGGAACTCTGGGAACCCCGTCCCCGGACCCAGGTGGAGGAGTTGCAGCGGCAGCACCAGCTGGCGGCCGAGCGGGAACAGCAGTGGCAGGACTTCCTGAATGCCTGTCGGTCTGCGATCGCCGACCCTGTGGCGGCCCCCGCCTGGGATGAGCGTCAGCGCGGCTGGCTGGCGGCGGTGGAGGATCTGGCGGTGTTCGGCGAGGAGTCCCGGCAGAAGGGAGCTGCCCAGGAGGTGCTCTCGGCCCTGCGCTATCCCGAGAACGCCCAGGGAGCCTTCGAGCTGCTGGTGGCCCTCGGTCACTGGAGCCCCCACGAGAATCTCTTCCTGCGGCGCAGCCAGACTCCGCAGCAGTTCCCCGCACCGGTGGCGCACTTGGCCTTTGCCTGTCTCGAAAACCCGGCTCCCGATGCCGATGCGGACCTGCGGCTGGACCTGAGCAGCCACAAGGTCTACACCATCGACGATGAGAGCACCCGCGAGATCGATGACGGTCTGAGCATCGAGCGGCTGGCGGACGGGCGGCTGCGGCTGTGGATTCACATCGCCGACCCCAGCCGCCACGTACTGCCCGGGGATGTGATCGACCTGGAGGCCCGCCGACGCGGCACAACGGTCTACCTGCCCACCGGCTCGGTGCCGATGTTCCCCGAGGAACTGGCCACCGGACCGATGAGTCTGGTCCAGGGGCAGGACTGCTGCGCCCTCAGCTTCGGGGTCTGTCTGGATGACCAGGGCGGTATCACCGACTACGCCATCCATCCCACCCGCATCCGGCCCACCTACCGCCTCACCTACGAGGACGTGGACGAAATGATCGAGATGGGCCTCACCGCCGAGCAGGAACTGCTCGATCTCTGGGAGATGGCCCAGCGGCGGCAGCAGTGGCGGCTGGCCCAGGGGGCGATCGCCATCGAGATGCCCGAGTCCTCGATCAAGGTGCGCAACGACGCCATCGACATCCGCGTCCTGGAGGATTCCCCGGCCCGCCAGCTGGTGGCGGAAATGATGATTCTCGCCGGCGAGACCGCCGGTCGCTACGGCCAGACCCACGAGCTGCCGCTGCCCTTCCGGGGTCAGCCCCAGCCGGAGCTGCCGCCGGAGGAGGAACTGCAGGCTCTTCCCGCCGGTCCGGTGCGCTCGGTGGCCATCCGCCGCTGCATGTCCCGCAGCGAGGTGGCACTGTCCCCCAGCCGCCATGCCAGCCTCGGCCTCGACACCTACATTCAGGTCACCTCCCCGATCCGTCGCTACAGCGACCTGCTGGCCCACTACCAGCTCAAGGCTCACCTGCGGGGTGAGGATCTGCCCTTCCCGGCGGAGCAGCTGCAGCCCCTGCTGGCCAGCACCGGCAACGTCAGCTACGAGGCGATGCTGGTGGAACGCCAGACCAACCGCTACTGGGGCATCGAGTATCTGCGCCGTCAGGCCGAGGAAACCTGGCAGGCGCTGCTGCTGCGCTGGCTGCGGGAGGATGACGGGCTGGCTTTGGTGCTGCTTGAGGACCTAGGACTGGAACTGCCCGCCCGGCTACGGAACCGCTACAACCCCGGCGAATCCCTGTGGCTCAAGGTCCGCCACGCGGATCCCCGTCAGGACCTGATCCACTTCGAGGAAGTGGACCCGACTAACGCAGCCCTCTAGGCTTCAGACTCCGGCCAGGGGCGGTTCATCGCTGTTGCCGGTATCCGGGTCCTTCGTGGCATCCGGCGAAGCATCGTAGAGGGCATCGAGTCGGTTGCGGACGTCATCGACGCTCATCTCGCGCATCACCAGCAGCGGTTCCTCGATCACCCGTCCCCGCTCGTCGAGCAGTTCCGGATGCAGGGTCGGGCGCGGGGCAGGCGCGGGCGTCGGGGCCGGTCGCTGGCTGAGGCCGATGGCCGCATCATTGCGCTGGCTGGCCAGACCGACATTGAACAGATTTCGGACCATCGTGACGATGGCCAGGGTGGTCAGCAGGGCGAAGCAGAGCAGGTAAATCGCCTGTAGCACGGTGCCAGTCTCGCGCAGGGTAGCCAGTCCGCCCCAGGGACGGATTTCTCTATTCTGCCGCCTGATCCGGCCGCGAATGCTGACGTTTACGAGCCGCAACCTGCCAGCATTCGATCACCAGACCATGCCAGTGCTTCACCGCAGCGGTGTCAATCCCGAGGCCGGTGGCGTCACAGAGGGCCGTGGCCGAGCGCACCTCGGCCCGGGCGGTGCGGACCCGCTCCAGCAGGGCCTGCTGCTCACCGGGGGCGAGGAAATCGAGGCGATCGCCCGCCAGCAGTTCCTCGGCATGGGCGTACCAGAACAGGAAGTCGTCGAGCAGCGGCAGCAGAATCCGCTTCAGCAGCGTCGGATCGTCCGGCAGATCGGGCAGATGCATGGTGTTCGGGGAACCGGCCCGGAGCCGGTGGAAATCTCCGGCAGAGCCCGCAGGAGCAGGGTGTCAGAATAGGTGTCAATCTAGCACCCCTGAACGGATCGCCCCCCGGCATGGCTTCCACGGATTTCAAGGACTACTACGCAGTGCTCGGTGTGGCCCGCACGGCCAGCACCGACGAGATCAAGAAATCCTTCCGCAAGCTGGCCCGCCAGTACCACCCGGACATGAACCCGGGCGATAAAGTGGCCGAGGCCAAGTTCAAGGAAATCAACGAAGCCTACGAAGTGCTCTCGGACGCCGACAAGCGCCGCAAGTACGACCAGTTCGGCCAGTACTGGAACAAGGTCGGCGGGGCAGGAGGGGGCGGCTGGCCCGGCGGCGGTGGTGCTGCGCCCGGCGGTTTCGAGGACTTCGAGTTCGGCCGCTACGGCAGCTTCGATGACTTCATCAACGAGTTGCTGGGCCGCTTCGGCGGCGGCGGTGGTGGTCCGACCCCGGGCGGCTTCGGCTTCCAGGACTTCAGCGGCTTCGCCGGTGGTGCCGCCGGACCGGGTGCCGCCCGCAGCAGCAGCCGTTCGGTCAACCTCGATGCCGAAGCTGCTCTGAGCATCAGCTTTGCCGACGCCTTCCGGGGCACCCAGCGCCAGCTGCGGATCAACAACGAGACCGTGGACGTGAAGGTGCCCGCCGGGGTGCGCAGCGGCAGCAAGCTGCGGCTGCGGGGCAAGGGAAATATCCTGCCCAGCAGCGGCCAGCGGGGCGACCTCTACCTGAAGCTGACGGTGCAGCCCCACGAATTCTTTCAGCTCGACGGCGACAACCTGCTCTGCGAGGTGCCGATCGCCCCGGATGAGGCCGCTCTCGGTGCTCAGATCCAGGTCCCGACCGCCGATGGTCCCGTCACCCTGACGGTGCCCGCCGGGGTGCGCTCCGGTCAGTCCCTGCGGCTGCGGGGCAAGGGCTGGCCCGGCAGTAGCGGTCGCGGTGACCAACTGGTGAAGCTGCAGATCGTCGCTCCCCGCGAGCTCAGCGACAGCGAGCGTCAGGCCTACGAAGCCCTGAGGCAGCTGCGCCGCGAGGACCCGCGCCAGGCGATCGCCGCCCAGCGGCTGTAGT
>CAYZUY010000144.1:0-5851 GCA_964481495.1 uncultured bacterium
TCCTAAGGCCGCCTCCCAAACAGGGAGGCGGCCTTCTGTTTTGTGCGAGGGCTCAGTCGGCGGCGATCGCCCCGTCCGGGTCACCGGCCAGCCGGGCCCGCAGCTGATCCCGCTCCTGGCGCAGGTCCTGCACCTGCTGATGCAGCGTCGAAATCACATCGAACATCTCCACCGGGTCGAGCAGACTGACGAAGTGCCGCTGGCTCAGCACCCCCTGGAGAATGCCATTACCATTCACCACCAGCCCGTGGGTCATGTGCCGCTCCTGCATCTGCAGGTGAGCCTGCCAGAGCGAATCCTCCGGCTGCAGATCCAGCAGTGGCCGACTGACTGCGTGCGCTGCCGTCAGGCTGCCCAGGTCCAGTTCCAGAGCCTGATACTGAACGATGTCCCGCTCGCGGATCAGCCCCTGCGGCACCAGGGGTCGGGTGGGGTCAAGGCCGAGGCGCTGGGCCGCCCAGACACTGTCGCTGACCACCATGCAGTCGCTGCCCATGGCCAGCATCAGCCGCGCCACCTTGTTCAGGGGTAACCGCTCCGGCACCACACAAATCTCCCGGTCCATCACCTCGAACAGCCGCCGGAAGCGCAGCAGATCCACCGCCCGCAGGGACTGGCGCAGGGACGTCAGAGAAATCAGACCGACGGGGATGCCATCGGCCTGCACCACCGGCAGATGACGGATGCGCCGCTCCCGGAACAGCGACAGAATCTCGAAGACATCCCGGGCGCCTTCCGCCGGTAGCGTCAGCGGTTCCGGGGTCATGATCTCGCCCACACTGGCACGACTGAGGTCGAGCCCTTCCGCCGCACCCCGCAGCAGATCCTGCTCGGTGAGGATGCCGACCAGCCGCCGCTGACGCACCACCAGGGCACAGCTGCTGGCACCGCTGATCTCCGCAGGCTTCCCCGTAGCGGGGACCGTCGGGCAGGTCTGACCCAGGGCCTGACTCATCATCTGGGCCGCCTCCGCCAGACTGAGGTCCGGCCCCACCAGCAGCAGATCGCGGGCCATCACCGCCGCCGATTCATACCAGGCTGTCATGACCCGCTCCGTTAACGAACGTTAAGCTGTCCCGGGCGATTCATAAGCTGATTTCAGAATTGGCATCCGACTGAATAGCACTGCTAATCAGACAGACTCCGAACCACAGAAGCAACCGGAATTCAGGACAATGAACACACGATAACGTTCGGGCGATCGCGCCGATTACGGGTCCGGTTCGACGGATGAGACGGATGTACACCTACACCAACCGCAGCGCTGTTCTGGAAGTAGTCCGCGCCTGGTGGCGCCAGCAGGTGCTGACCGAGCGGGTGCTGGCGGCGGGTATGAGCCTGCAGCTGGACGTGCCCCCGGACGCCCTGGTGGAGGTGTTTCGCCCCGGTCGGACCAGCCTGGGCGGTGGCGATCGCTACCGGGCCATGGAGCTCTCCGACTTCTGAGCCTCAGCGCAGGGTCAGCACCACGGCGTTGCTGTCCTGGCGACAGCTCCAGAGGCGACTGCCGTTGAAGGCGCTGGCCGCGGAGCCGGTGACGACCTCCCCGCTGATGCCACGCCGGTCGTAGACGAAGTTGCGCAGCTGCTGCACCGTCAGGCCCGAGGCCCCGGCTGCCTGGCGACAGCGGGCCGCAACCGCATCAACGGTATTACCGGGATAACCCGGGAAGGTGCGCGACAGCTCGATGCGGCGACCGCTGGCCCAGCAGTCGAAGGGATAGCGGACGTTGAACAGATTCAGCACCGGCATGCCGACCACGGTGCCACGTACATCACTGCCTTCCTGCCGGAAGTTCTCGGGGAACTGGCGACCGATTCCCAGGTCACGCACCATCTGCACGCACTGGTTACGCACGTCATCCACACTCAGACCGGGAGTGGGCTGCGGCTGGGGCTTGGGCATGCTGTCACCCCCATCGTCATCACTGGTGCGCACAATTTCGGCCAGCCCACCCTGGTAGCGGCAGCGGAACCGCAGTTCGTTACCATTGCGCCGATCCATCCCGAACAGGGTCAGCACCACCCCGGCATTAATCGGACGGTACTGCAGCCTGCCGTCGGGAAGGCGCTGTACCCCCTCGGGGTCATAGCCCTGGGACTTGAGCAGTCGACGGCAGGCCTTGAGTCCCTCCTGGGCCAGAGCATCCCAGGCTGCCGGAGAACTGCTCCGGACCGGCAGTGAGGGCAGCATCAGGGGCGAGATCAGGGCCGCTGTGAGCAGCAGTCCGGGCAGGGTTTTACGCATGACCGTGTCAACGGGGTTCGGTCTCAATCTAGGGGCTTCCCGTACGGAGATCCACCACTTTCAGATGGATTTCCGATTACTCCATCTCGGTGGCCAGCCCGACAATGAAACCGACGAAACGAGCTGCCGCCATGACACAACCCGCCATTCACCGCTGGATCAAGACCCCCTGTGGTCGGGCCAAATACGCGGAACTGGCCCAGCACACCGGAGTGCTGGCAAAGCTGCGCCTGGGCTGGTTCGTGGCGATCGCCACCCTGCGCGATTGGCCCCTGCCACAGCCCGAATCGGAAGCGTAGCAGCAGTCGTGAGCAGCATCACAGTCAGCGGTGATCCGGCTCACGGGAAACGCAGCGCGCGGATTCGAAGCTGAACTCATCGACGAGTTCAGCTTCCTCACCATGTTCGAAACCACCGCTCGCAATCAGTCCACCAACCTCGACCTCACCACCGATCTGACCCGCCAGAGCGCCGGTGCTGCCCTGCCCAACGCCACTGCCTACGGTCTGCAGTCCCCTGAGCAGCAGGGTTTCATCGGTGCCGCCTCTGGCCCCCGCCTGGATGGCTCCTCCCTGGTGGTGGGTGGCACAACCCTGATTGTGGGCGGTGTGACAACCGCTGCTGAAATCACCGAAGTGAATACGCTGCTGGCCCAGGCGATGTTCAACCGGGACCAGGTCACCGGCAACCGCAACTACACCAACAACTGCTATGCCGGTGTGGTCAGCAGTTCCGCCGATGAGTCCGTCGGTTACGACCGCGGTGACTACCTCTCCAACGCCATCGATGTCGGCACCGTGGTCTACCGCAGTGGCGCCACCATCCAGGGCTTTGCCGGCTACACCTACAGCGGCGTCCGCGATGCCGATGACTACTACCGCTTCCAGGTCGGCAAGAGCGGCGACATCAGCATCTCCCTGACCGGACTGAGCCAGAATATCGGCCTCGCCCTCTACGACACGAATGGTGCGCTGCTGAACCACTCCGACCAGGGCGGCAGCCTCAGCGAGTCCATCCTCCGCAATCTCAACACCGGCACCTACTACGCCCGGGTCTACAGCTACTCCGAGCAGCCCTGGGGCCATGGCCAGACCGGCTACACCCTGAACATCAGCCGCAACGCCGACGCACTGGAGGCCTACTGGCGGGACATGATCACCGACAGCAGCGTCGAGAATGCTGCCCTCAACGCCATCCGCACCGACAGCAGCCTCTCCCGGGCCGACGTGATCGGCATCCTGAAGAGTGCTGGCGATGGCGGCAGCGTCACCAACACCGAACTGACCGATCTGCGCAATTTCTACAACAACGCGATCAATACCGTGAATGTGGCCACCGACCTGAAGGTGCTCTCCGAGAAGGTACTCTTCGCTGACAACAGCAACCAGTGGTATACCGGCTCCGACAGCCTGCGCGACAACCTGGGCAACCTGGCGGCAGGCAGTTCCACCACGCAGCTGAACCTGCTGCTCGGCAAGCATTTCCTGGGCACGGATCGCCCCGCCATCGGTCGGGATGGCAGCAACAACCTTCGCGGCTCCTACACCCGAGCCAACGGCAGTCTGTTCGTGGGTGGTGCCAGCGCCAGCGATATCGACCAGGGTGCCACGGGTTCCTGCTACTTCCTCTCCGCTCTGGGGGGCACGGCCAACGACAAGAACGCAATGGTCTCCGATATGTTCCGCGATAACGGCGACGGCACCTGGAGCGTTCGCTTCTTCACCAACGGCAAGACCGACTACGTGACGGTGGATCGGATGATGGCCACCGATGCTGCCGGTCGCTACATCTACGCCGATGACGGTGCGGCCGGAAAGCAACTGGTTGCAGGCAACAACGAACTCTGGGCAGCCCTGGCCGAGAAAGCCTATGCCCAGGTGAACGAGTCCGGCCGCATCGGCCAGGATGGCACCAACTTCTACGGCAATGGTGATGACAACGGCATCGGCTGGGGCTCGAAGGCCGCTGCCACCACCCACATCACCGGACTGGCCACCACCACCGAGGGTCTGAGCAACAATGCCGCCACCGGTCTCAGCCAGGCGGAACTGGTCACGCTGGTCACCGGCAACCGGATCGTCACGGTCGGTGGGTTCAACAACCTGGCCACCAACAGCAACGCCGGTGAAACCAGCATCAGCACCGCTGTTCAGGGTCACGCCTACACCATCACCGGCTACGACGCCATCACCGGCCGGTTCTCTATCCGCAACCCCTGGGGCGCCCAGCACCTGCTGCTGACCTTTGCCCAACTGATGCAACTCGGCGCCAACATCAGCTACTCCAACAGCTGATTCCCCGACTCAGGACCGGTCCTTGGTCCTGAGTTCCCACTCTCCGGCAGGTCGGGTTTCCCACCTGCCGGTTCCCGCACCGGGAGCCCACCATGAAGCCAACACCATCCCGCCCCATCCGCGCCAGCCTCAGTCTGGTGGGCATGCTCAGTCCCTCAGGCACATCCGTCCCCAGCGTCCCTCTCCCCCCGGCGATCGCCATGACCCAGACTCCAGTTCCCTGCACCACCCCCGGCATCGAACGCCAGCTGCGCATCTGGCTCGACCCGATTCCCTCCGGCCCGGACGGGGCGCTCCCCCCCGGCACGTCAGCTCCCCCACCCCAGGTCCGAGGACCGGAGACCCATGCCCTCAACGTGGAGCTCTCCCTGATCAACGCCAGCCCCCGGTCCCATCAGGCCCAGGTTCTGGGCAGTGAATGGCAGCAGGGCACCTCCACGTACCCACTCCCCTGGGACCTCCAACCGGATCTCAGCCCCCTCAACCGCTTCCGGTTCATCCAACGGCAACTGGTGCAGCTGCAGCCAGGTCAACCGGTAGTGGTTCGCCTCACCCTGGAGCTGGATGGTCAGCCCTGCCAGCTGGAGGCCCGGACAACCCCCTAGGGCTACTACTCAAGCCCAAGACCACAGAGGGCCCGCCAGTCCATGGCGGGCCCTCTCCTGCGGTGTCAGTCCAGGGGGCGATCGCTACCCGACGACAAAGTTCACCAGCTTGCCCGGCACCACGATCACCTTGCGGATCTCCTTACCCTCAATCCACTTGCGGGCCACCTCGGACTCCCGCGCCAGCTGCTCAAGGGTGTCCTTATCGGCCCCCGCCGGAACCGTGATCGTGCCCCGGGTCTTACCGAGGATCTGAATCACCAGAGGGATCTCATCCACCACGAGGGCGGCAGCATCCAGCTGAGGCCAGGGGTGCAGATGAATCGAACCGCTGTGACTCAGCTGCTGCCAGAGGTCCTCGGCCAGGTGCGGCGCGAAGGGGGCCAGCAGCCCCAGCAGGGTCTCGATCCCCTCGCGGTAGACCGGTGAGTCCTTGCAGGGCGCATCCGCCAGGGCATTGCTGAGGTTCATCAGCTCCGACACGGCGGTGTTGAACTGGTAGTCGCCGTCGAGGTCCTCGGTGATCTCCTTGATCGCCGTGTGCACGGCCCGGCGCAGATCCTTCTCGGGCTTGGCGAGTTCCGCCGGCAGTGCCACCTCGGCCACCGGCGCCGCTGCGTATTCGCTCACGAGCCGCCAGATGCGGTTGAGGAAGCGGAACTGCCCCTCCACATCCGCAGCATCCCACTCCAGATCCTTTTCCGG
>CAYZUY010000145.1:0-5821 GCA_964481495.1 uncultured bacterium
CTGGGGCCCGCTCAGTCCTTCAGCTTGGGGCGCGATCATCCCGGCAGCGACGAACCCGGCGGCCTCCTGGCGATCGCGGCAGACCACACGCACCCGGCAGCCGCGCTGGCGCAGTTCCAGTGCCGTCGCCAGGCCGATGATGCCACCGCCGAGGATGAGGATGTCCGTCATCAATCCGTTGCTGAAGCGCTCTTTCTACGGTAGCGGTCACGCGGATCGGGACGGTCGCTCGGGGGGATGTATCAGGGGCTACCCTGTCTGCCCGCCCGCTCCGTCAGGATTTGAGGGCTTCTGCCCAATCCGTGATCCATGACTGCTGCCGCCTTCGCTTCCCTGGCCGACTTCTGGCCCGCCATTGATGCCCTCGGGCAGCAGGTGGATGCCGACCTCGATGCGGCGGGGGTGGATCTGTGGATGGGCGGTGAACCGACGTTCGTGTCGGCTGAGGACCCGGAAGCGCCGGAGTGGCAGGTGGCGGCCCTGGGCGATCGCAAGCGCGAACTCGGCTGGGTGCTGCTGGAGCGGCTGGCGGTGCGGTTGGGCCTGGCGGGGCCGCTGCTGATCGGCAGCTACGGCAAGCAGTATCCCGGGGAGCCGATTCCCCGCTGGGCTCTGGGCTGCTACTGGCGGGAGGACGGCGAACCGCTGCTGCCGCCGCCCCCGGCCAAGCCCCGCCCGGCCACGGCTGACGATGCCCGGGCCGTTCTGGAGGCCCTGGCCACCTACCTGGGCGTAGCCCCCCAGGACTGTCTGCCCGCCCGGGAGCCCGGCGGGACGACCGATGCCGGTTGGGTGCTGCCGCTGCTGGCCAGTGAGGGGGGCTGGGTAAGCTGTGCCTGGACGATTCCCCACCCGCTGGCGCTGCTGCCCGGCAGTTCGCCGGTGGGGCTACGGCTGCCCCTGGGGGATCTGCCCGAAGCGGAGTGGCAGCTGGAGACCGATGCCGGGCTGGCGGATCCGCCGGTACCGGTCCTGCCTGAACCCCTGGTGGTGGCCCCCAACAGCCTCCGGCTGGCAGTGACCGCCGAGGTGCGCGGTGGCAGTCTGCTCCTGCTGGTTCCGCCCTTCGGCTCCGCCCGGGCCTACTCCGATCTGCTGACGGCGATCGCCGCCGTCGGCCAGCAGCTGAATCTGGCCATCGGCCTGGACGGCTATCCGCCGCCGGGCGGTCAGGGCATCCGCGGCTTCCAGATCACCCCGGACCCCGGCGTGCTGGAGGTGAACATCCACCCGGCCCGCAACTGGTCCGAGCTCTGCCATCTCAACCGGCTGCTCTACGAGGAAGCCGCCGCCTGCGGCCTCTGCGCCCACAAGTTCAGCTACGAGGGCTTCCGCCTCGACACCGGTGGCGGTGCCCACGTCACCCTCGGCGGGCCCAGCCTCGACCGCAGCCCGGTGCTGCGCCGCCCAGACCTGCTGGTCAGCCTGCTGCGCTTCTGGCAGCACCACCCCAGCCTCTCCTACCTGTTCAGCGGGCCCTTCGTCGGCCCCACCAGCCAGTCGCCCCGGGTGGATGAGGGTCGCCACGACAGCCTCTACGAACTGGAGCTGGCCTTTGCCTGCCTGCCCCCGGGCGAGCCGGTGCCCGCTTGGCTGGTGGATCGGCTGCTGCGTAATCTGCTAATTGACACCAGCGGCAATACCCACCGGGCCGAGTTCTGCATTGACAAGCTGTTCCCGGTCGAGAACCCACGCCTGCAGATCGGGCTGCTGGAACTGCGGGCGATCGCCATGCCCGAAACCGCCGATCTGCGTCTGCTCCAGTGCCTGCTGATCCGCGCCTGCGTCGCCTGGTTCTGGCGGGAGCCCTACACCGCGCCCCTGCGTCCCCTGGGTACGGCCCTGCACGACCGTTATCTGCGGCCCTCGGTGCTGCGGGCGGATTTCGCCGCGGTGCTCGAGGCCCTCGCTGAGGCGGGCTACCGCTTCGAGCCGGAGTGGTTCGAGCCCTTCTTCGCCCACCGCTTCCCCGAACTGGGGCGGGTGTCGCTGACCGGCAGCGAGGGCGAACCCCTGACCCTGGTGCTGCGGCGGGCGATCGAGCCCTGGCATGCCCTGGGCGAAAACAACGGCAGCAGCCGTCCGGTAGATGCCTCGATGGAGCGGCTGGAGATCAGCCTGGAGAGCGATGCCGCCCGGCGCTACGCCCTCACGGTCAACGGCTATGCCCTGCCCCTAGACGGAACGCCCGACCGGGTCGGCGCTGTCCGCTTCCGGGCCCGCACCCAGCCCGACATGTTCCACCCCACCCTCCAGAGCCAGAGCCCTCTGGAGATCCGCCTGATCGACCCGCAGACCCAGCGGGACCTGGGCGGCTGCCGCTACTTCAGCGGCCAGCCCCAGGGCCAGCTCTATCCGGGGCTGCCCGAGGATCAGACCGAGGCGACCCGCCGCTGCCGGGAGCGCTTCACGGCCCTGCCGCCGGGTGAGTTCCGGGCCGGGGCTTCGTTGCCGGTGAGCGGCGATCTGCCCGACAGTCTCGACCTGCGCTGGGCCGGGGTGCTCCGGGGGGCGGCGATACAATAGCGGGGTTAGCCTTTGCCCCGAACTGAACTGCCGGTATGACTGCTGCTGCGCCCGCGAAAACCGAGTACGAAGCGATCATCGGTCTCGAAACCCACGTGCAGCTCGGCACCGAGACCAAGATCTTCTCTCCGGCGGCCACCACGTTCGGGGCCGACCCCAACACCCACATCGACCCGATCGTCTGTGGTCTGCCCGGCACCCTGCCGGTCCTGAACGAGAAGGTGCTCGAATACGCCGTCAAGGCCGGTCTGGCGCTGAACTGTCAGATTGCGCCCTACAGCAAGTTCGATCGCAAGCAGTACTTCTACCCCGACCTGCCCAAGAACTACCAGATCTCCCAGTACGACCTGCCGATTGCCGAGCACGGCTGGATCGAGATCGAGGTGGCTGAGAAGGGCAATGACCCCTACACCAAGCGGATCGGCATCACCCGTCTGCACATGGAGGAGGACGCGGGCAAGCTGGTGCACGCCGGGTCCGACCGTCTGGCAGGCTCGACCCACTCCCTGGTGGACTACAACCGGGCCGGGATTCCCCTGGCGGAAATCGTCTCGGAGCCGGATCTGCGCACCGGCCGCGAAGCCGCCGAGTATGCCCAGGAGCTGCGCCGGATCATGCGCTACCTCGGTGTCAGCGACGGCAACATGCAGGAAGGCTCCCTGCGCTGCGACGTCAACATCTCGATTCGGCCCAAGGGTACCGAAGCCTTCGGCACCAAGGTCGAAATCAAGAACATGAACTCCTTCAACGCCATCCAGCGGGCGATTGAATACGAGATCGAGCGCCAGATCGAGTGCATGGCGACCGGTGAGGAAATCGTCCAGGAGACGCGGCTCTGGGATGAGGCCACCCAGGTGACCAAGTCCATGCGCAAGAAGGAAGGCTCCAGCGACTACCGCTACTTCCCCGACCCCGACCTGGGACCGATTGTCGTCAGCGAGGACCAGAAGACCGATTGGCTGGCTCAGCTGCCGGAACTGCCGGCCCGGAAGCGGCATCGCTACACCGAGGACTACGGTCTGTCGGCCTACGATGCCCGGGTGCTGACCGATGAGAAGGCCAACGCCGACTATTTCGAGGCGACCGTGGCGGCCGGGGCCGATGCCAAGCAGGCGGCTAACTGGCTGATGGGCGACATCGCCGCCTACGTCAACGCCAACAAGATGACGGTGCAGGACCTGCCCCTCACCCCGGCGAATCTGGCGGAGCTGATCACGCTGATCGAGGACGGCACGATCAGCGGCAAGATCGCCAAGGAAATCCTGCCGGACCTGCTGGAGAAGGGCGGGTCGGCCAAGGCGATTGTCGAGGCCAAGGGCCTGACCCAGATTTCCGATGCCGGGGCGATCGAAGCGATCATCGATGAGGTGATTGCCGCCCACCCGACAGAACTGGAGCAATTCCGGGCCGGTAAGACTAAGCTGCAGGGCTTCTTCGTCGGTCAGATCATGAAGAAGACCGGCGGTCGCGTCGATCCCAAGCTCACCAACCAGATCCTCGCCCAGAAGCTGAAGGGCTAGACCCGATGCGTGTGGTCTTCTTCGGGACGCCCCGGTTTGCGGTCCCGACCCTGGAGCGACTGATCGCCACCCCCGGTTTCGAGGTGGTGGCCTGTGTCACCCAGCCGGATCGCAAGCGGGGGCGCGGCAGTCAGCTGTTGCCCTCGCCGGTGAAGCAGGTGGCGATCGCCGCCGACATTCCCGTGCTGCAGCCGGAGCGGATTAAGCGTGACGAGGCGGCGCTGAAGGCGCTCGAAGCCACCGCTGCCGATGCCTTCGTGGTCGTGGCCTACGGCCAGATCCTCTCCCAGCGCATCCTCGACATGCCGCGCCTGGGCTGCGTCAACGTGCACGGGTCGCTGCTGCCCCGCTATCGGGGGGCGGCCCCGATTCAGTGGGCGATCGCCGACGGGGAGCCCGAGACCGGCAACACGACCATGCTCATGGATGCGGGCATGGACACCGGCGCGATGCTGCTGCGCCAGACCACGCCCATCGACCCCCTCGAAACCAGCGGGGATCTGGCGAATCGTCTCTCGAACGCGGGCGCGGATCTGCTAATCGAGACCCTGCGGGGGCTGGATGCCGGGACCCTGACCCCGGAACCCCAGGACGAGGCCCGGGCCACCTATGCCCGACTGCTGACCAAGGCGGATGCGCAGATCGCCTGGACCACCTCCGCCCAGGCGATCCACAACCGGATTCGGGCCTTTCACCCGGCCTGCGGGGCGACCTTCCGGGGTGAGCGTCTGAAGCTGCTGGGGACGGTGCCGGTGCAGCCGGGGCTGCCCGCGCCCTACGACCTGCTTACCGAGGTGTCGCTGGAGCTGCCCGACGGCGAACCGGGGCAGATTGTGGCGATCGCCCGCAACCTCGGACCGCTGGTGCAGACCGGCGACGGTCTGCTGCTGCTGCGGGAGGTCCAGCCCTCTGGCAAGAAGGCGGGCAGTGGCTGGGACTGGGTGAACGGTGCCCGCGTCAATGTGGGTGAACGGCTGGACCCCCTGACCGACTGAGACGGGCTCAGATTTCCTGCAGCTGCACCCGGGCCGTGCCCTGGCTGGGAATGCCCAGGCGCCGGGCGGCTTCGTAGGAGAGGTCGATGGATTCGCAGGCGCAACGGTCGGTGATCGGTACCGTCAGACTGCGACCCTGGTGGCTGACCCGGACCCGGGTGCCGCAGGGCAGCCAGGGGTGGGCGGCGCTGACTTTGTAGTCGCTGTAGGTGCTGCCGCAGGCGGTGGGTCGGCCGTTGAACCACTCGTGGTAGACCGTGGCCGTGACGGGGCGGGCCTGAGCCGGTTCGGCCCAGAAACCGGTGACGGCCAGGACCGCCAGAATGCGATGCAGCATGGAGGGTTGGGGATCAGTACCAGCGAATCAGCCGGACAGCCGTCAAACGTCTGTCAGGAAAATCCGACAATTCTCCATCTGAGCACGGGGCGCTACCCGCCACCATCCGCCATCCGGCGGAGGTCTGTGGCCTAACGGGTGCGGGCGGGTGGGTTCTCGGGCAGGTTCGTGCCCTGCATCAGAGCGACGATCTCATCGTCGAACAGAGCGGCGGTCAGCAGCACGGCGATGGCCAGAACACCCAGGGCATAGAGACGGCGGGGCTGCTTCACAACTCGGACTCCGACGGAACTGTGTCCAGTGTCACGGTTTCCGGGGCCGCTGCCAATGGGGCGGTGGCGGCCCCGGCCAGGGCGATCGCCCGCTGCCGCCAGTCGGCGTGGGGAAGCAGCCGACCCTGGGCATCCCGCTCGAACAGATCCCCATCCATCAGCTGCCGCACC
>CAYZUY010000146.1:0-2464 GCA_964481495.1 uncultured bacterium
AGGCGGAAATGTGTTCAGGCTCAAGGGCGATCGCCGCTGCCAGCGACTCCTCCCAGTCTGCCAGGGTCTGGCCCGGTAGCCCCGAGATCAGATCGAGGCTGAGGGTGGTGCAGCCCGCGGCCCGCAGATCCGCCACTGCGATCCCGATGTCGGCTACCCGGTGGGTACGGCCGCAGGCGGTCAGCAGTCGGTCCTGGAAGGCCTGACTGCCGAGGCTGATGCGACTGATGCCCGTCTGCAGGTACTCCCGGGCCTGGGCAAGGTCGAAGGTGGCCGGGTCCATCTCGATCGAAATCTCGGCACCGTCGGCAATGCCGAAGCGGTGGGCCAGGGCAGCGAGCACCTGCCGGATCTGCTCCCCATCCAGCAGGGAGGGCGTGCCGCCGCCGAAGAAGACCGAGGTCAGGGCCGGTCCCAGCACCGGTTGCCGGTGGATTTCCTGCGTCAGAGCCTCCAGGTATTCGCGGATGGTGCCGGAGTCCTGGCCGCGACGGCGATCGCCCACCACCGTGATCGGGAAGTCGCAGTAGAAGCAGCGACGGCGACAGAAGGGGATGTGAACGTAGGCAGCGGTGGGCGGGTGGCTCAAGGGTGCGCCGATATAATGGGGCGGTTCGGACGGGATTGTCCGGTCCACACCGAACTTAGCGCTCACCGCTGCGGTCCTGATCGACACCTATGCTCGACGCCCTGATCATTCTTCTGTTTCTGCTGACAGGGGCCGTCTCCGGATTCCTGGGCATCGATCTGCTGCCATCCTCCGCCCTCAGCCAGGTGTCGAACACCGAGGGTCTGCGCTTCGTGGTGGCCGGGTTCACGGCTCTGATCAGCGGTGTCTTCGGGCTGGTGGTGCAGACGGCCCTGCGCCGCCTGCAGCGCAACATCCGCTCGATGCCGACGGACCTGCTGATCAGCCGGGCGGCGGGCCTGATCCTCGGCCTGCTGATTGCCAATCTGGTGCTGGCACCGGTGTTCCTGCTACCCATTCCGGGGGAATTCGCCTTCCTCAAACCCCTGGCGGCGGTGCTCAGCAGTCTCGTCTTCGCCTTCATCGGCGTCAGTCTGGCCGATACCCACGGTCGCCCGCTGGTGCAGCTGCTCAATCCCGGCAGTGTCCGCAGCACCCTGGTGGCGGAAGGGACCCTCAATCCGGCGATCGCCAAGGTGTTCGACACCAGCAGCATCATTGATGGCCGGATCACCGCGCTGCTGGAGACCGGCTTCCTGGAGGGGCAGATCATCGTGCCCCAGTTCGTGCTGCTGGAACTGCAGACTGTGGCCGACTCGGCCAATGAGCAGAAGCGGCTACGCGGTCGCCGCGGTCTCGATATCCTCAACCGCCTGCGGGAGACCTACGGGCGTCGCATTGTCGTCAGCAACACCGACTACGATGACATCCCCACCGTGGACGCCAAGCTGGTGAAGCTGGCCCAGGACCTGAGCGGCACCCTGGTGACCACGGACTACAACCTCAACAAGGTGGCCAGCATCCAGGCAGTGCCGGTGCTGAACATCAACGATCTGGCCAAGGCCCTGCGGCCCAGCTACCTGCCCGGCGATCGTCTCAATCTGCGCATCCTCAAGGAAGGCAAGGAGAGCGACCAGGGGGTCGGCTACCTCGACGACGGCACGATGGTGGTGGTCGAAGAAGGTCAGCGTCACATCGGGCGCCAACTGGACGTAGTGGTCACCGGCTCCCTGCAGACCTCCGCCGGGCGGATGATCTTCGCCAAACCCGGGTCCGCTGCTGCCTGATGTCGGACCCGTTCGACCCGGAACTGGAGCCGATGGACCGGCTGCTGCAGGTGGTCCTGGCGGTGGCGGGTCGCTGTCTGCCGGAGCAGGTCTGGAGCGGCAGGCTGGAAAGTCGCGACGATGAGCTGGAACTGGAGCTGCTGGCCCGGGATCTGGAGGGCGAGCCCAGCCCAGCCTGGACGATCCGGGTCGAGGTCTATCCCTCCGGGGAGGGCCGCTCGATGATGCTGGAACTGCCCAACCGGCCCGACTGGCCGCTGCTCTGGCAGGGGCAGCAGCCGGTGTGGATGGATGACCAGGGCCGCAAGTGCGATCGCCCGGCGGGGGGAGAAGCCCTCGAAGCCCTAGCCCGCAAGCTGCGCCTGGAACTGAACTGAGGCTCAGGTGGCGGTCGCCATCAGGGCCGCCAGATTCTCGGCGAAGGGTGGGTAGACGATGCCCTTCTCGGTGATGATCGCCGTAATCAGCTCGGCAGGAGTGACGTCGAAGGCTGGGTTGAAGACTTCGGTCCCGGTGGGGGCGATCGCCTGCCCGGCGATTTCCGTGATCTCCCGGCCGTCGCGCTCTTCGATTTCGATCTGTTCGCCGCTGGGGATGGTCAGATCCAGGGTGCTGGTGGGGCAGGCGACGTAGAAGGGCACACCGTGGGCCTTGGCTGCCAGGGCGAGGTTGTAGGTGCCAATCTTGTTGGCGGTGTCGCCGTTGGCGA
>CAYZUY010000146.1:2474-5802 GCA_964481495.1 uncultured bacterium
GGCGACGACGCGATCGCAGCCCACCAGACAGCAGTCGACCTGGCGGGTGCGCATCAGCCAGCCCGAGGCCCCATCGACGATCAGCTTGAAGGGCACACCGTAGGCCTGCAGTTCGTAGGCCGAGAGGCTGGCCCCCTGGAGCCGGGGGCGGGTCTCGTCGAGGTAGGCGAAGATCCGCTTGCCCTGCTCGTGGGCGATACGGATGATCCCCAGGGCGGTGCCGTAGTCGACGGTGGCCAGGGCGCCGGTGTTGCAGTGGTGAATCACCGTTGCCCCATCGGGGATCAGGGCCTGGGCATGCTCTCCGATGGCCCGGTTGACGGCGATATCCTCGGCGTACATCGCCTGGGCCAGGGCTTCCAGACGCTGGCGCAGGTCACTGGCGGAATCACTGGGTTCCCGGGCGGCCTGCAGCAGCCGGTCCACGGCCCAGGCCAGATTCACAGCGGTGGGACGAGCGGCCTTGAGCCGGTCGGCGGCGATCGCCAGGTCGGCTCGCAGTCCCTCGACCGTTGTAGCCTCGCTCGCCTGGGCGGCCAGCACCATCCCGAAGGCGGCGGCAACCCCGATGGCCGGGGCGCCGCGCACGGTCATGTCGCGGATGGCGATCGCCACGGCGTCCACGTCTGGGCAGCGCAGGTACTCCGTGCGGTGGGGCAGGGCCCGCTGGTCGAGCAACTGCAGGGCATCCCCCTGCCATTCCAGGCTGCGGAACGTGGTCATCGGTTTTTCCTTGAGCGAGGGATCCCGTCGGCCGCTATGCTGCGACAGGCGACGTGCAGAACCGTTCATTATGTTGCACCGTTCGAACCCCCGGGACGCGCTGGCCTGGGTGATGCAGGACATCCATGCCAAGGGCTGGTGCCGGGGCACCGGCGGCAATTTCAGTGTCGTCCTCGAGGCCGAACCGCTGCGGCTGCTGATGGCCCCCAGTGGGGTCGACAAGGGGCTGGTGGCTCCCGAGGACCTGATCGAAGTGGATGCCCGGGGTGAGGTGCTCGCAGGCGGCGGCAAGGCCTCGGCAGAGACGGCCCTGCACCTGCGGATCATCGACCGCTGCGGGGCCGGGTCGGTGCTGCACACCCACTCCATCTTCAACACGTTGCTCTCGGAACTGTTCCTGCCGGAGCGGGGCCTGGAGCTGCACGGCTACGAGATGCTCAAAGGCCTGGAAGGCATCCGCACCCACGACACCTCGGTGCTGGTGCCGATTCTGCCTAACAGCCAGGATCTCGAGGCTCTCAGTGATGAGGCAGAGCCGCTGCTGGCGGAGGCGCCCTACGGGCTGCTGATCGCCGGTCACGGCCTCTACGCCTGGGGCGCGGATCTGTTCCAGGCCCGTCGCCATCTGGAAATCCTTGAGTTCCTGCTGGAACTGACCTATCGTCGTCTGCTGCTGGAACGGAACTGACACGACCATGAGCGAACTGCTGGCTGCCGGGGCGGATGTGCTGCTGCTGGACATCGAGGGCACCACGACCCCGGTGGATTTCGTCTTCGGCGTGCTGTTCCCCTTCGCCCGGGACCGGGCTGAGGCGTTCCTGCGGGCCCACGGTGCCGAACCCGAGGTGCAGGCGGATCTGGCCCTGCTACGCCAGGAGCATGCCGCCGAGACCGATGCGGCCTGCCCGGCCTGGGCGGGGGATGATCCCCTGGCGGCCGTCCCCTATCTCCACTGGCTGATCGCCTGCGATCGCAAGTCCACGGGTCTGAAGTCACTCCAGGGCAAGATCTGGGATGAGGGCTACCGGGACGGCAGTCTCAAGGCCCAGGTCTACGACGATGTGCCGAGGGCGTTCGAGCGGTGGATTGCTGCTGGAAAGCAGATCCGCATCTACTCCTCCGGCAGTGTCCAGGCCCAGCAACTGCTCTTCCGCTACAGCGAACATGGTGACCTCACCCCCCACCTGAGCGGCTACTACGACACGCGGGTGGGGGGTAAGCGCGAAGCCGACAGCTATCGCCGCATCGTCGCCGACATTGGTGCGCCCGCCGAGCGGGTGCTGTTCATCTCCGATGTGGTGGCGGAACTGGAGGCGGCCCGGGAGGCGGAACTGCAGACGCTGTTCTCCTGGCGGCCCGGTAATGCCAGTGACGACCATCAGGGCTTTACCCGCATCGACGGTTTCGACCGTGTCTGATTGATGGTCTTCCCCTGGCTGACGCTGCTGCGGCTCTACCTGCTGCTGGGGGCCGGAGTCGGTCTCGGGGTGCTCTGGGGCGATCGCGGCGGTCCGGACTTCAGCCGTCGCCTCGGGGATGTGATGTTCTGGGTCTTTGTGCCCCTGGCGATTGCCGGGTTCGTGGCCCGCTCGCCCCTCGACAGCAATCTGCTCTGGGCCGGACCCCTGGCCTGGCTGGTGGGGATGATCGGCCTCGGGCTGGCGTTTCTGACCGGTCGCTGGATTCCCCAGTCCCCCGCGACCCGGGGCAGCCTACTGCTCGGTACCCTGGCCGGGAACACCGGTTTCGTCGGCTATCCGGTGCTGCTGGCCCTGGTGGGCCCCCACGAACTGGTCTGGGGGATCTGTTTCGATGTACTGGGCACCAGTCTGCTGCTGTTCTCGGTCGGGATTGCGATCGCCGCCCGCTACGGGGGGGGTGCCCTATCCCTGGCCGAGATGCTGCGGCGCCTGCTGCTCAATCCCCCCCTCTGGGGGCTGGGCCTGGGTCTGCTGCTTCAGGGGCGGGTGCTACCGCCAGTGCTGACGCTGTTCCTCCAGTTCATGGCCTTCGGGACGGTCGCCCTGGCCCTGGTGCTGATCGGCATCAACCTGCGGCGGTTGCGTGGCGATCGCCCGGCTCCGGTGCTCTGGCCGCTGCTGGGGATCCGGATGCTGGTGCTGCCCCTGGTGATGCTGGCCCTGACCCGCTGGCTGCGGCTGCCTCCCGCCGGTGAGGTGTCGCTGGTGATTCAGGCGGGAATGCCCCCGGCCTTCTCGACGGTGATGTTGGCGGAGATCTACGGCCTCGATCGGCGGCTCAGTGCCACGTCTGTGGCCCTCGGCTGTCTGCTCCTGCTGCCGCTGCTGCCGCTCTGGATCTCGCTCTACGGTCCGATCTGAGGGTGGCTGGTCGTCAGTACCCCATCCCGGCAGAATGTTGGGGTTGCGCCTGAGTGGCCCCATGAAGCGTTTCTGTTCGACCCTGCTGCTGTCTGTGGTGGCGATCGCCGCCCCGGCTCAGGCCTTCCCGACCCAGCAGCAGATCAAGGATTTCACCACCAGCCTCTGCCAGCAGCCGCCCCAGGGGGATGAGGCCCTGGCCGCTACCCTGGCGGACCAGACGTATCTCTGGCAGAAGGCCGGTGCTCTGACCCGTCAGGAGG
>CAYZUY010000147.1:0-1973 GCA_964481495.1 uncultured bacterium
GCCGAACTGGAGCGGGTCGACCGGGTGGAGCGGCGGCTGCAGATCCGCTACCAGGGCACCGACTCGCCACTGGTGCTGGCCTGGAGCGATGCCGCAACGCTGACGGCCCGGTTCGAGGCGGAACACCGTCGCCGCTACGGCTTCTGCCTGCAGCGGCCGCTGCAGATCGAGGCGCTGCTGGTGGAGGCCATTCAGAGCGCCGAGGTGAGTGCCCAACTGCCTCCCCTGGCCCCCCGGCAGGATCCCCTGCAGGCGATCGCCGAGACCAATCTGTTCAGCGGGGACACCTGGCAGCGGGTGCCGGTTTACCAGCGTGCCGACCTGCGGCCCGGGGATGCCTTGGCGGGTCCGCTGCTGATTCTCGAACCCACTGGCACCAACGTGGTCGAGCCGGGCTGGGCCGCCCGGGTGGACGCCCAGGGAAATCTGCTGCTGCAGCGCCAGCGGGTCGAGGGGCATCGCCGCGACCATGATCTCTCCCACCCGGACCCGGTGCGGCTGGAGATCTTCAGCAATCTCTTCCGGGCGATCGCCGAGCAGATGGGCGTCACCCTCCAGAACACCAGCAGTTCGGTGAACATTCGCGAACGGCTGGACTTCTCCTGTGCCCTGTTTGACCACCAGGGGGAACTGGTGGCTAACGCCCCTCACATTCCGGTCCACCTCGGCTCCATGGGCGACAGCGTGCGGGCGCTGCGTGAGGCAGCCGTCGAGGTCCGGGACGGCGACAGCTGGGTGCTCAACGATCCCTACGGGGGCGGCACCCACCTGCCCGACGTGACCGTGGTGACGCCGGTGTTCCTGCCCGGTTCCCGGAGCCCCGACTTCTGGGTGGCCTCCCGGGGGCACCATGCCGACCTGGGGGGAATCAGCCCCGGCTCCATGCCCGCTGCCAGTACCGTCATCGAAGAGGAGGGCATCCGCATTCCGCCGACTCGACTGGTGGCGGCGGGGGTGTTCCAGGAGCAGGCTCTGCGGGATCTCCTGGCCACCGGACCCTACCCGGCCCGCAACCCCGACCAGAATCTGGCAGACCTGCAGGCCCAGGTGGCCGCCAATGCCACTGGCACCCGGGAACTGCAGCGTGTCTGTGCCCAGTTCGGGCCGGAGACGGTCAGGGCCTACCTGGGCTTCGTGCAGGACAATGCCGAAGCTGCGGTCCGGCAGGCGATCCGGGATCTGGCGCGGCAGCACCCGGGGCGGGCGATCGCCACGGTGCCGATGGACTGCGGCGCTGAGATCCGGCTCACCCTCAGCCTGGATGGCGAGACCGGCAGCGCCATGGTGGACTTCAGCGGTAGCTCCCCCCAGCAGCTCCACAACTTCAACGCCCCGGCCAGCGTCGCCAAGGCGGTGGTCCTCTACGGCTTCCGTACCCTGGTGCCGGGCTCGATGCCGCTGAACGCAGGCTGCCTGCGGCCGATCACGCTGCGGCTGCCCGAGGGCTCAATTCTTTCGCCCCGCTATCCGGCAGCGGTGGTGGCCGGGAATGTGGAGACGTCCCAGGCGATCGCCGACGCCCTCTACGCCGCCCTGGGGGTGCTGGCCGCCAGCCAGGGGACGATGAACAACCTCAGCTTCGGCAATGACTGCTGCCAGTACTACGAGACGATTGCCGGGGGTGCCGGGGCCGGACCGGGCTTCGCCGGAGCTTCTGCGGTGCAGACCCACATGACCAACTCCCGGCTGACGGACCCCGAAGTGCTGGAGTGCCGACTGCCGGTGCGGGTAGATGAATTCCGGCTGCGCGAGGGCAGTGGGGGGGCCGGTCGCTGGCCGGGGGGTGAGGGGTTGGTGCGTCGCCTGCGCTTCACCGAACCGGTGACGCTGTCGCTGCTCACCGGTCGGCGTCAGCAGGTGCCCTTCGGTCTGGCGGGTGGGGGCGATGCCCAGCCCGGCGAGAACTGGCGGGTAGCGGCAAACGGTGACCGGACTCCCCTGCCCGCCTGCTGTCAGGTGGACCTGCAGGCCGG
>CAYZUY010000147.1:2073-5762 GCA_964481495.1 uncultured bacterium
AGCCACTGCAGCAGCGGGCCCACCACCAGGGCCGGCAGAAAAGCCGCCACGGGAATCCGGGCCAGTTCCAGCAGATTGAGGGCGATCGCCACAATCATCAGGCCGCCGCAGCCGGTGCTGATCAGCACCCCCGGATGGGTGGCCGGGTCCGCCAGACTCTGCCCCAGTCCCCCGGCTGCCAGAGACAGCCCGCCCTGATACAGCAGAATCGTCAGCCCGGAGGCGGCCACGCCGACGCCGTAGCTGCTGGTGAGGATGACGGCGCTGATGCCGTCCATCGTCGCCTTGAGCAGCAGCAGGCGGGCATCGCCGCTGAGGCCGTTCTGGAGGCTGCCCAGCAGCGTCATCGGCCCGACACAGAACAGCAGACTGGCGGCGACGAAGCCTTCGCTGAACCGGCCGCTGCCCTGCACCCGGCGCTGTAGCCAGTCCCCGAAGCCCTGCAGACGGGCATCCAGCTGCGCCAGTTCCCCGAGCAGGCCGCCCAGCACCAGGGCCAGCAGGCCGATCACGATCGGATCCAGTCGGGGCCCCGGCACCTGGGTGAGGCGGCTGCTCAGCTGTAGACCGATGAACAGGGTGATCAGACCGACCGCCTGGGTCAGGCGCGACTGCAGCCGCCGGGAGAGCCGCTGATGTAGCCCCAGCCCCAGCAGGCTGCCGACCAGCACTGTCCCCAGATTGATCCAGGTGCCGCTGGTCCGCAGCCAGAGTTCACCGGCCGTCATTGGGAGTCGCTGGGGGTGCTACGCACAGGCTTCGGCGGTGCCGGTCGATCCGAACGGGCCGGGGTTTCGGGGCGCGGATGGTCGGGGTGGGGTGCTGCGCTTCGAGGACGCGTGGAACGCCCGGGCTGCGGGCTGGGTGCTGTATTGCCCTCCGTGCGGCGCCG
This sequence comes from uncultured bacterium, assembly GCA_964481495.1. Lineage (GTDB taxonomy): Bacteria > Cyanobacteriota > Cyanobacteriia > Synechococcales > Synechococcaceae > CAWUMD01. The sequence continues at coordinate 2,966 of CAYZUY010000147.1, forward strand.
GGGACCCATGGCCTTCACCCGCTTCGCCTGACGCAGCACGAGGCGATCGCCCTGACGTTCCGCCTCCACTTCCCAGAACTCCTGCAGCGCCGGTCCCGGCAGCTGTCCCTGAATCTCGACCCGGAAGTCCCGGGCTTCGGTTTCGCCGGGGCGGGGGCGCTGCTGGATCTTGATCGACAGCTGCTGACGGCGATCGTTCTGGGCAACGACCTCACCGCGGATCGAGAAATAGTTTTCGGAGATGTTCAGACGGGGGGGGGCCGGAGGGCGCAGACCGCTGCTGCTGGCGTTGCGGGTTACCTGCAGGGTTTCCGGTTCCCACAGGCCTACCACCTGCAGATGCAGATGGGGTGGACGCGGCCGGGTGCGGGGGTAGACCACCCAGAGGTGGGCCTGCTCCAGATCCACGTGATTGCGGACCAGACTGAGGGCCTTACCCAGAATCACGGCTTCAATCTGCGCGCCTTCCGTAGTTTCGATGTGCCCGCAGGTGAAGCTTTCCCCGGGACAGTAGCGGCCCCGGATCAGGCCAATGGCCCGGAACTGCATCGGTTCTCCGGCAGGGGGAATGGGAGCGGGTCGCATGGATCTTCCTCGGCTGCGCCAGGGTTGCGTCCAAGAATAACGCCTGGGCGGTGGGGCAACGGGAGTCAGCGCGTACAATGGCCTGCGTATTTCCGGAGCGCCGCCGTGGCCGCCAAACGCCGCTGGATCAACCAGACTGTTCTGATCATCGCCCTGGTGGCACTGGTGGGCTCCGCTGCCGCTCCGCTGCTGATCGGTGCCCTGCAGGCCCCGCCCGCCCCGACGGCTCCCGGTGGCCCGAACGCTGCTCCGCCGCCGTCCGGTCCGAAGCCCCTCACCGCTACCGAACGGGAGGCCTTGACCTCCCAGGCCCGCGGCTTCGCCATGGTGCTGGAGAAGGAGCCGCAGAACCCCACCGCTCTGCAGGGGCTGATCGAGGCCAAGTTGAAGCTCGGCGACTTCACCGGGGTGGAGCAGCCCCTCAGCACCCTGACCCGGGTCAACCCCGAGCAGTCAGCCTACCGGGTGCTGCTGGCCCAGGTGCAGCAGAAGCTCGGCAAGCTCGATCTGGCGGCGCAGAACTACCGGCAGGTGCTTGAGAAGGACCCGTCCCAGCCCGAGGCACTCAAGGGCCTGACCGGGCTGCTGCTGGCGCAGAAGAAGCCGGATGCCGCCGTCAGTCAGCTCTACTACCTGCTGTTCGAGCAGAAGGATAAGGTGCCCGCGGCCCGCCGTCAGGAACTGGAACTGCTGCTGGCCCAGACCTACTTGTCGGTGGGCAAGCCGGATGATGCCCTGAAGCTCTACCGGCAGATGGCGACCCAGGCTCCCCAGGACTTCCGGCCGCCTCTGGCGATCGCCCTGGTGGAGCGGGAGCGCGGGCAGACCGCTGCCGCCAAGGCGTCCTTCGAGAAGGCCCTGGCCCTGGCACCGGCTCAGTACCGGGATCAGATCCGCCAGCTCCAGGCCGCTGCTCCGGCTCGGTAGTTCCACGGATGGCAGGGGGCCGGGCGACCTCCAGAATAGTCAGGACCTGTCTCCAGCCCCCCGTGCGCCTCTATCCCCTTGGCCCGACGCTGCCGATCCACTTCACCCTCTACGGGGCGGAGCAGTGGCTTGAACTGCATGCCGGTTGTCAGGAGTTGCCCGGTCGCACCGTGATCGCCTCCTACCGCAATCGCCGTCTGGCCCTCGGGGCTGCCAACGCGATCGCCCGCACCCGCGGTCTGCCGCTGCTGCGCTCGGTCTAGAACCGCTCCACGCCTGCCGGGAGTTTGCGGTTGGCGTCCTGTTGGGCACCTTCCCCGCAGGTGCGGGGGGTGGGGAAGAGTTTGGTCGGATTGGCAAGGTCGTCGGGGTTCAGGGCTGCCCGCACCCAGAGCATGGTCTCCAGATCGGTGTCGTTGTACATGTCCGGCATGAAGCAGCGCTTGTCGGCACCGACCCCATGCTCACCGGAGATACTGCCACCGACCCGGGCGCAGAGCTTGAGGATTTCGCCGCCCAGCTCCTCGACTTCGGCGAAGGCCCCGGGTACGGCATCGTCGTAGAGAATCAGCGGGTGCAGGTTACCGTCCCCGGCGTGGAAGACGTTGGCCACCTTGTAGCCGAAGCGATCGCCCAGGGCCTCGATTTCCTGCAGCACGCCCGCGAGCTGGGTGCGGGGAATCACCCCGTCCTGCACGAAGTAGTTGGGGCTGATCCGACCCATGGCGGCGAAGGCGGCCTTACGTCCCTTCCAGAGGGTGTCGCGCTCCGCCGGGTCCGTGGCGATGCGGATGCTGCGGGCACCGTTCTCGCGGCAGATGGCGGCGACGCGATCGCTGTTTACGGCCACCTCGGCGGCCTGACCATCGATCTCCACCAGCAGGATCGCCTGGGCATCGCGGGGGTAGCAGTTGGTGCGCACCACGTCCTCGACGGCGTTGAGGCTGAAGTTGTCCATCAGCTCCATACCGGCGGGGATGATCCCGGCGCGGGTGATGCCCGAGACGGTGGCTCCGGCGGCTTCGACGCTGGGGAAATCCGCCAGCAGCACCTGAACGCAGTCTGGGGCCTTGAGCAGTCGCAGGGTGATTTCGGTGGCGATGCCGAGGGTGCCCTCGGAACCAACGAACACGCCCGCCAGGTCGTAGCCGGGCATCTGGGGCGTGACGCCGCCGACCCGGACGACCTCGCCGTCGGGGAGCACCAGGGTCAGGGACAGCACGTGGTTGGTGGTGACGCCGTACTTGAGGCAGTGCACGCCGCCGGAGTTCTCGGCGACGTTGCC
>CAYZUY010000148.1:0-5751 GCA_964481495.1 uncultured bacterium
GGCGCAGGAACCAGCGCCGTGACTTCTCCAGGTCATCCACTGTGATCCCGATCCAGCGGCCGTGGCGTTCCACCCAGGTCTCGATGGTCTCGATCGGCAGCCGGGAGCCAAGCCAGTACCAGATCCAGGTGCCGAGAATGGACCCGAAGGAACCGGCCATAATCACCAGCGGCAGATTGAGCTTGCCCTGGGCAGCGGTGAACCCGCCCAGGGGCATGATCAGCTCCGAGGGCAGGGGTGGGAAGACGTTCTCCAGCAGCATCAGCAGACCGATGCCCCAATAGCCCAACTGGGTGATCAGCGCGTCAATCCATTGGTCCATTGGCGGGCTCCATGCTCATAACAGCAAACCATAGAAAAAGGGCCAGCCCTGCGGCCGGCCCCGTCATCTCCTTACCCCTGTTCGCAGGTCAGATGCTGAATTCCGAGTTGTAGGCTTCTTCCCCGTGGGCGTTGATGTCCAGCCCCTGGGTTTCGCGGCTCTCGCTCAGGCGCAGGCGCATGAACCGGCCGAGGATCTTCAGGATGGCGAAGGTGCCCACCCCGACGAACAGATAGACGAAGGTGACTGCTGCCAACTGGCGCAGGAACTGTTCGGGGTGGCCGTAGAACAGACCGTCGGCCCCGCTCGGCGCGACCTGCTTGGTGGCGAACAGGCCCAGCAGCAGCATCCCGACCGTCCCGGCGACGCCGTGCACCGGCATTACGTCCAGGCTGTCGTCGAAACGCCACTTGGACTTCAACTCGACGGCGTAGTAGCAGGCGATCGCCACCAGGGCGCCGATGGCGATCGCCGCCAGCGGCGTCACGAATCCGGCACAGGGGGTGATGCCCACCAGACCGGCCACGGCCCCGGTGGCCAGACCGACGGCGGTGGGGTTGCCCCGCTCCTTCCATTCGATCAGGCACCAGACCAGAGCCGCCGTGGCGCCGCAGACATTGGTGGTGACACTGGCCAGACCGGCGGACGCCCCGGAGGCGAGGGCACTGCCGCCGTTGAAGCCGAACCAGCCGAACCAGAGCAGGCCGGCGCCCAGCAGGATGAAGACCACGTTATGGGGCGGCGAGAGCTGCTTCTGGGCGTAGCTGCGCCGGGGGCCGATCACCCAGGCGGCGACGGCGGCAGAGACGCCGCTGGCGATCTCCACCACCAGCCCACCGGCGAAATCCAGAGCCTTGATGCTGCCGTTCATCCCCAGGAAGCCGTCTGCACCCCAGACCATGTGCACCAGCGGCAGATAGATGAACGTGGACCAGAGCAGGATGAACCAGAACCAGGCCTTGAATGTGACCCGCTCGACGATCGCCCCGGAGATCAGCGCTGGGGTGATGATCGCGAAGGTGCACTGGAACAGGGCGAAGGCGTAGTGGTTTAGGGTGCCGTTGCCGTAGTGGGGCAGACTGCCGCTCATGTAGTCGAGGGCGGCGGAGAAGACGCTCCAGTCGCTCATACCGGCCCACTGCAGACCGCCGAGGAAGGCATTGCCGGGGGCAAAGGCGAGACTGTAGCCGAACAGCACCCAGGTGACACTGACCACCGCCATGGTGATCAGGCTCATCATCATCGTGTTGAGGACGTTGCGGCCGCGCACGAAGCCGCCGTAGAACAGGGCCAGGGCCGGGGTCATCATCAGCACCAGGGCGGCACTAACCAGCACCCAGCCGGTGTCGCCGGATTCCAGCCCCTGGCGGGCGGTTTCGGCTGCGGCCTCCAGGCTCTCGGCCCGGGCGGCCAGCGGCCCGACCAGCACAGTCGGCAGGGCCAGGGCGACCCCGGCCGCAAACGGTTTCGGCATCGTGCGCAATCCCTCGTCAGCATGAAGCGGTCCGCCGTTCGGTGCCGGGCGAACATTGTTCACTGTGGACAGAATTGGGTTGGTGTCCTGTAGCCCTCGCTACAGTTCCGAAGCAATACGACAGATGGCGCAGACCATTGTGGTCTGCGCCATCCGGGGTGCCTGAGTCGGCAGGTTGGTGCGGTTGAACCGCTGGTTTAGAAGGGGATGTCGTCGTCGCTGATGCTGTCGCTGTAGTCGGCCAGCGGCGCGGCGGCCGGGCTGGCACTGTAGCTGGCCGGGCTGTTCTGGAAGCTGGGGCTGGCGGCCACCGGGGCGGCAGCGGCAGCGGGAGCAGCGACCGGAGTGCTCATCGGGGTGGCGACGGCACCGCTGCTGCCCAGACCGGCACCGAGATGGTGCAGACGGGAGAGGGTGAATTCGATCTGGCGATCGCGCATGCCGTCGGGCCGCATCACCGAATTGATGCGCAGCCGCCCTTCGAGGACCACCTGATCGCCGGGGCGGCAGCGATCGCCCAGCTCCTGGGCGAGGTTGCCCCAGCCGACCACTTTCAGCTGGGAGGCGGGGTCATCGGCCCGCAGACCCGGAAACTGCACCACCATGTCGGCGACCTGGCTGTTGTCCTGGGTGTAGCGCAGCTGGGGAGCCTCGATCACTTCCGCCTGCAGGATGCAGCTGTTCATTCGGGAATACCTGAGTGCCTCGCGTCCGTTCAGGATACCCCTTCGATTCAGCCCGGTGCCCTGGCTAGAATCGGGCAGAGCGTGCCCGGAAGCGTCCGATGCTGAAGTTTCTGCTGATCTGCCTCTACCTGCTGGGGGCCTGGCGTTTCTGGGTCGGGTTCGCCCGCACCGACTACCACTCCCGTCGGCTGGTGCTGAGCGTTCTCTGGCCGCTGCTGCTGGTGGCCAATGCCGGTTACCGGCGTAATTTCCGCCGCGCTCTGACGGGACGCTGAGCCGATGAAAATCCCCATCAGTTCTGCCGATGCCTGGAGCAATCGCTGCGCCGCCGTTGCCCGCCGCTGGGAGGCCGAATATACCCGCGCTGCGGTGGCCCTGCCCCCGGAAATCGAGCAGACGGAGCTGTTCCGGGACTGGGCCTCGGGTCGCCTCAGCAGTCGCATTGCCTCGCCCTTCTGGGAACTGGCCCGCTTCCGGCGCGGCCAGGATGCCCTCGACCTCGGCTGTGGCTTCAGCTTCCTGGTCTACCCCTGGCGGGACTGGGAGGTGCGCTTCTGGGGCCAGGAGATTGCTGCCACGCCCCGCCAGACCCTGCTGCAGCGGGGGCCGCAGCTCAATTCCAAACTGTTCAAGGGCTGCCGCCCCGATCCGGCGCACCAGCTCGACTATCCGGACGCCAGCTTCGACTGGGTGGTGCTGACCGGGGTGACGCCCTACTTCCCGCCGGACTACTGGCAGGCCGTACTGACCGGGCTGAAGCCGTTGCTGCGGCCCGGTGGGCAACTGCTCCTGGACGTCCCCGACCCCGACAGTGATCTGCTCGACCCCTGGTCGCTGCTGGAGCTCTACCTGGGGGCCGAGGTGGAGGCCCCCGCCCTGGCGGACTGGAAGGCTCTGTTCAAGGCGACGGGCTGGAGCGTGGCGGCGGAGCGGGAAGGGCCCCTGTTCCGGCTGATGCGACTCAAGATCGCGTGACCCTCTGGCTGATCGGGGGGACGAGCGAAAGCCGCGAGCTGGCGATCGCCCTCACTGCCCGGGGCATTCCCTGGCACGGCACCGTCACCACCGAGGCGGCCCAGCAGCTCTACCCGCCTGGCTCAACGGTGGAGGTGGGGGCGCTGCCCCCGGAGCAGATGCCCGACTGGTGTCGACGGCGGGGCATCCGGGCGGTGCTCGATGCCAGCCATCCCTTCGCCGCGGTGGTGTCGGCCGGGGCGATCGCGGCGGCGACGGCCCTGGAGTTGCCCTACCTGCGCTTCGAACGGCCGGAACTGGCGGCGGGGGCGATTGGCCTCGACGATCTGCTGGCGGGCGATCGCCTGCACGGGGAACGGGTGCTGCTGATCCTCGGCTACCGGCTGCTGCCCCGCTTCCGCGACCGGCAGCACGAGGCCACCCTTTTCTGTCGCATCCTGCCCTCCCCCGTGGCCCTGGAGACCGCCCTGGCTTCGGGCTTTGCCCCGGAGCGGATTCTGGCTCTGCGCCCGCCCCTCTCGGCGGAGCTGGAGCGAGCCCTGTGGCGTCAGTGGCGGATTTCCCTGGTGGTGGCCAAGGCGTCGGGCCGGGCCGGTGGCGAGGACGTGAAGCGGGCGATCGCCGCCGAACTGGGCATCCCCCTGCTCTGTCTGGCCCGGCCTCAGTCGCACGCCGGGGCCCGGGTCGATACGATCACGGCTGCCCTGGACTGGGCGCAGCGGCTGCGCCTGCACACCGATGACCCTGCCTGAGACGACCGATGCCCGCCTGGTGCTGACCACCACTGACAGCGAAGCCGATGCCCGCCGTCTGGCCCGGCTGCTGGTGGAGGAGGGGCTGGCGGCCTGCGTGGCGATCGCTCCCATCCATGCAACCTATCGCTGGCAGGGGGCGATCGAGTCCGGCGAGGAGTGGCAGCTGACGATCAAGACTGCTGCTCCCCAGATCCCGGTCCTGAGCGAACGGCTGCGGCAGGAGCACCGCTACGAGGTGCCGGAACTGCTGGTGCTGCCCGTGCTGAGCGGGGACCCCACCTACCTGGCGTGGCTCGCAGCCAGCCTCGGTCCCGGGGGAATCTGAAGGAACCTGGGAGGGTTTTCGCTCTGGAGAAATGAAAATCTAGGCTGAACTCAGATACCTCCTAACTGCGTCTTCTTCCCCACTGCTGCGCCTGCGCTCAGTGGGGTTTCCGTATCCGGGGACCCGCCGATGCTCGACCGTCTCGACCTCAGTCAGCGCCTGGGCAGTGCTGAATACAAGCAGCAGATTCAGTCGCTGATGCTGGAACTGGCGGACCTGCAGCGGGCCTGCTGGCAGGCGCGGATTCCCGTGGTGGTGGTGCTCGAGGGCTGGGCGGCGTCGGGCAAGGGAGCGCTGGTGCGCAAGCTGGTGGGCTACATGGACCCGCGCGGCTTCCGGGTGCATCCGATCTGGCCAGCTACCCCGGAGGAGCGGCGTCATCCCTTCCTGCAACGTTTCTGGAATGCCCTGCCGCCCCGGGGCGCGGTGGCAATCTTCTACCACAGCTGGTATGGGCGGGTGCTCGAGGATCGGCTGTTCGAGCGCATCGAGCCACTGGCGGTGCCCGCCGCCATGGGCCAGATCAACGCCTTCGAGCGACAACTGGTGGATGACGGGGCGGCGATCGCCAAGTTCTGGCTGCAGGTGGACCGCGACAAGCTGAAGTCGCGCCTGCGCAAGGCCGAGGCCGACGAACTGCAGTCCTGGCGCATCCGGCCCGAGGACTGGGAGCAGGCGAAGCGCTACCGCCGCTACGCGGCCCTGGCGGAGGAGATGCTCACCTACACCAGCAGCGGCCCGGCTCCCTGGACCCTGGTGGAGGCCCATTGTCGCCGCTGGGCCCAGGTGAAGGTGTTTTCGAGTCTGGTGGCGACCCTGCGCGAGGCCCTGGAGCGGCAACGGTTGGCCCTGGCCCCGCCGCCGCCCTCGGAACCCCAGGCCCGGCTGGGTCCGATGGAGCCGGACTGGCTGGCTCGGGTGGATCTGAACCAGCAGTTGGCGGAGGAGGACTACCGGGACCAGTTGGCCCAGGCCCAACTGCGCCTGCTGCGCCTGCAGAAGAAGATCTTCCGGCGGCAACTGCCGGTGCTGGTGCTGTTCGAGGGCTGGGATGCGGCAGGTAAGGGCGGAGCAATCCAGCGGCTGACCTCGGAACTCGATCCCCGCAGCTTCTCGGTCCATGCCTTTTCGGCGCCCTCCGCCGAGGAACTGCGCTTTCCCTACCTCTGGCGTTTCTGGCGGGCCCTGCCCCAGGCGGGCCGCATCGGCATCTT
>CAYZUY010000149.1:0-3932 GCA_964481495.1 uncultured bacterium
TTCGGGCAGGGTTTTCTGCTTTCTGGCCTTTTCCCGGGAGACTGCGATGGCGGACCTGCTGGCCCTGGACTTCGACGGCGTGCTCTGCGACGGTCTGCCGGAATACTTCCGCAGTGCCTGGCGGGCCGGGCAACGGGTCTGGGGCTGGGGTGACACCCCGCCTGCGGACCTGGAAGCGGCCTTCGGGCGGCTGCGTCCCTGGATTGAAACCGGCTGGGAGATGCCACTCGCGCTCTGGGCCTTGCAGACGGTCGGCGAGATCGGCATCGGCCCCCACTGGCCCAGTGCCATTCCCCCACTGCTGGAGCAGTGCGGCTGCGATCGCATCACCCTGACCCAGGCCCTCGATCAGGTCCGGTCCGACTGGATCGCCACGGACCGTTCCGGCTGGCTGGCGCTGCACCGCTTCTACCCGGGGGTGCTCGAGGCCCTGCGGGCCTGGGGCGATCACTGGTGCATCGTCACCACCAAGGACGGACGCTTCACCCACGAACTGCTGACCCAGGCCGGACTGGAGTGCGATCGCCGACGCATCTTCGGCAAGGAGGTCGGTCAGCCCAAACCCAAGACTCTGAAGCAGTTGCAGGCCCAGGGCTACCGCCTCACCTTCGTCGAGGACCGAGCCGAAGCGCTGCTGGCGGCAGCTCAGCAACCGGAGCTGACAGCGGTGCGGCTGGTACTAGCCGACTGGGGCTACAACACCGCTGCCCAGCGCCAGCAGGCCCTGGCCGACATCCCCGGAGTGGAACTGCTGCGTCTGGTGGACTTCCCGGGTCTGTTTCAGCCCGCCTCCAGCCAGACCACCTGAGTGGCCCAGGTCCCATCCGGGTACAGCGTCAGCCAGCGGTAGCCCGGGGGTGCCACCGCCGCATCCGTCTCGCCCGGCCGGGGCGCAAACTGCCGTAGACAGGAGGGGGTTCCCAGATAGGTGACGGAGCCCAGGCACTGCTCGAACGGCTGGTGAATGTGCCCGAACAGGCAGAGGCGCACCTGCGCGAAGCGGTCCAGCAGCGATCGCAATTCGGCTCCGTTCACCAGGGCCAGGGGGTCCATCTTCGGGCAGCCGATGGCCAGCGGCGGATGGTGCAGCACCACCAGGGTCGGGCGAGGGTCCCCGTCCAGAGCCTGGGCCAGCCAGCGTAACTGATCAGGGTCCAGCACCCCCGCGATCCGTGGTGGGTCGCTGCTGTCGAGAGCCAGCAGCCGCCAGGCACCCAGATTCAGGTCAGCGTCGGCGTGGAAGGGATCATCCGCAAGGTACTGCGCCAGACGCACCGGGTGGTCGTGGTTACCGGCGATCGCCAGAGTCGGCAGTGCCGTAGCCCGCACCCGCTCCGCCAGAGCCACGTAGGCTTCCCGGCTACCGTCATCGCTGAGGTCGCCGGTGAGCAGCAGGGCGTGCGGCTCCCGAGCCGCCACCACCGCCAGGGTCCGCTCGAAGGTGGCCAGGGGTTGACGCCCCCGCAGCCATCCCTGGGGATCCGCCAGCAGATGAACATCGGTAATCTGCGCAAGGTGCAGGGTCATGGTGACCGGGAGGCTGAAATGCCCCCCACAAGGAGGAAGCCGTGCACTCGAAAGTACACGGCTTCGGGATCACTGGATCAACTCGAGAGGAGAATCTACAAACCGATAGAGGCCTATTCAACAATCGAATCCGTAACCGATACCCGAAATCCGAACAACTGATCAGGAATTTATCTCCAGAAAAGAGATTATTTCGATCCGAAAGCAGACAATTCATCACAGGATGAACGGTCAGTTGTCGCGGTCGGCAGAACACCGGATTAGGCAACGATTGCCAGGTGGGAGCCGGGATGCGGAGCAGCGGTAAGCTCGGAGAAGCTGGTGCCAGGCAGGGCCTGAGGTTCCCTTATTGGTGCAGACTCGCTTGCGTGCTGGTGACGCCTGTCAACCGCGAGGAACTCTGACCGGGCGGAGTGGATTCCATCTGTGAACCCTGAACTCTGTGTCTTCAACAATACTCTGATCCGGCGGAAGTGCAACCCCCGTTCAAGCAACGTTACAGACAAAAAGTAACGACTATTACTGTTCAGAAAAGCAGCGCATCCGTCAGGGTCGCCAACCGTCCGCCCGCACCAGCCAGTAGCGCTGCACCAGCTGGCCGAAGCGACGCACCTCAATCGGAGGGAGTGGCTCCAGCGAGCGGAAGTGGCGCTCCAGTTCCGGGGTGACCCGATGCCACTCATCGGTGACGATCAGGGCCGATGCCCCGGTCGGCAGTACGCTCCCCGCCCGGGCCGCCCAGACATCGAACTGATCCTGGCGGTCCGACCAGACCGAAACGCGGGGGTTGTCCAAATGCCAGGCGAGCAGGGCACCGGTACGGTAGTCGGTGGTCAGCAGTTGCCGCTGGGGTTCCCGAATCAGCTGGGGGCGGACCTGTTCCACGACCTGGGGCCAGCCGAAGAGCAGGCGGGAGTCCGGATCACTGCCGAGATCACCACCCAGAGCCGCCAGGGGGAACAGCCCGTAGTTGACCGTGATCAGCACCGCCGCCGCCAGACCATAGCCGAGGCTGGCCCGCCAGAGGCGCCGATCGCCCCGCCCTCCCTGGGCCAGCAGCAGAGGCACCAGGGGCAGCAGCAGCAGCCAGGCGGTCAGGGTCCAGTAGTAGTAGGCCAGGGAGGTAAGCGCCACCCAGGACATCACCGCCAGGGTCAGTCCCCAGTTCCAGGCCGCCAGACGGCGGTAGGTCGCAGGCAGCAGCCCCCGCAGCCGTTGCCAGCCCTGCCAGAACAGCCAGCCCAGGAACGGTGAGAGCAGCAGCAGTACGTAGGCCCAGAAGGCAACCATCTCCAGGGGCTTGAACTGCCAGCCCCCGGTGCGGGTCAGGTAGTAGTCGAAGGACTGCTGGCCGTGGCGGGCATTCCAGAGCAACACCGGCAGCAGCCAGATGCCCCCGGACAGCGCCGCCAGCAGGTTGCGCCCGTCCCGCAACCGCTGCCGGGCCGAGGGGGTGAGCAGCAGCGTCAGGGCCATCGCCAGCCCTACCAGCAGGGCGGAATACTTGCACAGCCCCGCCAGTCCCAGAGCCTGGGATGCCAGCAGCAGCCAGCGCCGCCGGGGCTGCTCCCCTGCGGCGGGTCGCAGCCACTGCAGCAGGCTGGTATTGGCCAGCAGCACCGTCAGCAGCAGCAGGTGGTCATTCCAGGCCAGCAGCGTGAAGTTGAAGAACAAAGGCGAGGCCAGCAGCGTCGCGCTCAGGAGCAGCCAGAGCGATCGCCAGTGGCCGGGACTGAGCTGCCGCAGCAGCCAGGCGTAGGTGGCCAGCAGCCCCGCCAGCGATAGCCAGTTTGGTAGCCGCAGCGCCCAAGCCGATCGGCCGAACAGCTGGTAGGTCAGGCCCTGCACCCAGGCCAGCAGCGGCGGGTGGTCGTAGTAGGACAGTGCGGGGTAGCGTCCCCAGAGCCAGTAGTAGGCTTCATCGGGATTGGGGGGCACCCAGATGCTGTAGCCGAGCCGGATGGTCAGGAGCAGGGCGATCGCCCCCCAGGCCCAGCGGAGATCGACTGGCCGAATACCGGTTCCGCCGAGCCGTTCAGGGGCAGGGGCTGACGGACGGAAACGGGGCAGGGGCATCAGACGGGCACAGGGAAACCGGATCCAGCATAGCCAGCCGGATTCCCCGCAGATGACCTCAGCTCAGGGTTTCCTGCAGTTGGGTGCGAGCCTGCTCCAGGGCCTCGGGCAGACGGGAAGCATCCCGGCCCCCGGCCTGGGCGAGGTTGGGGCGACCGCCGCCGCCGCCGCCGCAGAGCTTGGCAATGCCGCCGATGAACTGACCGGCCTTGAGCCCCTGACCCACCACCGCCGGACCGAAGGCCGCCACCAGACTGACCTTATCGGCTTCGGGCACGGACCCGAGCACCACCGCACCGCCGTCCCCCAGCTGCTGCTGCAGGCGCTCA
>CAYZUY010000149.1:3942-5742 GCA_964481495.1 uncultured bacterium
ACACCCTCCAGATGAGCCACCAGCAGCTTGCTGCCGCCCAGGGCCTGGGCCTGACCGAGCAGGGCATCGGACTTGGCGATCGCCAGCTCACCCTTCAGGGCTGCCAGCTGCTTCTGGGTCGCCTTCAGTTCCTCCTGGAGCGCCGAGATCCGTTCGGGCAGTTCCTCGGGCTTGGCCTTGAAGCGATCGCCCAGGTCGCGCACCACCGCATCGCGGACATTCAGGTACTCCAGCACCGCCGGACCGGCGACTGCCTCAATCCGACGCACCCCGGAGGCGACCCCGGCTTCGCTGATGATCTTGAACAGGCCGATTTCGGCAGTGTTGGCCACGTGGGTCCCGCCGCACAGCTCCATCGAGACGCCCGGCACGTCAATCACCCGCACCGCGGCGCCGTACTTCTCGCCGAACATGGCCACCGCACCGCGGGCCTTGGCCTCGGCAATCGGCATCACCGCAATCTCAGTGGTGTGGGCTTCGGCAATCCAGCGGTTGATCAGGTCCTCGATCTGCGCCAGTTCCTCGGCGGTCACCGCCCTCGGGCAGTTGAAGTCGAAGCGCAGGCGGTCGAAGGCCACCAGGGAGCCCGCCTGGGAGATGCCCTCATCAACGATCAGCTTCAGAGCCGACTGCAGCAGGTGGGTGGCGGTGTGGTTGGCCTGGGCACGACGGCGGCAGGCCCGGTCGATCTGGGCCGACACGCTGTCACCGACCTGCAGGGTGCCGCGCTCGATCCGACCGAAGTGGACGAAGATGCCCGACTCCTTCTGGACGTCGTCGATACGCACAATCAGGTTGTCGGCACTGAGAACACCCTTGTCGCCCACCTGACCGCCAGACTCGGCGTAGAAGGGGGTGTGATCGAGAACGATCTGCACCGTCTGACCGGCTTCGGCGGCGTCAACGGGTTTGCCCTCCACGAGCACCGCCGCCACCGTGGCGGTGGCCACCGCGTCCTCGTAACCGCAGAACTGTGTCGGGTGGACATGCTCCGCCAGTTGATCGAGGGAGCCCTGGACCGTCAGGTCGATGGTTTCGTGGGCCGCCTGGGAGCGCTGACGCTGGGCTTCCATCTCCGCTTCGAAGCCCTCCAGATCCACGGTCAGACCCTGCTCCTCGGCAATTTCCTGGGTCAGTTCCAGAGGGAAGCCGTAGGTGTCGTAGAGGATGAAGGCGTCCTTGCCGCTCACCTGCTCCGTCTCCCGGGCCAGGATGTCGGCCAGCAGCTTCTCGCCCCGCTCCAGGGTTTCGAGGAAACGCAGTTCCTCCCGCTCCAGCTCGGCCCGGATCGCCTTCTCCCGCTCCCGCAGGTTGGGGTACTGAGCCGCCATCAGGGCGATCGCCGTCTCTGCCACCTCGACGGTGAAGGGGCGATCGATGCCGATCAGACGGCCGTGACGCACCACCCGGCGGATCAGGCGCCGCAGGATGTAGCCGCGCCCCAGGTTGGAGGCGCTGACGCCATCGGCGATCAGGTGGGTGACAGCCCGCAGGTGATCGCCGATCACCTTCAGGGAGGTCTTGGTTTCCTCGGGCTGGGCCGCGTAGTCGAGATCGGCGATCGCCGCTGCTTTGGCCAGAATCGGGAAGATCAGGTCCGTCTCGTAGTTGTTCGGCACCTGCTGCAGCACCTGGGCCATGCGTTCGAGGCCCATGCCGGTGTCGATGTTCTGCTTCTCCAGGGGCGTGAGGTTGCCCTCGGCGTCCTGGTTGTACTGCATGAACACGAGGTTGTAGACCTCGATGAAGCGGCTGTCGTCCTCGAGGTCGATCTCGGCGTCGCCGCGCTCGGGGTGGAAG
>CAYZUY010000150.1:0-4348 GCA_964481495.1 uncultured bacterium
TGCAGAAATGACCAGAAAATACTAGACACTGCAGGACTAATTTAAAATCCTAAACTAGTCTATTATGAGATTATCTGAGCAAGTTCGGGATCCTGGCTATGGACCGAGTGGCGCGGGTTTTCTTCAGTTGTTAAAACAGCAAATAAAAAGCCTCCAATTCAGATTGGAGGCTCAGCGTTAAAAAATATTCAAGTAAGCGGGCGATGGGACTCGAACCCACGACGTTTAGCTTGGGAAGCTAACATTCTACCACTGAATTACACCCGCAAAGGCCTCGATATTATAGACAACTTTGCGGATTCAGGCAAGGCTACGGCCTCAGACCTGATGGCTGTTGGCGTGAGCACGCTCCGTCAGTACACGTTGGGCGCTGAACTCATCATTCTCGCCGCTCGGCCGCCGCTGGTGATAGTTGCCGTCGCTGTCCAGGTCCCAGGCCTGGCGGTTATCAGCCAGGTAGATTCGCAGGATTTCCTTCAGTTCCTCGACCATCTGAGCATCTTCAATCGGTACAACGGCTTCCACCCGACGGTCGAGGTTACGGGTCATCCAGTCGGCGCTGCCCATGAACACCTGCTCATCCCCACCATTCAGGAACCAGAAAATGCGCGAGTGCTCGAGATAGCGACCGATGACACTGATGACGCTGATGGTCTCACTGAAGCCGGGTAGCCCCGGGCGGATGCAGCAGACACCCCGGACCACCAGTTGAATGACCACACCGGCCTGGGACGCATCGTAGAGCTTACGGATGATTTGGGGGTCGACCAGCGAGTTCATCTTGGCAATGATGCGAGCCTCACGACCTTCCCGGGCGTGCTCGATCTCACGGTCAATCAGCGCCATCATTCGGGGGCGTAGCGTCACCGGGGCCACCAGTAGTGAACGATAGGACCGCTGCTTCGAGTAACCGGTGAGGTAGTTGAACAGGTCAGACAGGTCGGCCCCGAGGTCTTCCTGACAGCTGAGCAGCCCCAGATCTGTATACAGGCGGGCTGTCTTGGGGTTGTAGTTGCCGGTGCCGAAGTGGACGTAGCGGCGCAGCGACTGGCGCTCCTGGCGGACCACCAGAACAATCTTGGTGTGGGTCTTGAGACCGACAATGCCGTAGACCACGTGGACGCCGGACTGCTCAAGCTTACGGGCCCAGTGGATGTTGTTCTCCTCGTCAAAGCGGGCCTTCAACTCGACCAGGGCCAGCACCTGCTTGCCGTTCTCGGCGGCCTGCATCAGGCTGCGCACAATCGGCGAATCGCCGGAGGTGCGGTAGAGCGTCATCTTGATCGCCAGTACCTGGGGGTCGACCGCTGCCTGGGCCACAAACTGCTCGACCGAGGCCGCAAAGGATTCGTAGGGGTGGTGAACCAGCAGATCCCTCTGACGGATGAGCGAGAAGATGTCCTCCCAGTCCTCGTTGGGGGCGGTGCGGTCGGAGAGCTGCGATCGCCGCAGACGCCGGGGGACCACCGGGCTCCAGGCTTCCTCCCGCAGCTCCGGCAGGGGCAGCCCATAGAGCTCCATCAGGTTGTTGAGCCCCAGTACACCCGGCAGGGCATAGACGTCCTGGGGTTCTAGGCGCATGCCGTCCATGAGGATCTCCCGCATGGATTCCGGCATGTCCTCGGAGACCTCCAGACGGACCACAGAGCCCCCGAGACGGCGCTTGCGTAGTTCCTGTTCGATCGCCAGCAGCAGGTCGTCGGCCTCGTCCTCCCGCAGGGCGATATCCGCGTCCCGGGTGACCCGGAAGGGATGCCAGCTGAGGATCGTCATTCCTGGGAAGAGGGTCGCGAGATGGTGCCCAATCACCTGCTCTAGCGGTACTCCCATCCAGACCAGGGGTTTGCGGCTGCGGCGGCTTTCCAGCGGCAGCTCAATGAAGCGGGGCAGCAGGCTGGGCACCTTGACGCGGGCGAACTGGGGTTCCTGGGATTCCTCATCGAGCACCACCACCCCGAGATTGAGGCTGAGGTTGGAGATGTACGGGAAGGGGTGGGACGGATCCACTGCCAGGGGGGTCAGCACCGGGAAGATACGGGCGTGGAAATACTCCTCGAGGTACTGCTGCTGGGTGCGGTTGAGGTCGCTGTAGTCGAGGACCAGAACCCCATGCTCGGCCAGTCGCGGCCGGAACTCCCGCTGGTATTGCTGGTGCTGGATATGCACCGTCGGTGCCAGGTCCGCCCGCAGCTTCTCGAGCTGCTGCTGGGGGGTGAGTCCATCGGGGGAGAGTTTGCTGACGCTGGCCTCGACCTGGTGCTTGAGGGCAGCCACCCGCACCATGAAGAATTCATCGAGGTTGTTGCTGAAGATGGCGCTGAACTTCAGCTGATCGAGCAGGGGTGTGCGTTCATCCAGGGCTTCGTGGAGCACCCGGCGGTTGAACTGCAGCCAGCTGAGCTCGCGGTTGATGAACAGTTCAGGCCGATGGGCGTCCAGGGAGGGGGTCATGCCAGAAATCTGGGGCTGCCACAGAGAATACGGAAGCTGGATTCTAGCAGTCCGACCCCCCTGCCCCGTGCTGTCTGGATTACGTCCCCCGCAGACCGCTGAGCACTCGCCGGACCGTGGCCGCGAACTGGCGAGCCAGCCCGGGAACCGCCTCACGCAGGGTTTCCGGTTCCCGATCCGGCGGAATGGCAGCCATCAGGGCATGGAATTCATCGATCAGGTTGTGCTCGCCCTGGCTGACCACCCCATCCGACATCAGCAGGTTGGCGATCGCTGCCAGGGCTGCCAGTCGTTCCACCGTCGTCGTCCCCTGCAGATAATCGACGATCCAGCCCTCCAGCTGCAGCGGCGGCACCGGTTCCTCCAGCAGGGTCAGCAGAGCCGCCTCCGAGGCCAGTTTCTGCCGCTTCAGGAGGCTGCTCAGGTAATCCACCTCGCCCTGGGTAAGGATGCCGTCGGACCAGGCTGCCCCGACCACGATACGCATCAGCTGTTCTTTCTTGTTCATGGCAGAGTCGGCGGCGGAAAACTGTTCTGATTTTCGGGCATCGGTAGTTTTCGATGCAGTTCGAACCCGGTGTGCGGGCTACAAACTAACCAGCATGGATACAGCGAATCCCTGGGTCATGGGCGGAAGGTACAGGTTACTGGCCTTCCGCTTTTTTCTGGCCTTTCAGACCTGATGCCTGCCGTTGAACCGCCTGCCGCAGTCCCAGCACCAGCAGGATGTTCGTGAGGCTGAGAAACACCTCCGCGCCACCGTGCAGCCAGTCCACGTCCGCCAGCTGTTGCCCGTAGCGGGTCTGGGCATAGATGCCCGCCGGAATGGTGACGAAGACGAAGACCAGGGTGCCGTAGAACCCGGCCAGTATGAGCCGGTTGGCCTGCCGGGAGCGGGTCAGAAACCAAAGGAATCCCAGGTAGGGGAACAGCGAGAGGGCGAACAGGGTTTCCTTCCCCATCTAGAGGCGAGCCTCCCGGGTGTCCTGCCACAACCGCCAGGCCGCCAGCATCAGGGTGGTATTGCCGAGCAGGGTGGTGCCTGCCTGGAGGGTGACCAGCCAATTGAGCTCCCCCGGATTATCGAAGTAATGCCAGGTGCAGGCACAGAGGGCACTGACGAAGGCCGGTAGCATGGCCCAGGCCATCCAGTTCCAGCCACGCTGCCCGCTCAGTTCCGCCAGTCGGCGCATCAGCACGATGGCGATCGCCCATTCCAGAACGCTGGACAGGTGCACCACCCAGGTGGGTATCGAGAGTGCGTTCATCAGTTCTTCAGCTCGGTGAATAGCCTGCGGCAGTCAGGGCTGCCGTGAGGGTGGCTCGATCGAGGCTGCTCGTCACCAGCAGGCGCTGTTCGCTCAGTCGGACGTCCACCGCAGCCTGGGGGTCGGCCTGGGCAATTGCCTGACGCAGGACATCGGCACAGCCCTCACAGACCATATCGCTGACCACGATGTCATGGAGCGTCATCGGCCCTTTCTCCCTTGCTCTGTGCCCAAGTCTACCGAGGTGTGGGAGCTGCCTACACTGGGGGAGACCTGCTGCGGCCGCAACGATGCGACGTCGAACTCTGATCCGGGCCCTGGCCATGAGCCTGCCCCTGTCCCTGCTGAGCAACCGTCCGGCGGATGCCCTGGGAGGCCCGCTGCCGCCTCTGGAGCAACCGGCTCCGGACTTCTCGCTGCCCCAGGACGGTTCACGCAATCGCGTCTCCCTGACAGATCTGCGCGGGCAGTGGGTGGTGCTGTATTTCTATCCCAAGGATGGAACTCCCGGCTGCACCCTGGAAGCCCAGCGCTTTCAGCAGGATCTGGCCGAGTACAGGCAGCGGAATGCTGTTGTGGTCGGTGTCAGCGCCGACACGACCAGCTACGACGAGGTGCGCCGCGCCGTG
>CAYZUY010000150.1:4358-5711 GCA_964481495.1 uncultured bacterium
GTCAGCGCCGATGCCCCGGAGGCCCATGCCGAATTCCGCATCAATGAGGGGCTCGAGTACCCGCTGCTGTCGGACACCGATGGACGGATCAGCAAGGCCTACGGCTCCTGGCTGGCCCCCTACAGCCTGCGTCACACCTTCCTGATTGACCCGGAGGGCATCCTCCGGGAACGGTTTGTGGCGGTCAGACCGGTGATTCACAGCCGTGAGGTGCTGGCCCGCCTGGACGAACTGCAGGCTGCACAGGCCAGCTGAAACCCGCATCAAACCGATTCACCGGAAGCCCTGGATCTGTATACCGGACCCAGGGCTTTCTGCTGACGCTGCCCGGGTGGCGATCGCCCAGTCTCCAGCGCGCTGAAACTGGGGCAGCGATCGAGAAAATTGTCTCATCTGAGGAGAGTGATTTGACGTCTCCCGACCTGGGAGTTACTCTGCGGGGAGGGGCATGAGTCCCCGTTGAACCTGCCTAAGACTTAGTCCAAATGCTTTTTCTCTGGACTAAGTGGAATCCAAGAATTCCTTTTAATTAACGTCAATAGGCACAAGGATTATCTGTGTAAACCACAGAAGTGCATATGGCCACTTCGCCAGAGTCACCGGGTTGCTCCCGCCTGGACCCACACTGCTAGTCAATCTCATGCAAGACAATTTATGAGACTCTGAGGGTGCGTTCCCAGTCCCGATCCAGCAAATGAGTGGGGATATGGCAAGCGATCGCAGCAGAGGCCTTCTGCAATGCCCAGGAAGGGCAGACCTGTATGCAGATTGCATGACAGCATTTCGGGTTCAGTGGCGATCGCATTCCGGCTGCGGCGCAGTCAATCCGGCAAAGCACCTCAGCTCAGCTTCAGTCGTCGCTGAGAATTTCCACGACCTTCAAACGGGAGCTTTGCCCATGCCGCAACACCACGCAGCGTTTGGGTACCGAAAACCACTTTGCCAGCACCTCGACCAGTTCCTGATTGGCCTTTCCATCCACAGGCGGTGATTTCAGACGCACGGTCAGGCTGCCGTCCTCTGCCGCTTCAATCCCGGGCTGGCGGCAGTTTGGTTTGACACGGACACTGACCTTCATGCCGAGCGACGGCTATAGGCTCGCAGGGGTTCCTTGATGAAGCGGATGTAGAGATGCTTGAAGGTGGAGCGAATGACGCGGGGAGCCCCGAAATCGATTGCCATCATGCGGCTGGGCAATTGCCAGTCGCTGACCTGCAGATGCTCCGGCGTATACAGCGGGAAGTCAACAGTTGTGTGGGTTGCATAGCCGAGGCGTCGGGCTGCCCGGATGGTCGGCACCTGGTCAGGATCAACCTGAAGCAGCTCCAGAATCGCGGTATCCAGTGCGTCCTG
>CAYZUY010000151.1:0-5706 GCA_964481495.1 uncultured bacterium
CGCTCGATCAGGGTCAGGGGCGTCAGGGAGTCCTGCTGCTCCAGTAGGGTGGTCAGGGTCTGGCGCAGGGCGGTGGCGCCGTTGCTGCCGTCGGCAGTGCGCAGGATGCTGCCGAGGCGCAGCAGCAGTTCCCCGGCCAGGGGGGTGCGCAGCAGTTGCTGCAGCAGACCGGTATCGACGTTGATGGTCTGGGTCAGCCCGCTGCGGATGGCCTCCTGGCTGGCAGGGGGCAGCAGGTTCAGGTAGGCGCTCAGGTCGCCGCTGGCCCGCCCCGTGCGGCTGTAGCGCTGCAACTGGTCGACAGCAATGACCGCCTGGATATCCCCCAGGCGCAGCCCGCTCGGGTCGGCGGGCCGGGCGCCGGCAGCGGCGATCGACGGGATCGCGCTCCCCAGCACCAGGGCCAGCCCCAATCTGTGACGTCGAGCGGTCATGGTGGTGGTCCTGCTGTCTGGGATCATGGCAGCAGCGGCGGAAGACTGACAAGAACCCGAATGCGAATTCCCAAGCCGGCGCCCTGGCTGTTCGGCCCTGTGGGGCTGCTGGCCCTGGGCCGATTCCTCTCCCAGCTCGGCAGCGGCTGCACCTTCATCGCTGCGCCGGTGTTCTTCGCCCAGGAGGTCGGGCTGTCGCCCCTGGAGGTCGGTCTGGGCCTGGGGCTGGGTTCCCTGGCGGGAGTGCCGGCCCGCTGGTTCAGTGCCCGCTGGAGCGATCAGGCCCGGCGGGGGCGGCGCTGGACTATTCTGCGGGCCGTGGCCCTGGCGGCGATCGCCACGGCGCTGCTGGCCCTGGCCCGCGACTTTGCCGGGTTCCTGACGGCCAACCTGCTGCTGGGGTTCGCCATCGGCCTCTACTGGCCGGCGGCGGAGACGCTGATCGCCGACCTCACCCAGCCCGGGGAACGCTCCGACGCCTTTGCCCTCAACCGCTTTGCGGACAATCTCGGTCTGGGGATCGGCATTGCCCTGGCGGGGGTGCTGGCGGATCGGGGCGCCTACCGGCCGCTGTTCTGGATCGATGCGTTGTCCTTTCTGGGGCTGGGGCTGCTGCTGCGGCGCGGTCTGCCCCGGCCCGAGCTGTTCCACTCGCTGCGGTCGGCGTCGGGCCCGCCGGTTTCGGTGCGCGACTGCCTGCGCTCGGATCGGCGGCTGTGGCTATTCATGCCGGCGAATGTGCTGCTGACGATGTTCCTCGCCCTGCAGCAGACAGTGCTGCCGCTCTACTGGCGACGGTTCAGCGACCGGCCGATGTTGGAGATCAGCACCGATTTCGTGGCTTCGCTGGTGCTGACGGTGCTGCTGCAGCCCCCGGCGGCGGCGTGGCTCAACCGCTGGGGGCTGGGACGGGGTCTGCAGGGGGCGGCCCTGCTCTGGGGGTTTGGCCTGGGAGCGCTGGCGCTGCTGCCCGGGCGGCTGGCCCTGGTGCCGATGCTGATCTGGGCCCTGGCGACGGTGCTCTACCTGCCGGGCAGTTCTGCCTACGTGGCGGCGATCGCCCCGCCCGAGCGTCGAGCCACCTACCTGGCGCTCAACTCCCAGTGCTGGGGACTCGGCTACCTGCTGGGGCCACCCCTGGGGGGCTGGGCCCTGGAGCTGGGAACGCCGGGGTTGCAGGGGCTGGCGATCGCCCTGCTGCTGGCGGTGGCCCTGATCGTGGGGCTGCTTCAGGGCCTCGTGGCGACCGGGGTCAGACGTTGAAGCGGAACAGCATCACATCGCCTTCCTGGACGATGTACTCCTTGCCTTCACTGCGCACCTTGCCCGCTTCCTTGGCGGCGCCTGGGGAGCCCGCCGCCAGCAGATCCTCGTAGCCGACAGTCTCGGCACGGATGAAGCCCCGTTCGAAGTCGGTGTGGATCACCCCGGCGGCCTGGGGCGCCGTCATACCGGCGACAATCGTCCAGGCGCGGGCCTCCTGGGGACCGGCGGTGAAGTAGGTGCGCAGGCCCAGCAGGGTGTAGGTGGCGCGGATCAGCGACTGCAGACCGCCTTCCTCGACCCCCAGACCGGCCAGGAAGTCTGCCCGATCCTCGGGGGGCAGCTCCACCAGTTCCGCTTCCACCTGGGCCGAGATCACCACCACCTGGGCGTTCTCCTGGGCAGCGACGCTGCGCACCTGCTCCACGAACTCGTTGCCTGTGGCCAGCTCATCCTCGCTGACGTTGGCGGCGTAGATGATCGGTTTGCGGGTGAGCAGCTCCAGAGGCTTGACGAATACCTCCTCCTCCTCCTCGGTCAGGGCCACCTGCCGGGCGGATTTGCCTTCGTTCAGTTCAGCGGCGACCTTCTCGAGCACCACCAGTTCGGCCGCTGCATCCTTGCTGGTGCGGGCCTGCTTGCGGATGCGCTCGATCCGCCGCTCCACCTGGGCGAGGTCCGACAGGGACAGCTCCAGGTTGATGGTTTCGATGTCGCGCACCGGGCCGATGCCGCCCGAGACGTGGATGATGTCGTCGTTCTCGAAGCAGCGCACCACCTGGACGATGGCGTCCACCTGACGGATGTTGGCCAGGAACTGGTTGCCCAGACCCTCACCCTGGCTGGCGCCCTTCACCAGACCGGCGATATCGACGAACTCGATCCGGGTGGGGACGATCTGCTTCGACTCGTGAATGCGGGCCAGTTCATCCAGCCGGGCATCCGGTACGGCCACGACCCCGACGTTCGGTTCGATGGTGCAGAAGGGGAAGTTGGCGGCCTGGGCCTTGGCGTTTTCCACCAGGGCATTGAAGAGCGTCGATTTGCCGACGTTGGGCAGACCGACGATACCGGCTCTGAGCATGGGAGGAACTGTCCGCGAAGAAGGGAATCCGGGCGCTGGGCGCCGACCGGGGGCCACAGCGGCCATGACCGGGTCGTTAAGATTTTCTCAGTTTTCCGTCACGGTTGCCCAAGCTGATGAAGTACCGTTTGGCCATGGATCTGCGATCGCCGCGAGTCTGGATCCCGGCACTGCTCATCGGCGCAGCCCTAGCGGGCGGCGGCAGCTGGTTCTGGCGATCGCGACAGACCCAGCTTCAGACCCAGAAGCTCGACAGCCTGACGGTGCCGGTGCAGCGCGAAACCCTGCAGGTGGAAATCAGCGCCAGCGGACGGATTGTGCCTCAGCGGACCGTCAACCTTAGCCCCAAGGTGGCGGGGCGTCTGCGGGAGGTGCTGGTCGAGCAGGGCGATCGCGTGCAGCGGGGTCAGGTGCTGGCTCGCATGGATGCCCGGGAGATCGACACCGCCGATGAGGAAGCCCTGGTCCGTCAGGCCCAGGAAGGGGTGCAGGATGCGCTGGCCCGCCTGTCCCTGGCCCGTCAGAAGCTGACCCGCCAGCAGTTGCTGCAGGGACAGGGAGCGGTGTCCCGTCAGGATCTCGACCTGGCCCAGACCGAGGCTAACCAGGCGGAAGCGGCCCTCGACAGTGCCCGGGCCCGGGTGAACGAGGCCCAGAGCCGACTGCGGACGGCCCGGGTGCAGTTGGGCGATACCGAAATCCGGGCGCCCTTCTCGGGGATAATCACCCAGCGGTTCGCCGACCCCGGCGCCTTCGTGACCCCCACCACCACGGCCTCGACCACCAGCAGTGCCACCTCGACCTCGATTGTGGCGATCGCCCAGGGCCTCGAGGTGCTGGCGAATGTGCCTGAGGTGGATATCGGTCGCATTCGCATCGGTCAGGCGGCGCTGGTGCAGGCGGATGCCTACCCGGACCGCCGCTTCCAGGCCCGGGTGGTGCGCATCGCACCGGAAGCCGTCAAGGAGCAGAACGTCACCTCCTTCCAGGTACGGCTGCGTCTGCTGGACGGTCTGGCCACCCTCAAGTCCGGCATGAATGTGGATCTGGTGTTCCAGGGCCAGCGCCTGCCCGGCGCCCTGACGGTGCCGACCGTGGCCATCGTCACCCGCGAAGGCAAGCCCGGTGTTCTGCTACCCGATGCCAAGGGCCAGCCCCAGTTCCGGCCCGTCACCCTGGGCGTCAGCCTCGGTAACCGTACCCAAGTGCTGAGCGGCCTCGGGACCGGTCAGCGGGTGTTCATCGACCTGCCCAAGGGTAGCGACTGGGAGAAGCAGCGGCGCTAGGGCGTGGGCCTCAGCGCCCGCACAGGTAGGCGTCGGCGATCGCCACGATCCGCTCCGCTGCTCGGCCATCGCCGAAGGGATTGATGGCGTTGGCCATGGCAGCGTAGGCGGCTGCGTCCGAGAGCAGGGTGGCCGCCTCGCGGTAGATCGACTCGGGATCGGTGCCCACTAGCTTGGCGGTCCCGGCGGTGACGGCCTCGGGCCGCTCCGTGGTCTCCCGCAGCACCAGTACCGGTTTACCCAGGCTGGGCGCCTCCTCCTGCAGACCGCCGCTGTCGGTGAGCAGCAGGTGGCAGCGCTGAATAGCCCCCACCAGATCGCTGTAGTCGAGGGGTTCGGTCAGGAAGACGCGGGGGTGATCCCCGAGGCGGGCCTGCAGCGGTTCGCGCACCGTCGGATTGCGGTGCAGGGGCAGCAGCAGGGCCGTATCCGGGAAGGCGTCGAGCACCTTCAGGAAGCCAGTGGCGATGTCCTGCAGCGGCTCGCCCCAGTTCTCGCGCCGGTGCACGGTGGCCAGGATGGTGCGGTAGCGGCTCCAGTCGAGCCCCGGCACCTCGCAGGCGGGCTGGCGGGCAGCCATGGTCAGCAGAGCGTCAATCACCGTGTTGCCGGTGCGGTGCACGCCGCCGAGCACGCCGGAGGCCCGCAGGTTCTCCACCGACAGATCGGTGGGGGCGAAGTGCAGCTGACTGATCTGGGAGATCAGCCGCCGGTTGGCTTCTTCGGGGAAGGGGTTGTAGATGTTGTCGGTGCGCAGCCCCGCCTCAACGTGCCCGACCGGAATCTGCTGGTAGAAGGCGGCCAGGGCCGCAGCAAAGGCGGTGGTGGTGTCGCCCTGGACGAGCACCAGCTGGGGCTGGAAGTCCCGGAACAGACCTTCGAGCCCCTCGAGGCTTCGGCAGGTGATGTCGGTCAGGGTCTGGCGCTGCTGCATGATGTCCAGATCCCGGTCGGCCTGGAGCCCGAACAGCTGCATCACCTGGGCGACCATCTCCCGGTGCTGACCGGTGAGCACCACCTGGGTCTCGAAGCGGGGCGATCGCCGGAAGGCCTCAATCACCGGAGCCATCTTGATCGCCTCGGGCCGGGTGCCGAGGGTGATGCAGATGCGGAAGGGAGCGTCAGTCATGCAGGGAGCGCGCCAGAGTCGTAATCATCCTACTCACGAACGCGGCGGGCACCGAACCTTCGGTGCCCGCCGCAGAACGTCTGGGTGACTCGGGATTTATTTCATGTCGCAGGTAAGCGGGCAGGCGGCGTAGTTACGGTCCACCTTGATTTCGGTGTTGCCGTTGAGCCAGGTCAGCCAGCTGACGTCCTGGGGATGTACCCCCCGGGCGGTGAGCAGGGCGGCGGTGCCGAAGATGCCAGCCACCAGAGCGCCGAGGATGCCGCCGCTGACCACCAGCACGGAACTCACCGGCAGGATGGCGTGCAGGACCACGATGGCCAGGGTGGCGATGGTGACGCCGAGGATTACCAGCGGGAAGCCGACGATCAGAGAGAGCACCGACAGGGCGAAGACCCAGGTGAAGAAGCTGCGCAGCTGATTGCGGCTGCTGACGGTCGTCGTCGGGATGGCGGCTCCGGTCATGGCTGACTCCAACAGGGGGTGGCGAGTAGAGCCATCCTAGGCGTC
>CAYZUY010000152.1:0-3901 GCA_964481495.1 uncultured bacterium
AGGCCTGGGTGCCGGAGTAGTCGAACTCGCAGGCCTGGCCGATCACGATCGGGCCGGAACCCAGCAGCAGGATCTTGCGAAGGTCTTGGCGACGGGGCATGGGGCGGTCACAGCTAAATCCGATCTATTGTGCCATCCGAGCCGCAGCCTCCGTCGGTACTGGGCTTTGCCGAGCCGACCGCTGTTCAGCCTGAACCGTTTCGGGCGCAGCGATTGGCCAGGATCAGCCTGAGGTAATGGACGGTCGGTTACGCTGTGATGACGTATGCCGTGGCGATGAACAGTCGAACAGATATGAGTGAACTGCAGCGGTTGAAGGGTCTGCTGCCTCCGGAACTCCAGAGCTGGGTGTTCGTAGAGGCCAGTGCCGCCGTGGATCCGCCGCTGATCACCTGCGAGGAAATCGGCCGCGACGAAGTGGAGATTCAGGTGGATCTGGCCCGCTGGGAGCAGCTGGCGATCGACCAGCGCAATCTGTTGCTCTGGCATGAGGTGGGTCGCATCCAGAATGACGCCATCCCCCGGGACGGCTGGGAAATGGCCGCTCTGGCCATTGGCCTGGGTGGTGCGGTCGGTGAGCTGTGGGTGCGCGATGGCCTGCTGCTGCTGCTGGCCCTAGGGCTGTCGGGCTTCGCGGGCTATCGCCTCTACCTGAAGAACAACAGCGAGAAGAGGCTGATGGAGGCCGTGGCGGCGGATGAGCGGGCGATCGCCCTGGCCACCCGCTTCGGC
Source organism: uncultured bacterium (assembly GCA_964481495.1). Taxonomy (GTDB): domain Bacteria; phylum Cyanobacteriota; class Cyanobacteriia; order Synechococcales; family Synechococcaceae; genus CAWUMD01. Next base: position 733 of record CAYZUY010000152.1, read on the forward strand.
TACACCCTGCCCAACGCCTACAAGAGCCTCGGCAGCGCCCTCAAGCAGCTGATCGAGATGACCCCCAAGAAGAAGCAGCGCTCCTTCTACGAGAACCGTCTCCAGGCCCTACGCAAGAGTGCCGCCAAGGCGAAGGCCAAGGTCCAGGCTGAGCAGGGTGGTCGCGGCGGCCTGGGCGAGGACGTCTACAGCGCCTGACTGCTCTGCGGAGCCTCAGTTCACCCCGGACCGATCGCTGCGGTAGCCGAAACGGGCCAGATCCGTGTCATCAATGATCCGGGGCGTCAGCACCACGACGATTTCCCGACGTTGCCGGGTGTCCTCCGTCGATCGGAACAGCGCTCCGAAGACCGGCAGATCCCCCAGCAGGGGAAACTTGACCGTCTGGGTACGCTGGAAGTCCTGAATCACCCCGGACAGCACCAGGGTCTGACCATCCCGCAAACGCACCCGACCGGAGTTGGTGACCCGGTTCTGAGTCAGGGTCACAATCTGGCGGGCTCCACCTGCCACACAGGCGCCCAGAGCCTGTTGACGGACCGGAGCTGAGAGATCCGGTGTGACCTGAACCGTGACAAATCCATTGTCGTCAATCTTGTCGACCTGAACTCCCAACTTCAGTCCCACATCCTCCAGGACCGGAGTCACGGTGGCGATGGCGGTGTTTCCGGTTGAACCGGTCGTCTGGCAATTGAGAAAGCTGACTATCTTTTCTGTAATCCGGACGCTGGAGTTCTCGCCTTCCTGAATCACCAGCGTCGGGTCCGTCAGCACCTTGGCATTGCGGTTGGTGACCGCTGCCTGCAAAGCACCGAGAAAGTTTGGTTGGAGCAGAAACGGGGCCGCTGGATAGGCCGGATTGGGCAATACGCCTGTTGCTCCCTGGGGATAGGGACTTGGCGGAGTGATGGCAATGACCGGGTCCGAGATAGTGCCGGAAGGTACCGCAGGAGCAGCTGAATTACCCAGGGAGTTCAGATTCGTGAGTGGATTAGTGAGAGTCGGCACTGCCCCCCCAGTCGTTACTCCCAGAACCCCGTTGGTATTCGTGACGAAGGTGTCACCGACCCGGAACGAGAAGCTTGAGTTCATCGCGTTCAGATCATCAAGATTGAGATCGACCACCTTGACATTGATCTGTACCTGGCGTTTGCGCAGATCCAGTTGCTGCAGATAGCTCAGCGCCAGATTGACCAGTTCCAGGGGACCGACCACGGTGATCTGATTCAACCGTGGGTCCGCAGTCGCCGTCAGCCCGCGCAGGGGATAGTAACTGCCGGGATCACTGGGAGGCGTGAGGTTGGTGATCACGGGTCCCGCTTCCTGCACCACGTAGGGCACCGTGTTGTTGGTGTTGGAGACCACCGTTGCAGCCGAGCCTGGCGTTGATGCGGGCGTCGCACTGCTCACCGCTGGTGTTCCACCCGCCGGGAGGTACTGCTTCGGGACCGTAATGGTCGAGACGGAAGCTCCCTGCAGATTCAGAAACGTAGCGGCCACTTCCGCCTTAGCCTGATTCAAGCGCACGGTGCGGGAGGCCAGCCCGACCGCATCACCACTCAGGAAGCGACCGACGATGATTGTGTTGCCGTTACGAACCGCCTTGAGCCCTGCCGCCCGCAGGATGCTGTTGAAGGCTTCGTTCAGGGTAGTGCCCCCGAGGTTGACCGTAATCAGCGGATCGTAATTGGCTCCGGCCGGAGCCGTTCCATCCCCTTCGTTCTGAAAGACGATGTTCAGCCCCCGTCCCGCCATCAGCAGAGTCAGCGCCGAACTGGCCTTGCGCCGGAACGACTGGAATCCCTGAATCCGCTGGCTGCCACTTGGGAGGGTGACATTGGTCGAGGGCACCCGGTTGGCGGCAACCGAGAGGTCTCCGACCGGGGGGGCAATCGCCCGGTTAATCAGGGGTGGTACCTCGCCGGGTGCTGTCACAGGCAAGGGTTGCAGGGGACTGGTCGGCGGCACCGGAGCCCGATAGGGAATCCCCCCCGGGCTTGGCGCCGGAGGGACAGCTCCCGGCCAGACTGCCTGGGCCAGGACCGGCAGAGGCACCAGGGCCAGAGGAATCAGCAGTGCCAGGGACTTCGGCATGGGGCAGCCATCGCAGGAGGGTTGAGGATTCAGAGCTATTTGTCGGTCTCAGCCTGACGGCGGTAGGTGTCGGCCTGGGTAGGTGAGATCAGGCTGATCGCCGTCACATTCATGCGGGTGATGATCCGTCCGGGCGTGGGGGCCGACTTGTCCAGTTCTGTGCTGAACCCACTCAGCACCAGCCGGGGAATCCGCTGTTCCAGGCTGGCCAGGTAGGTGAGCGTGGACGCGAAATCCCCCTCCAGTTCCAGTTCGATGGTGTTCTGCAGCAGACGACCCTTGAGAGCCGCACCGTAGCGGTCATCCTCGACCAACACCGTACCGTTGGCACGATAGTTGTAGCGGCGCAGGTTCAGATTGGGTAGGGTCCGGGCTGTGGTCACCAGATCCAGCAGCACCCGATCGAGGATATTCGGGGGTGCAAAGCGCACGGCAGTCTGCCGCAACTGCTCCTGGGCCCGCAGGGAGGCCAGCTGCAGCGGCACGGCCCGCAACCGCAACTGCTCAAGGTCCGCATTTTCCTGCCGCAGGCTCTGCAGCGATCGCCACTGCTGCTGATTCCAGCGCCATAGCGGCAGCACTCCGAACCAGATCAGCAGCACCAGCAACAGGAACCCCCACTGGGGAGCCAGCCGCCTCAGTTCCTTGGAAAGTGCAGCCCGCCCCGGGCCGGAGTCCGGCAGATACATGGTCAGTTGCTGGGAGACGTCGGGGCGGGATTGCGCAGGCGGCCCCGCAGGCTGAAGTCCACGTAGAAGGCCTTACCCGGCGGGGTATCCGCAGGGGCACCCGGCACAGCATAGTCCTCGCTGACGGATTCGGCCCGGTCAATCACCAGACGGGCCTGGGGGTCGAGAAAGGGAGCCTGGCGCAGATTCTGCAGAAACGTCACCACCTCGGGATACTCGCTGGCCCGCCCTGAAATGCTCAGCGAGCCGCGCTGTTCCTCGACCTTGAGCAGCTGCACCTTCTCCGGTGTGCGACGCGCCAGATCCGCCAGCAGCTCATTCCAGCTGGCCGTCAGGGTGAACACCCGGTTGAGGGCAACCGTCTCGGCCTCGGCCCGCCGGGTCTG
>CAYZUY010000152.1:3911-5680 GCA_964481495.1 uncultured bacterium
GTACGGGCCTGACCGGCCGAGGGTCGCAGCTTCGCCAGCACCGACTGCTGCTGCATCTGCAGCAGTGACAGCCCCAGACCACTGAGCCCGAGGCCGAGGATGCCCGCCAGACCAATACCGACCAGAATGGCGCCCTGTCGCAGGTCCGGATCCGACAGCATGGGCAGCAGCCCGGCGTAGCGGCCCGGACCGAACCAGGTACGCCACTGGAAGCGGGGCCGCTCCTTACGGGTGCGGGGACGGCGATCGCGCAGGAAGTCGACTTCGACCAGATACACCGCCCTCAGTCCTCCTTCAGGGCCATGCCCACCACCGTCAGCAGCTGCGCCGGAGTGAGGGGACGGCGGGTCCGGTCCTGGGGCACCTCCAGACTGTTGAGCAGCCAGGGGTCCGGGCATTCGCAGGCCAGCCCGAGACGGGCCGTCAGGTAGCTGGCCAGTTCCGCCAGGGCCGCTCCCGGCCCGCAGAGAAACAGCGTCCCCACCCGCAACTGCGGCACCTCATCGGCCACCGCCTCCAGGGACTGCCGCAGTTCCCGCAGCAGCTGCTGCAGCGGTGCCTCCATCTGCGGCACTTCCGCCTTCAGCATCAGCTCGTTCTGCAGGATGCTCGCCCAGGGCAGCTGCGGCACCTGGGGAAACGCCGCCTTGAGCAGCGTCCGTACCCCCAGCTGGTCCAGCACCCGCTCAAACAGGGGCACCCCCTCCCGGAACACCGTCAGTTCGCTGCTCTGGGTCCCGAGGAAGAGAATCGCCGCCCCGCCCGCCAGGGCCGGACTGCGCAGCAGCGGTCGCAGTGCCCGCGCCGAGGCCAGACAGCGGGGCTCCAGGGACTGCAGCGGACACCCCAGCAGCCGGGCCAGTTCCAGGCAGCGATCGGTATCCACCTTGCGGGTGCCCACCAGCAGCACCTGACGCTGATCCTCCCCCGACGGACCCAGGGGAAAGTAATCGAGGTCGGCATCCCGACGGCTGAAGGGCAGATAGAGTTCTGCGTCCTGCTCGAGCACCTGCTCCTGCAGTTCCTCCTCGCTCAGGTCCCGGGGCACATCCAGCACCCGCAGAATCACCGCCTCCCCCGGCAGACACAGGCGCAGCGGTGCCCCCGGCAGGTCCAGCAGCCGGATGGCGTCACTCAGCTCCTGGGCCAGCACCTGGCGATCGCCATCACTGCCGCGCAGCAGATCGAGGCCCGGCAGGGCCAGCGATCGCAGAATCCCCGCCGCCTGGGGGCTGCGGCTGGGGGGCAGCAGCAGAATATTGGCGAACTCCCGTCCGATTTCCAGAGCACAGGGCTGCCAGCTGCGTCTGTCCCGGAGACGGGGAAAAAGACCGACCAAGGACCCTTACCCGATATCCGGCCGTAGCCTGCGACCGCCGGACTGGGAGCATTTTAAGGAGCCCCGGCCGAAAAGCCAGAGGTTGCCCAACATTGCCAGCGAAGTCGGATCGGAAGCTGATCGGTACAAGTCGCCGAACCGGCAGACAGCGCCCTTAGTCTGACAGTGAGGCAGGCCACGGAAACAGTCCCATGCAATCCGGCGGCAGCGGTTCCGGCTCCCCGAGCGTGCTCAACGCGGCCCAGCAGCGGTTCATGGGTGAACGTCTGCGCCGCATGGATGCGGCCGCCCTGCGCCAGTTCTGCGACCAGTACCTACCCCTGGAGCTCTGCCAGCAGTACGGCATTGTCCCCCTCGGCCAGGGGGGGCATTTCTGCACCATCGGGGCCTGCAACCCGAAGATGGTCGGGCTCTGGAACTGCATCGACCG
>CAYZUY010000153.1:0-326 GCA_964481495.1 uncultured bacterium
GCTGGGCATCGCCGAGGAATTCGCCGCGGGCGTCGGCCTGGGCAACCACCTTGGTGAAAGCGTCAAACATTGTGGGGATTTCCTGTCTTGGAAACCTCGAATCGGGTGCCGCTCGTGTCGAGCCGGATTCGAAGTTAAGCAAATGTTAGCTGCTCTGGCGAGAGTGAACCCTGCACAAATGTAAAGAATTCGTGCGTTTGTAACCGCTGCTGCAACACTTCCCGAGCAAGCGATTACTTGCCGATGCAGAAGCGGCTGAAGATCCGGTCGAGCATCGATTCGGTGACGCTCTCGCCGGTGATTTCCCCCAGGGCCTGGATCGCCCC
>CAYZUY010000153.1:336-1817 GCA_964481495.1 uncultured bacterium
AGGGCGATACTCCAGAAGTCGAGGGGCAACTGCTGCTCAATCGTCTCCAGTACTCGCTCCAGGCTGTCGCAGGCTTGCTCCAGGGCGGCGGCCTGACGCTGGTTGAGGGCCCAGTCGAGGTTGCGGGCGCTCAGGTCTCCGGCGCCGACGGCCGCCAGCAGCGCCGTCTCCAGCCCACGGATGCCCTCGTTGCGGGCCACCGCTGTGCGCACCAGCCCCAGGAAGCCATCCGGCAGCTCGGGCTCTGCCCCGCTGAGCAGGTCGCATTTGTTGAGCACCAGCAGGCAGGGGCGATCGCCCACGGCCTCACGGATCTCGGTCTCTCCCTCGGTCCAGCCCTGGCTGGCGTCGACCACGAACAGCACCAGATCCGCCGCCCGTGCCGCCTGCCGCGATCGCTCGACGCCGATGCGCTCCACCTGGTCCTCGGTCTCGCGGATTCCGGCGGTATCGAGCACCTGCACCGGAATGCCGCCCACCACCAGCTGCGACTCGACCACATCCCGGGTGGTGCCCGGCAGATCGGTGACGATGGCCCGGTCGCTGCGGCTCCAGGCATTGAGCAGGCTGGACTTGCCGACGTTGGGCCGCCCGACGATCGCCACCTTCAGACCGGTGCGCAGCAGTTCGCCCCGCTCGCGGTCCGCCAGCACCTGACGCAACTGATCCTGCACCGCCATCAGGTCCGCCACCAAGGGCGGCAGGTCCAGGGGGGGCAGATCGTCCTCGAAGTCGATGCGGGCCTCGACCTCCGCCAGCAGATCGAGGCAGCGGCGGCGCAGATCGGCCATCGGTCGGCCCAGTTTGCCCTGCAGGCCACCGAGGGCGGCGATCGCCGCCTGGGGCGACTGGGCCGCCACCAGATCCGCCACGCTTTCCGCCTGGGACAGATCCAGCCGCCCGTTCAGGAAGGCCCGCAGGGTGAACTCGCCAGGGTCCGCCAGCCGCGCCCCGGCCCGGATGCAGAGCTGCTGCACCTGCTGCACCAGCATCAGACCGCCGTGGCAGTGGAACTCGACCACGTCCTCACGGGTGTAGGAGCGGGGCGCCAGCATCGGCAGCAGCAGCCCCTCGTCGATGCGGGCACCGCTTTCAGGGTCAACCACCCAGCCATAGAGGGCCCGGTGGCTTTCCCAGGGCTGCTGCCCCGCCACCCGGAACAGGCGCTGACCGATGGCGGCTGCCTCCGGCCCCGAGAGCCGGACGATGCCGACACTGCCCTGCTGGGGCACCACCGCCGTGGCGATCGCCACAATCGTGTCGGCACGGGTCATGGTGCTACTCCGCAATCTGGGCCAGCAGGGCGGCCAGGGGTTCCCAGTCGTCCGCCACGGTGATCGGCTCCCAGACCGACTCGACTACCGGTCGGGTCGGCACGATGCGGGGGTTAGCCCCGACCAGCCGCGTGGCGATCGCCTGCCGCTCGGCCTCGCTCACCAGCCCCAGACAGCGGTGGAACTGATCCCGCCACCGTTGGCAGA
>CAYZUY010000153.1:1853-5671 GCA_964481495.1 uncultured bacterium
CGGTGGCGACGAGATAGCCGAAAAACATTACAGCCAGACGGCGCAGCATCAGGGTCTTCCAGGTGCGCTGGTAGCGATCGCTGAAGCCCGCCAGCCCCACCTCCAGATCCGACCCCGGAATCACCCGGCCCAGGGGCTCCTGGAGCAGTTCCAGGTTGAGACGGCAGATGCCCGGCTGGTTCTCGTAGCGGTAGCGGCCGCTGTGGTCGAAGTAGGCCGCCGTGAACTGGGGCTGGAAGCGGTCGAGGAACGCCCAGGGCCCGTAGTCGAAACTCTCACCGCAGACGGACATGTTGTCGGTGTTGAGGACCGCATGACAGAAGCCCGCCGCCATCCACTGGGCCGCCAGCTCGGCAGTGCGCTCCACCAGCTCGGCGTAGAAACGGGCCCCGGCATCGGCATCACCCCGCAGATGGGGGTAGTAGCAGTCGATCACATGGTCGAGCAGGCGGGCGATCAGGTCCTTGCGTCCGAAGAAGTGCAGCCGCTCGAAGCTGCCGAAGCGGACGTGGGTGCGGTTGTAGCGCACCATCACCGAGGAGCGGGTCGGCGAAGGCTCATCGCCGCGCCAGAGGTCTTCCCCGGTCTCCACCAGGCTGAGGATGCGGCAGGTGGTCACCCCCAACCGCTGCAGGGTCTCCGAGGCCAGCACCTCGCGCACGCCCCCCTTGAGGGTGAGGCGTCCATCGCCGCTGCGGGACCAGGGCGTCTGACCGGAACCCTTGGTGCCGAAGTCGCGCCATTCGCCGCAGCGATCGCGCAGCTGACCGTAGAGGAACCCGCGCCCATCCCCCAGCTCCGGGTTATAGGTCCCGAACTGGTAGCCGTGGTAGCGCATCGCCAGGAACGGTCCCCGCCCCTGGAAGCGCCCGAAGGCCTCGACGACGTGCTCGTCCGTCACCGTGGCCGGATCGAGCCCCAGTTCCGCCAGTACGGCATCGTTGCGGAAGCGCAGCCGCGTCTGGGGAAACTCCGCCGCCAGCACCGGGTCAGCAAATTCCTCCCCCAGTTCGGCATAGGGGGACCGGTAGTCCAGGGCCAGGAGCGGATTCACCGACGGCATCGATCAATGGGAAGCGGCTACCCCATTGTGCCGTGGCTATTCCTCGCCGCTGCTGAGGCGACGGATGTTGAGGACATCGCTGAGCTGGCGAATCTGGGCAAAGACGCGCTCGAGCTGATCGGCCCCGGTGAGTTCAACGCAGAGGTCGATCACCGCCGGACGGTTGGAGGCAGTCTTCACCTGGGCGTTGCAGACATTGATGTTGTGGTCCGTCAGGCGGGTGAGGATGTCTTTGAGCAGGCCGACCCGGTCCATGGCCTCGATCTGCACGTTCACCGGGTAGGTCTGGGGGCGCACCGACTGACTGTCGCCCTCGTTCCAGTGCACCGGAATCAGGCGATCGCCATCGATCACTTCGAGGTTGTGGCAGCCCTGACGGTGGATGGCAATGCCGTGGTTGCCCAGGGAGACCGCCCCGATGATCGGCTCGCCGGGCAGGGGGTTGCAGCAGCCTGCCATCCGGTAGACCAGCCCCTCGATCCCGAGAATCGGCGACTTGCTGACCGGCCGGGGATGCCGCTCCTGGTGGGCCTGCTGCCGGGCCTGACTGGCCTGCAGGGCCGCCAGGGTCTCCTCGGTGGTGGGCTGGGTGCGGGCGACCGGCAGTTCCTGCTGCGATCGCACGGCCTCGCGGATGCGGTTCACCACCAGATTGGTGGTCACCTCGCCGTAGCCGATCGCCGCCAGCAGGTCGTCCGGGTTGGCGTAGTTGCAGCGCTCGGCTACCTGCTGCATCGGCTCCGAGCGCAGCAGGGCATCAAAGCCCTTCTTGCCCATGGCCCGCTCCAGCATGTCCCGGCCCCGGGCCAGATTCTCGTCGTGGTGGCTGCGCTTGTACCACTGGCGGATGCGGTTCTTGGCCCCGGAGGTGACCACGAAGTTGAGCCAGTCAAGGCTGGGCTTGGCACTCTTCTGGGTCAGCACCTCGACGATGTCGCCGTTGTTGAGGGCAGTGTCGAGGGGGACGATGCGGCCGTTCACCTTGGCGCCGCTGCAGCGATTCCCCACCTCGGTGTGGATGCGGTAGGCGAAGTCCACCGGCGTCGCCCCGTGGCCGAGGGCAACCACATCACCACCGGGGGTGAAGACGTAGACATCCTCATCGAAGAGGTTGTCCTTGATGTTTTCCAGGTACTCCTTGGCGTCCTTGAGGTCGTGCTGCCACTCGAGCAGCTGCCGCAGCCAGGTGAACTTCTCGTCGTCGGTGGAGAGGGTCGCTTGGGAGCCGCCGGTTTCCTTGTACTTCCAGTGGGCGGCAATCCCGTACTCGGCGATGCGGTGCATCTCCAGGGTGCGGATCTGCACCTCCATCGGCCGGCCATTGCTGCGGATCACCGTGGTGTGCAGCGACTGGTAGCGGTTGGGCTTGGGTAGACCGATGTAGTCCTTGAAGCGACCCGGAATCGGCCGGAAGGCGTCGTGGACGATCGCCAGGGCCCGGTAGCATTCCTCGTTGGTGTCGACGATGATCCGCAGGGCAGCGACGTCGTAGATCTCCCGGAACTCCTTCTGCTGGGTCACCATCTTGCGGTAGATGGAGTAGAGGTGCTTCGGGCGGCCGCTGATGTCGATGGGCGTAATGCCGGCCTGCTCTAGGCGCTGGCGCAGCAGTTCCGTCGCTTCGTTCAGGCTGGCTTCGCGCTCGTCGCGCTTCTCGGCGACAAGGTTGCGGATGTTGCGGTACTCCTCGCCTTCGAGGTACTTGAAGCAGAGATCCTCGAGCTCCCACTTCACCCGGCCCATGCCAAGCCGGTTGGCCAGGGGAGCGAAGATGTCGCGGGTCTCCCGGGAGATGCGCCGCTGCTTGACCTCGGCCAGATGCTCGAGGGTGCGCATGTTGTGCAGGCGGTCCGCCAGCTTGACCAGAATCACCCGGATGTCCTGGGCCATGGCCATGAACATGCGCCGGAAGTTCTCGGCCTGATGCTCGGTCTTGCTGGTGAAGTTGAACTTGGAGAGCTTGGTGACGCCCTCGACCAGATGCCGCACCTCCGGACCGAAGCGGGCCTCCAGGGCATCGGGCGTGACGTCAGTGTCCTCGACCACGTCGTGCAGGAAACCGGCCGCCACCACCGCCGGGCTGCCGCCGAGATCGCGCAGCAGGGCCGCCACGGCCACCGGGTGGGCGATGTAGGGCTCGCCGGAGGCGCGGGTCTGACCCTCGTGGAGCAGGTGGGCAAAGAGGAAGGCGCGGCCGATCAGTTCATCGCCGGGGGCCGGGGTCTCCGGCAGGGCGTCGCTGCGCTCGAAGGCGGCGGGGGGCAGGCGATCGAGATGTGCCTTCAGCCAGGCCGGCAGGGCCAGATCGAAGGTACAGTCAGGCCGGACAGGGGCAGCGACAGTCATGGCGTCGGGTCCGTGCGAGCGGGGGCGTCACCCAGGGCTTCTGACCGCATCGGCGGGTGGGGTAGCGTGCTTTCAGCATGCACCCGCGGATCTGCCGACACGGCCTGGAGCAGCAGATTCCCTCAATATTACAGACAGGACTCGGAAGCCTTAAGGATCTCTTCAGGAGGATGGTGTTGTCGGAGCTTGTCAATCAGGCAACGTTGCTTTCCCAGGCCCACCACTGTCTGGAGGCCCTGGCGCCGGAGGGGGAAGGCGACCTTGAGCCCCTGCGGGCCCTGGCGATCGCCCTCGAGGACAGCGAGGCCGCCGGTATTGCCCTGGAGATCCATAAGCAGCTGCGCCTGCTGGCCCTGGACCGGCAGTTCCTGCTGCGCCAGCGGGACCCCCAGCGGCGGGCGGAGCGGGT
>CAYZUY010000154.1:0-3321 GCA_964481495.1 uncultured bacterium
CTTCCTTCCTCGCCAAAGGCGCCGCCACCTTCTCCTTCGGCTCCGGTCCGGCACAACGCCACTTCATTGCCCTCAATGACTCCCTGGCTGGCTTCGACAGCTCCAAAGACGCCATCGTCGAAATCACCGGCTTCTCCGGTGACCTCAACAGCCTGACCATCGTGTAGGCACCCCGGTCGTCGGAATCCCTGAAACGGACCGGTCGCCCAGCTGTGACCTGTCCGTTTTCGCCTGGCCAGGCTCTGTGCCGACACCCCGGTCAACCGAGACCAGCTGCGGCCATTGGAAGCGGTCAGCGATCGCGGCAGAATGGAAGACTGGCCCTGTGACCCCGCGCGATCGCCATGAGCAATCCCTACCTGCCCAACCAGACCCGCCTCTCCGACGAGGAGCGCGAGGCCCTGGTGCTGAAGCTGCGCCGCAAGGAGGGCAGTTGGGTGGAGTGGGGCCAGGCCTGCCTGAGCCTGCAGCGGTCCGGGGGCCTGAGCCCCAACCAGCTGTTCGAGGAAACCGGCTTCGAGCCCACCCACCAGACCCAGGTCACCGTCGCTGCCCAGGTCTACGAGTCGATCCTCAAGCTCGATGCCCCTTCCCACGTGCGCGAGCACTTCGGGCGCACCGGCAGCGACGTGCTCTACGAACTGCGGGGACTCAACCAGCCGCAGCGGCTGCAGACCGCTCAGTTCGCCCTTGAGCGCAACCTCGACTGCGATCAGATCCGCGAAATCGCCAAGCTCTACAGGGAATTCGGACTCGAGAAGCGCGTCCCCGATGAGTTCCAGCCGCACCCCGGCGATGCCGTCGCCTACTACAACTGGCGGCAGGCCAAGGAGCGCAGCGATCTGGCCGATCGCAGCCGTCTGATTGCCCGTGGTCTGCAGTTCGCCTTCAGTCAGGGCGCCCGCGGTCTGCTCGAGAAACTGCTGATCGAATCCGCTGCGCCGCCGCAGAAGCCCCAGCCCCTGCTGCCCTTCTACCGCCCCGAGCAGGAGGAGGATCTGCCGCGACTGGTGCCCCATGCCGGGGTGCATCCCCTGACAGCGGCAGATCTGGCGGTTCCGGCGATCGCCAGCCGCCACGCCGACTCCCCCTTCGAGCTGACCACCGTACCGGCCGGGAACTGGCTGGTGCTGCCCGGCTGGCAGTCCCTGCGGCGGGCCTCAAGTGCCGTCGGCTTCGAGCTGCCGATTCAGCAGTTGCCCGGAGCCCCCGAGGATGCCGACGAACCGGTGGTGGTGGTCTGCGATCGCGATCGCCGCGACTGGGACGACAGCAGCTTCTTCGTGGTCGAGGAGGGCGGGGCCCTGGCGGTACGCTGGTTCCCGCAGCAACCGGGGGCAGAGCTGCTGGCGCGGGTGATTCTGATCCTGAGGCCGAAGCGGATTCTCGACGAGGGCAACCTCGACGAGCCCTGGCAGCTGGAGGAATAGCCGCAGCCGCTCCGGTCGCCCGTGGGAGAATGGCTCCAGCATTCCCCCCGAGACTGTGACCGAAGCGATCGCCTGGCTGCACCGCGGCACCCACGAAATCTTCCCCAGCCAGCCGCAATCGGCCAACCCCCAGGAAAATCTGGAAGCCCGCATCGCCCAGCTGGATCGGCCCCTGCGCGTCAAGCTGGGCATCGACCCCACCGGCAGCGACATCCACCTCGGCCACAGCATCCTCTTCCGCAAGCTGCGCCAGTTCCAGGACGCCGGTCACACCGCCGTGCTGATCATCGGCGACTTCACCGCCCGCATCGGCGACCCCACCGGCAAATCCGAGGTGCGTAAACAGCTGACCGAGGCGGACGTGAAGGCCAACGCCGCCACCTACCTCGACCAGCTGCGCCCCATCCTCGACTTCGACACCCCCGGCCGCCTGGAGATCCGCTACAACTCCGAGTGGCTGGCGGACCTGAACCTGCCCCGCACCCTGGAGCTGCTGGCGACGATGACCGTCGGTCAGATGCTGGCCAAGGAAGGCTTCGCCGAACGCTACAACGTCGGCAATCCCATCTACCTGCACGAGTTCCTCTACCCGCTGATGCAGGGCTACGACTCCGTGGCCGTGCGCTCGGACGTCGAGCTGGGTGGCACCGACCAGAAGTTCAACATCGCCGTCGGCCGTGACCTGCAGCGCCACTTCGGCCAGGAGCCCCAGTTCGGGCTGCTGATGCCGATTCTGGTCGGCACCGATGGTGTCCAGAAGATGTCCAAGTCCCTGGGCAACTACGTCGGCCTCAACGAAGACGCCCTGACCATGTACTCCAAGCTGGAGAAGGTACCCGACAGCCTGCTGCCCAGCTACGTCGAACTGCTCACCAACCTGGAGCTGGTCGATCTGCCCGAGAATCCGCGCGATCGCCAGAAAACCCTGGCCCTGGACGTGGTGCGGCAGTACCACGGCCCCGACGCCGCCGACGCCGCCCAGAAAGCTGCCCTGGAGCTGGTGCAGGGCAGCGCGGCCGCCGCAGAGGCCGTACCCGAGGTCTCCCTGACCGAGGTGCAGTTCCCGGCCAAGGCCTTCTATCTGGTGGCAGCGGTGGGGTTGTGCCCCAGCAGTTCCGACGCCCGCCGTCAGATCCAGAATGGCGCCGTGCGCCTGGACGGTGAGCGGCTCACCGACCCGAACCAGAGCTTCGACACCGCTGCCGACCTGCAGGGCAAGGTGCTCCAGGTCGGCAAGAAGAAGTTCGCCCGTCTCCAGGCTGGGTAGTCCCCACTTCTGCCATAGATGAATCTCTGGGCTTCTGATGAACTTTGGGAGAACTTTCAAAGCCCATCAGCGGCACCAGAGGATTCAATGAAATCATCAGAGCCTGGCCCCGGGCTGGGCTCCGGCCACCTTGCCAGGGATCAGTCCCACCATGCACCGGGATCAGAAGCCTGCCACGGACGCGCTGCCGCCCCTATATCGTCCTCCCAAGCAGGACAACAGCAGCGATGCCCAGGCCTTCCGGGCGCTCTATATCGGTACCAATGCAGCCCTGCGCCGTCAGCTGGATGGACAGATCTGCACGGCCTACCCGAACGGAGGTCTTGTGCGGCTGGTTCAGGATGGCTTCCCGGTTGGCCTCTGCACAGTAGCGGAGGTGATCCGTCTTGATGGAACCAGTTTATGAATGGCTCGGGAGTGATTTGAACACTCGACCAAGGGCTTATGAGTCCCCTGCTCTACCACTGAGCTACCGAGCCGTGAAAATTCACTTTAGTTATTTTAGCTAAGCCAGACCTGCTGTCAAGCCTCTGAGAGAAAAACCGAACCCCGCGTACGGGATTCGGTTCACGACTTCTCGGATGGGCTGGAGCGGGGCAGTCCCCGGCGCTAGCGGGAAGCCAG
>CAYZUY010000154.1:3331-5646 GCA_964481495.1 uncultured bacterium
GACGGAGTTCGAAGTGCAGGTGGGGACCGGTGCTGCGGCCGGTGCTGCCCATTTCAGCAATCAGCTGCCCCTGCTGCACGCTCTGGCCTTCGGAGACCAGCAGGCGGCTGTTGTGGGCGTAGAGGGTCTGACTGCCATCGGGGTGGGTGACTTCGACCAGATTGCCGTAGCCGCCATCGTTGAAGCGGGAATAGGTGACCGTTCCTTCGGCCGCCGCCACAATCGGGGTGCCCACCGGACCGGCGATGTCGATGCCCTTGTGCATCCGGCCCCAGCGCCAGCCGAAACCGGAGGTGAGAACACCCTTGGCCGGCCAGGCAAAAGCCACGGAGCCCAGGTTGCGGGGCAGGAAGCGGGTCGAATCGAGACCGGGCATGGAGGGGGCCACCGCGGTGTCCACGATTGCGCTCACCAGAGGCTCATAGTTGGAGGAGCCGAGGGGAGCCGCCGCCAGGGTGCGCGGGGTTGAGGTTTCGGTCGCTACCGGAGCGCCCGCCGGCGGGGTCACCGTCAGGGGAGCGATACCCGGTCGGGCAATCTCACGCACATCGCTCTGGAGGCGGTCGATGTAAGCCACGGTCGCTGCGGCTACCGGAGTGGCCGCCGTTGCCATTGCCAGGGGGGGCTGCTGGTCGACGATGCCGAGGCTGCGAGGGGTGACGTCACCTACACTGGCTGTCAGCACCTGGGTCGGAGCCGTGGTGCGGCTACCCAGAAGCGGGGTCAGGGTGGGCTGGCTAGCCGTCTGAGCAGTCACCAGCAGCTTCTGGCCGACCCGAATCAGGTTGGGGTTGGTGATGTCGTTGAGGCGGGCCAGCTCGCTCGCGCTCGTGCCGAAGCGCTGGGCGATCGCCGCCAGGGTGTCACCGGGCTGCACCTGATAGGACTCGGTGAGGGAAGTGATGGCGCGATCGCCACTGAAGGCAACGACCTGGGCCGGGGGTGCCGCGGCCTGGGGAGGAGCAAGGTTGATCACGTCGAGGGAGCGGTTGATGGATGAGGATTCGGAGCGGGCCTGCAGCCCCTGGAGCCCCTGGAGCTGGGCATCAGTAGGCTCGGTCACACCTGAGCGCAGGGCCAGGGTGGTCTCCGGCAGACGCAGCGTCTGACCCACGCTGAGCAGACCGTCGCTCGGCAGGTCGTTGAGGGCAATCAGCTGGGCGACGGCAACATTGTGCCGGTGGGAAATGGACCAGAGAGTGTCACCGTCCTGAACCTGGTAGGACGCCAGACGCGCACTGGCAGACACATCGGGGGAAAGGGCTGCGACTGCGGGGGCGATACCCACCGGCAGGGGCGCCAGGGAGACTGCCATACCAACAGCAGCCAGGATGGGGGCGGAAACTGCAACCGCACGGGAGGCGGGCTGAACCTGAGAGTCGTCGGATCCGATGGTCGGGCAGGCGTCGGCGACTGCTGCGGAGCAGTAGCTGATGCTCATGACCTTCTGCGGAATTCCCTGCTTCAAGGGACGGCCTCCTGAGGCGTTGAGTGCGACATAGGGGGCATCGGATACGGTTGATGGCCGTTCCTGCATCTGCGGCACCGGATTGCTCCAGGAGATGCGTGATACCCGAATCAGTAGCAATACCTACTGGGTCAGCTAGAACTCTGCAAAGATTAGCGCGGGGTGGGGCAATCGACAAGCGCCAGACAGCGGAGAGCGATCTGACGGATAAAAACGGCGAGACCCCAGTCCTGGCAAGGGCTTAAGCGGGATCAAATGCGCAATCCACAGAAAACCGGAATATTCGTAAATTCCCCACCGTTAACAATTGTGTCGGGGGACACAGACAGTGACGATCTGCTCCGGAACCCGCGTGACCACAGGCCTGCGTCGAACCGGCTCCGGTCCTGAGCGCCGGGTACGCCATGCCGAATTTCATGAGATTTCTCTATCTTTTGTCGAGAGATATTTAGAAATTCTAATCTTTCAGACTGAGCAGCCCCAACTGGCGGCGGGCCTCGAACAGGCCGACCGCGACACTGACCGACAGGTTGAGGCTGCGCACCCCCGGTTCCGCCATGGGAATGCGGAGCACCGCGTCGGTCTGAGCCAGTACCTCTGGCGGTAGGCCCGTGGTTTCCCGGCCGTAGAGCAGCCAGTCGTCGGCCCGGAAGGAGAACCCGGCATGACTACTGGTGCCACCGGTACTGAAGGCGACCAGTCGCCCGCTTCCCTGGCGCTGCTGCTGGAAAGCCTCCCAACCGGAATGGATGGTGAGGTCGACGTAGGGCCAGTAATCGAGACCGGCCCGCTTCAGGGTGCGATCGCTGATCTCGAAGCCGAGCGGCTCGATCAGGTGCAACGGGGT
>CAYZUY010000155.1:0-5614 GCA_964481495.1 uncultured bacterium
CGCCGAACCAACCCACATACAGGCGGTTTTCGGTGCTGGTCACCCACTCGCAGAACTGCTGCCACGCGCTGCCGCTTTCGCGACGTTGCAGGGTGGTAGTCATGTTCAGGATGAGTTCTGATTGGATGTTGCGGGCCTGTTACAACCCACACTCAGACTCTAAGCAAGAGATTTAGTTTTGTAAAGCACCTGGGCCAACTTTCTCAGGTTCAGCCCGGCGGCCAGGTCAGGTCGCGGCCTCCCAGCAGGTGGATGTGCAGATGAAACACCGTCTGGCCGCCGCGTTCACCCGTATTGATCACGGTGCGATAGCCATCCGTCAGGCCCTCCTGCTCGGCAATCCGCTTCACGGTCAGCAGCAGATGCCCCAGCAGTTGCTGATCCTCGGCCTGGGCCTCGGCCAGCTTCGGAATCGGCTGCTTGGGAATCAGCAGGATGTGAACCGGCGCCTGGGGTGCGATGTCGCGGAAGGCCAGACAGAGATCGTCCTCATAGACGATGTCCGCCGGAATCTCGCGCCGGATGATCTTGCCGAACAGCGTGTCGCCGCCCATGGTGTCCTCCCGGATGGGGTTCAGAGTCCCTGAAATCCTAGGCCAGGACCGCAGCTCTGCGGAGAAGAGGCGTCCTGCCGGAAGTGATGCATCTCCGCATTTCAACGGGTGTGCACGTCGGCCATGCTCCCTAGGATCGAGGCACGTTCCGGAGATCCGGTCATGTCCTTCATCCCGCCCACCCCACGCGCACCCTGCATCGTCGGTCGGGGTATCATCCTTCACCCCCGGGACATGGCCTGTCTGCTCGAGGACCTCGGTCGGGTACAGTACCGCTTCCGGGACGGGAATCAGACCCTGGAGGAAGGCGAAGGTTACATCTTCGAGGTGTTTGCCGACCCGCAGCGGGCCACCGTGGTCGCCAATCGTTCTCTGTTCCTTAATCTCAGCAGCTTCGACTGGCTGGAAGTGAGCCGCGATGCGGACAGCAGCCGCTTCGATCTGGTGCAGGAGAGCCGGCGCCTGGAACTGATCCCCCTGACCGCCACCGCCTGCCAGGAAGGCTGGGAGGACACGGCGCTACAGGCGATGATAGGGAGTCTGCCGGCCCACCCCTGCTTCCTCGAAGACGAACCGCCGGACCTGCTGTGATTCGGATACGGCGTTGAGCGCTTTCACCTTCCATCTGGACCACCGCTGTACCCAGACCCGGGCGCGGGTCGGTCGTTTCGAAACCCCCCACGGCACCGTCGAGACCCCTCGCTTCATGCCGGTCGGCACCCTGGCCTCGGTCAAGACCGTCGCCCCCGCTCAGCTGGAGCAGACCGGGGCGCAGATGATTCTCTCCAATACCTATCACCTGCACATTCAGCCCGGTGAGGAGATCGTGGCCAAGGCCGGCGGTCTGCACCGGTTCATGAACTGGAAAGGCCCCATCCTCACCGATTCCGGTGGTTTTCAGGTCTTCAGCCTCAGCGATCTGCGGCAGATCGACGAGAGCGGCGTCACCTTCCGTTCCCCCCGGGATGGGGCGATCATTCACTTCACGCCGGAACTGTCGATGCGGATCCAGAACCGGCTGGGGGCCGACGTGATCATGGCCTTCGATGAGTGCCCGCCCTACCCGGCCAGCCGCGAGGATGTGACGGCGGCGGTGGGTCGTACCTACCGCTGGCTGGAACGCTGCATCAGTGCCCACGAACGCCCCCAGGATCAGGCCCTGTTTCCGATTGTGCAGGGCGGCTGCTATCTGGATCTGCGGGCCGAGGCGGCCCGGCAACTGGTGGCCCTGGACATGCCCGGCTACGCCATCGGCGGGGTCAGTGTCGGCGAACCGCCGGAGTTCATCCACCGCATCGTCGAGGCGACCACACCACTGCTGCCGGAACACAAGCCCCGCTACCTGATGGGGGTGGGCACCTACCGGGAACTGGCCAAGGCGATCGCCGCCGGGATCGACCTGTTCGACTGCGTTATCCCCACCCGGCTGGCCCGCCACGGTGCAGCGCTGGTGCGGGGTGAGCGCTGGAACCTGAAGAACGCCCAGTTCCGCGAGGACTTTGCCCCCCTGGATGATGAGTGCCCCTGCTACTGCTGCCGGAACTTCAGCCGGGCCTACCTGAATCACCTGATCCGCTCGCGGGAGATCCTCGGCTACACACTGCTGTCGATTCACAACATCACGGAGCTGGTGCGCTTCACCACCCGCATCCGCGACAGCATTCTGGCCGGGACTTTTAAGGAAGATTTCGCTTCCTGGCTCCAGCCCGAGGAAACCAGGGCCCCGTGATACGATCAGCCAACCAACACCCCGTATTCGAGTAGGTGGCCTGACCCATGGAAGCGGCTCTGTTCCTGGCGAAACTGCCCGAGGCTTATCAGCTTTTCGATCCCCTGGTCGACGTGCTGCCGGTGATTCCGCTGTTCTTCCTGCTGCTGGCGTTCGTCTGGCAGGCAGCCGTCGGTTTCCGTTAATTCCGCAGTCGATATCCGTCGCAGGCGGGGATGGGTCAAGCACCTGTCCCCGCCTGTCGTTTTCGATTGGCCCATAATTAGTACCTGTAACTCCATCCCAGCGGAAGCCATGGCCCTGATCACCACCGGTGGCACCTTCATCCGTGACCTGGAAACCCACGGCGCCCTCGCCTGCTTCGCGCCGCTCGAAGGGGGCTATGAGGGTCGCTATATCCGCCGGGCCCGGGCTCGGGGTTACGAAGCGCTGACCTATTCCGCCCGCGGCCTGGGCGACCCGACCCAGTATCTGACTGCCGTCCACGGCATTCGCCCGCCCCACCTGGGCAAGCAGAACATCGGTATGGAGGGGGCCGTCGGCCAGACCCAGTTCGTGCAGCCGATTCTGGCGCCCTTCGACCACCTGCCCCAGGGCAGCAAGGGCGGCATTCTCTGGCTGCTGGAAGGGTATGTCCTCACCAATCAGGAGCTGGCCGCGCTGGTTTCCCTGACCCGCCAGCGCAGCAACCTCAAGATCGTGATTGAAATGGGCGGCGCCCGCAGCTTCCGCTGGGAGCCCCTGAGCCGGCTGATCCAGGCGGCCTGAGTATCACAGCGCCCCTGCCCCTGCCCGCTCCGGCGGCCGCCCTGCGGGACGGTCGCTGGTTCAAGCTGATCTGCGGCGCCAGTTATCAGCACCTGAGCAGCATCCGCAGTCTGGCGCTGGCCTACGCTCTGGCCGGGGCCGACTGCGTCGATGTGGCCGCCGACCCGGCGGTGGTGACGATCGCCCTGGACGGTCTCGCCGCCGCCAGCCGCCTCTCGGGCCGACCCCGGCCCTGGCTGATGGTCAGCCTCAACGACGGCGAGGACCCGCATTTCCGCAAGGCCCGCTTCGACCCGGCCCTCTGCCCGCCGGAGTGCGATCGCCCCTGCGAACGCATCTGCCCCGCCGATGCGATCGATGGTCAGGTGATCGACGCCCGCTGCTACGGTTGCGGGCGCTGTCTGCCCATCTGTCCTCTGGGGCTGATCGAGGCCGAGCATCACCAGCACCGCCCAGCCGAACTGCTACCCCAACTGCTGGCCCTCGGCATCGAGGCCCTGGAAATCCACACCCAGATCGACCGGGACGGGGAGTTCCAGGCCACCCTGGCCCAGCTGCACCCCTGGCTGGGGCAGCTGCAGCTGCTGGCGATCAGCTGCCCGGAAGGTCCGGGGGCGATCGCCTACCTGCAACGTCTGGCCCCGCAGGTGCAGGGGCTGACCCCCCATCTGCTCTGGCAGGCGGACGGTCGACCGATGAGCGGCGACATCGGCGCGGGCACCACCCTGGCCAGTGTCCGCTACGCCGGACAGGTGCTGGAGCAGGGTCTACCCGGTCATGTCCAGCTGGCAGGCGGCACCAATGCCTATACTGTGGCCAAGCTCCGCCAGACCGGCCTGCTGGGCCGGGTCGCCGGAATCGGATTCGGCAGCTGTGCCCGCACGAATCTGTCGGCTTTACTGGAAGCACTGGAGCACCGCGGCGGCCTGCTCGAAGACCACCCCGATCTGCTCAACGACGCCGTTCGCCGGGCCGGTGAACTCGTCACTCCGCTCAAAACCGCTACCTCGGCTCCCTGAGCTGCGCTGCTGTGTCCGCAACCATCAATACCCAGACCGCTGTCCGCGAACACACCGTCGTGGACGATCTCGTTCAGCTGCTCGCGGTTCTGCCTCCCGACCTCAAGGCCCGCCTGGACCGGCACCCCCGCCGCGATGAGCTGGTGGAAGTGGTGCTGGACCTGGGCCGCAAACCCGAAGCCCGCTTTCCCGGTGGTGCAGAGGACCTCTCCCCGGACCCGGTCACCCGCGCCGATCTGCAGGCCTGCGTCGAGCGGGTCGGGGATTTCGGTAGCGATAACCGGGCGGGACTGGAAGGCACCCTGCACCGGATCAGCGCCCTGCGCAACCGGCGCGGCGAAATCATCGGCCTCACCTGCCGGGTCGGCCGGGCCGTCTTCGGCACCATCGGCATGATCCGAGACCTGGTGGAGACCGGCCGCTCGATTCTGATGCTCGGTCGCCCCGGCGTCGGCAAGACCACCGCCCTGCGGGAGATCGCCCGGGTCCTGGCCGACGACCTGCACAAGCGGGTGGTGATCATCGACACCTCCAACGAAATCGCCGGGGACGGTGACGTGCCCCACCCCGCCATCGGTCGGGCCCGGCGCATGCAGGTGGCCCGGCCCGAGCTGCAGCATCAGGTGATGATCGAGGCGGTGGAGAACCACATGCCGGAAGTGATCGTCATCGACGAGATCGGCACGGAGCTGGAGGCCCTGGCCGCCCGCACCATCGCCGAACGGGGCGTGATGCTGGTGGGCACGGCCCACGGCAACCAGATCGACAACCTGATCAAGAACCCCACCCTCTCGGACCTGATCGGCGGCATTCAGTCGGTCACCCTGGGGGATGACGAGGCCCGCCGCCGCGGCAGCCAGAAGACGGTGCTCGAGCGCAAGGCCCCGCCCACCTTCGAGATCGCGGTGGAGATGCAGGAACGCTATCGCTGGATCGTCCACGAGGATGTGGCGATCACCGTGGACAACCTGCTGCGATCGCGCCGTCCCAGCCCCCAAGTGCGCACCCTGGGCGAGAACGGCAAGCTGCTGATCACCCACGAACTGGGCGACAGCGGCCGCGAGACCGGCCGGGTCACCGGCAACAGCACCGACCAGGGCTGGCGCTCCAGCGGCCGGATGCGCCCCCTGCCGCCGGTGCTGGAGCATCCCACTGCCCGGACGATGGCGGTGGAGCCAACGCCCCTGGTCGTCCCCCCGGCCGAGGAGGAGTTCGAGACGGAGGTCTACCCCCACCGGGAAGGCGTGCCGCTGCACGTTTACCCCTACGCCATCAGCCGTCACCAGCTGGAGCAGGTGATTCTCTCCTTCCAGATGCCGGTGATCGTCACCAAGGACGTCGCCGAGGCAGACGTGATTCTGGCGCTGCGGGCTCACCTGCGCAACCAGTCGAAGCTGCGCCACCTAGCGAAGATGCACCACGTGCCGATTCACGTGATCAAGTCCAACACCATGCCCCAACTGGTACGGGCCCTGCGGCGCCTGCTCAATCTGGAGCATCCGGACGACCCGGAAAGCGTCGACCTCAGCCTGTTCACCCCGGCG
>CAYZUY010000156.1:0-5582 GCA_964481495.1 uncultured bacterium
GGTTGGGCTCGGCACGATCCGTCCGGTCACTGCTGCGGTATCTTTCCTGCAAGCAACGGAAAATCCGAGCCACGCCGTTGCCGGATGAGGTGCCAATGGCCCAAGGGGATCGGGAGCGTGACCTGACCCGTGCCGAAGCCGTGATCGCCACGGCCCTGCCGGTGATGCAGTCTCACGCCGCTCAACGGGATGAGTCCCTGCTGTTCCACGTCTGGCTGCCACCGGGGCGGGAGACCGCCGCCGTGATTACCTCGGATTTCGAACCGGACCCTGAGGCCGACTTCGACCACGAACTCGTCTATCCGGTGCTGGTCTACGAGGGTGAACCGCCCGAGGAGACCGACTACCGCCTGCGGGGCACCGAGGTGGCGCTGGACGTGCCCTGCTGGGGCCGGGGCGGGTTCGTGCATGCCGCCGACATGCTGCGACTGGTGACCACCCTGCAGCCGGACGAGGAGGAGGAAACCTACGAGGCCATCTACTTCCTCAGTCAGCCGGATGAGGAGGAGACCCGTCAGGCTATGGAGCAGAGCGAATCGCTGCTCTGTCATCTGGTGCCCAGCTACGCCGAGCGTCGGGCGGCCCTGGAGGAGGTCTTTGCTGGCATCGGGGCCTGTCGGGCCGTGGCGGAACAGGACCCGGAGCCCTTCCTTGAGGGGATCGTCCATGCCCTGGCCTCGATGCTGATGGCCGCTACCGAAGCCAGCCTGGGTGATTTCTACATCCCCGGTCTGACCGAGGCGATGCAGCGGGGGGAAACTACCCATGTGCTGCCTGTGGAGTCCTGCCCCGGGGGCTGGCTGAAGACGCATCTGCTGGCACTGCACCGGTCGCTGTTCGACCTCTGCCAGTCGAGTACCGGTCACTTCAACCGGTTGGTGGCCATTCCGGCGATCGCCACCCTCTATTCGGCCCTGCAGCAGCACTACGACCTGCCGGAGGAGAGCTTCGAGGCCGACATCCTGCCGCCGGAGCTCTGACCGACTGACTCCGTTGGCCCGGCAACCGCACGCGCCGGGAGGACTCTGGCATACTCGGTCGCCGGGGGTGCTGCGTCGCTCCTGTCACTGCCCCTGAGGATCGCCCGATGTTTGTTCCGGATGTGCCCGCTCTGCCCCCGAGTGCCCCGCTGCTGCTGGCCCGGGCCGGTGGGGAGGCTGATGTGGCCTCCCTGCTGCGGGCGATCGCGGCCCGCCGGGGGCAGCGCATCAGCCCGGCCAGCCGCAACTGTCTGGTCTCTCCTTTCTGGCAGCAGGATGCCAGCGGTCAGCAGCTGACCCCCAAACTCCTGGGCCCCGGCAGCCAGATTCTCTGGGTGGGGGCTGCCATTCCCGGGCGGATTTCCAAGGCCGCCACCGGCATGCTGGAGTGGGTGGGCACCCTGCAGCCCCTGACCCCGCTGCCGACCCTCACGCCCGGAATCAGTTACCGCTTCAGTGTCGGCAGCTCGATCACCCAGACCTTCCGGGTCGCCTCGCCGGAGGAGCAGCAGCGGCTGCGCAGTCTGCTGCTGCCGATTGAGCGCCAGCGCATCGCACCCCAGATCCAGGCCCAGCGTAAGGCGGCAGTGCTGCTGCGGGAGGGATTCGCCGATGACGCCCTGACGACTCTCTGGCGGGCGGGTCTGGTGCCGCCGGAGGCCCAGGCTCCGTTCCTGTGCGCCAGCAGCAGCGATCGCTGACCCCCGGATCCGAGGTGCCCGGTCCGCCGGGCGGGGCATACTCGGACGTCGGTACGAGTAATGGCCATGACCACGGTGGGCGAGGTCCGGACGTCCGGTTCCACCGGCTGCTGCATTGTCGGGGCCGGTCCGGCGGGGATGATTCTGGCTCTGCTCCTGGCCCGCCAGGGAATCGAGGTGACCCTGCTGGAGCGCCATGGTGACTTCGATCGGGACTTCCGGGGGGATACCATTCATCCTTCGACCCTCGACCTGATGGACCAGCTGGGTCTGATTGAGGAACTGCTGCTCTTCCCCCACGGACTGTTGCGGGGACTGCAGCTGGTCAGCAACGGTCAGGTCACCCGGATTGCCGAATTCAGGGGGCTCGGATTCCGTTATCCGTTCATCATGCTGCTGCCCCAGGCAACCTTTCTGGCCTTTCTGGCGGACCAGGCCCGTCAGTATCCCCACTTCCATCTGGAACTGGGGGCGAACGTACAGGAGGTGCTACGCGACGGGAAAAAAGTCTGCGGGGTGCGTTACCAGCGGGCAGACCACAGCCACCATGAACTGCGGGCACTGCTGACGGTAGGGGCAGACGGGCGCTTCTCGAAACTGCGCCAGCAGGCGGATCTGGCGATCCGGCCGTCGGCTCCCCCCATGGATGTGATCTGGTTCTGCCTGCCACGGCTGGACAGTGACCCGACCGATGAAGCCAGTTTCTACGTCGGCGATGGCCAGATGCTGGTGTTTCTCGATCGGGGGGACAGCTGGCAGATCGGGATGACCATTCTCAAGGGCAGCTTCACTCAGACCAAGTCCGCTGGGCTGGAGAGTCTGCACGGGATCCTGCGCCGTCAGGTGCCCTGGCTGGGCGATCGCATTCTCAGTCTGCAGGACTGGCGCCAGTTCACCCTGCTGGCGGTGGAGTCCGGCTGTCTGGAGCACTGGCACCGGCCCGGGCTGCTGCTGATCGGGGATGCTGCTCACATCATGTCGCCGGTGGGGGGCGTGGGCATCAGCTATGCCATCCAGGATGCCGTCGAGGCCGCCAACCATCTGACGGAACCACTGCGACGGGGTGCGGTCAGCGAGGCGGACCTGGCCCGGGTGCAGCGACGGCGGGCAGCCTCGGTATCGGTGATCCAGACTTTCCAGCGGTTCATGCAGGAGCAGATTGTCCGCACGGCTCTGCGCACGGACCGGCCCTTCCGGCTGCCCCTGCCGATGCGGGTGCTGCTGCGGCTGCCGGGGCTGCGTTCGCTGCCGGCCCGGCTGATCGGCTACGGTTGGCGTCCCTCCCGGATCCGGCCCGAGCTGGTTGCGGCCCGGCCTGGGTAGACTGCACCAGACCCTAAGGAAGTTGCTGCCATGTGCACCAGTTTTCGCCTGAGCGCCCAGGATGGGACCGTGACCGTCGGGCGGACGATGGAGTTCCCTAATCTGATGGCGGCGAAGATGACGGTGCTGCCCCGTGGGCATGAGGGTGTGAGCCTCGCTCCGGATGGCGAGGGGCACCGCTGGACTGCCCGCTACGGCCTGGTGGGCATGGATGTCTTCGGCCAGCCGGACATGCTGACGGACGGGCTCAATGAGGCAGGGCTCTACGGCGGGCTGCTCTACATGCCCGGTTTCTGTGACTACACTCCGGCCGAGGGCCAGCCGCCGGAGCGGCTGATGTCGATTGTGCATGTGATCGCCAAGGTGCTGGGCACCTGCGCCACGGTGGCCGAGGCCCGGGCAGCGATGTCCGAGGTCTGTGTCTGGCCCTGGGTGTTCGGCCCCTTCGGCTTTGCGCCCCCGGCCCACCTGGTGCTGCACGATGCCAGCGGCGCCTCGGCGGTGATCGAGTGGCGGAATGGGGAGATGGTGGTGTTCGACAATCCGATCGGGGTGGCGACCAATTCCCCGCACCTCGACTGGCACCTGACCAACCTGCGTAACTACCTGAATCTGACCCCCCGCAATCCCGAGGGCGTTACTGTGGCCGGGGTACCGATTGGGCCCCTGGGCCAGGGTCCGGGGATGCTGGGACTGCCCGCCGACAGTGGTTCCCCGGCCCGGTTCGTGCGGGCGGTGACCTACGTCTCGACGCTGCTGCCGGTGGCCACCGGTGCCGAACTGGAACTGGCCACCCTGCACCTGCTCAACAACTTCGATATCCCGCTGGGGTTCATCCGCGATGCAGAGAACCCGGAGATCATCGACCGTACGCTCTGGAGCAGCATCGCCAACCTCAACGATCGCCGCTACATCCTGCGTTCCTTCGAGAGCCCAACCCCCCGGGCCATCGACCTGACGCAGCTGGACTTCTCGGCGCCGCCCCGTCAGATGCCTCTGCCGACGGATGGCATTCCGGCGCTGACCCTGGTCTGACCCATGGGACTGTCCGTCGGCCCACTGCTCGGGATGATGCTCGGCAGCTTCTCCATCCCTGCGGAACTGGAGGGGCTGATACGGGCGCTGGAGGGGGTGGGGGTGCAGGTGGCGATCGCCGAGGATTGCCCACCCCGGATGAAGGGGCGGTACCTGTCGGAGGCCGGGATGCGGCGACTGACGCTCTGCCCGAACAACTTCCGGCGGGCGACGGACCTGCGAGACACGCTCACCCACGAGGCGGTACATGTGGCCCAGTTCTGCTCCCGGGGGCTGCTCTTCAGCCCCCGGGAGCGAGCGGCGATGCTGGATCGTCTGCCGGAACGCCAACGGCGATCGCTGTTGCTCTACCCGAGCCGGGAGATTGCCCGGGAAATCGAGGCCCGAGCTCTTGAGGCGCAGCCTCCACAGGTCGCGGTGCTGGTGGCACGGCATTGCCAACCGATGCCGAAACTCCCGTTGTCCGCCCCGAACCCGACCGTCAGACCATCGTCTCCAGCTGGCTCTGGACCATGATTTCCGGCACCGCCGCTGTGTTGGGCAGGCTGAGAACCGTCGACACCAGTCGGGCCAGGTCCTCGGGCTGGGTCATCTGGGCCGGCTCCATGTCGGCAAGGCCCTGGGCCATTTCGGTATTCACAAAGCCGGGACAGATGGCAGTCACCCGCACGCCCTGCTCCCAGCCCTGGTTGCGCAGGGCCTGACAGAGGGCGAGCTGGGCGAACTTGCTCATGCCGTAGCCCGCCAGCCGACCGCGCACCCGCTTACCGGACATCGACACCAGCATGATGATTCGGCCACGACCCGAGCGGGTCAGGGCCGGGAATGCCGCCCGGGAGAGTCGCCAGGGCGCTTTGACATTGGTGGCCAGCAGCGCATCCAGATCCGCTTCCTCTGTGGCGAGATCTGCCCCGACGAGGGCCCCATCCACGGCGACCCGGCGCAGAATGCCGGCACAGTCGATCAGGGCATCCAGCTGGCCGAACCGGGCCAGGGTCGCGTCCACCCAGGCCTGGGCGGCGGTGGGATCCGTGGCTTCGTAGGCGCTGTGCAGGATGGTCTCGGAGGCTGCCAGGGGGGTGTCGCTCAGCGCCGCGCTGTCGGTTTCGCCATGGTTGCGCAGGCCCAGACTCAGACACCAGCCCTCGGCGGCCAGCTGCTCGGCGATCGCCCGGCCGATGCCCCGCCGGGCTCCGGCAATCATGGCTACGCGCACGGCAGGTTCGGGAGCAGACATGAACGGGCCCGGGTCGCAACTGAGCCCATTATCGGCACGGCTTCAGCAGTGACCGCAGCAGCGGGCGCTGATCTCCACCCGCATCAGGTGTCCGCTGGGGGTGCTCAGCAGCAGCGCGGCTGTGCCCGTCTGCCCATCCTGGGTGAGGTGGTAGCCGAGGCTGGCCCGCTCCGCGTCGGGAATCGCCTCCCCGCTCAGACAGTGCAGGCTGCGGTTGGCTCCGGCCGGATAGTGGCTGGCGATCGCCTGCTCGATGCGGAGCAGGGTGGCGGCGGCTTCCGCCAGCTGGGTGGCCTCGCCGGGGGT
>CAYZUY010000157.1:0-5576 GCA_964481495.1 uncultured bacterium
TAGATCACCGCATCGTAGTCACCGCTGGTGTAGGCCTCGCGCAGGCGGTTGAGGGTGAGCAGACCGTCGAAGCCCGGCAGCAGCGGCAGTTCCGCAGGGAAAACCTTATCCAGCAGCGGCGCGGGCAGATGGGGCCGCACCAGCCCCTCCAGACGGGTGCAGATGCGCTCGAACTCCCGCACCGACTCCAGACGCAGCCCCTGCAGGTTGGGGGACAGGACCTGGGGTTCGCCCGTCAGCGCTCGCCCCAGCTGCGCCTCGAATCGGCAGGCCGGAGCGGCCAGCACCAGCAGCGTACGCTGGCCCAGATCCGCCAACTGCCGTGCCGCAGCCAGCACCGTCGGCACGTAGCGGGGGCTCTGGCTGCCGAGGAAACAGTGGATGCGGGTCATGGCGGAAAACGGAGGGGACACCCCTCACCCTAGCCAATGCCACGATGGGCAGAAGGCAGCACGAGGACAGACATGGCGAGAGCGGATGTGGCGGTGATCGGGGGCGGAGCCGCCGGATTCTTCGGGGCGATCGCCGCCGCCGAGGCCAACCCGGGGCTGCGCGTCATCATCCTCGAAGCTGGGCGCGAACCCCTGGCCAAGGTGCGCATCTCCGGCGGCGGCCGCTGCAACGTCACCCACGCCTGCTTCGACCCGGCGGAACTGATCAAGGCCTACCCCCGCGGGGCCAAAGCCCTGCGAGGTGCCTTCAGTCGATTCCAGCCCGGCGATGCCGTCGACTGGTTTGGTCGCCACGGCGTCGAACTGAAAATTGAGGACGATGGCCGGATGTTTCCGACCACGGATGATTCCGCCACCATCGTCGACTGCCTGCAGCTCAGTGCCGAGCGCCGGGGCATTCAGGTCTGGACCGGCACGCCGGTCCGGGGCGTCACCGCCACCCCCGAGGGGTTCCGGCTGGCCCTGGGCAACGGCAGCGACCTTGAAGCGCGGCACCTGCTGCTGGCCAGCGGCAGCAGTCCCGGCGGCTACCGACTGGCGGAACAGCTGGGCCACGAACTGGTGCCGCCGGTCCCCTCCCTGTTCACCTTCAAGGTCGCCGACCCGGCCCTGCGGGAGCTGGCGGGGGTCAGTCTGCCGGAAGTGCGGCTGCAGTTGCACAGCGGCAGTCAGAAGTTCCAGCAGACCGGCCCGCTGCTGATCACCCACTGGGGCCTGAGCGGCCCGGCGGTGCTGAAGCTCTCCGCCTGGGCGGCCCGGGAGCTGCACGGCGATCGCTACCAGGCCCAACTGACCGTCAACTGGCTACCCGGCTGGGACGGGGAACGGCTGGGTCAGTCGCTGCGGGCCAGCCGCGAACAGCAGCCCCGCCGCCAACTGAGCAGCTGGCGACCCGTTCCCCTGCCCCAGCGGCTCTGGCTCTACCTGCTGGAGCGCCAGGGCATCGACCCCCAACGCCGCTGGACCGAAACCGCCAACCGCGATCTGGAACGGCTGCGGGAGGGACTGCACAGCGATCGCTACGCCATCGGCGGCAAGGGCGAGTTCAAGGAGGAATTCGTCACCGCCGGGGGCATCCGCCTGCAGGACGTGGACTTCAGACGCATGGAGAGCCGCCTGCAGCCGGGTCTGCACTTCGCCGGGGAGGTGCTCGACATCGACGGCATCACCGGCGGCTTCAACTTCCAGAACGCCTGGACCACCGGCTGGCTGGCGGGGCAGGCGATCGCTGCTACTTGAGCTTGTCGAAGATGCTGAACATCGGCAGGTACATCGACATCAGAATCGAGCCGACGATACCGCCGATCAGGAGAATCATCACCGGTTCGAGCATGCTGGTCAGGCCCTTGACCGCCTGTTCCACCTCGTCCTCGTAGAAGTCCGCCACCTTGGTGACCATGGCGTCCAGTTCGCCGGTCTCCTCGCCGATGCTGATCATGCTCAGGGCCATGACCGGGAAAATCTTCCGGGCCGAGAGAGCCGTGCTGATCTGGCCACCGGACTGGACCTCCCGCTTGGCGGCATCAATGGCCTGGGCGATCGCCGCATTGCCGGCCGTATCCCGAACGATGTCCAGGGCTGAGAGGATCGGTACCCCTGCCTTGGTCAGGGAGCCGAAGGTGCGGCAGAAGCGGGCCGTCGCCGTCTTCTGGATCAGATCCCCCAGCACCGGCAGCCGCAGGGTGTTGCGGTCCACGGTGATCCGGCCGACGGGGGTGCGGTAGTAGTTCTGGAAGGCCACCCCCGCCGCGATCAGAATCAGCACCCCGGTGACCGAGTAGGCGGGCGTGCGCAGGAAGGCACTGATCATCAGCATCGCCTGGGTAAAGGCGGGCAGTTCTGCTCCCAGCCCCTTGTAGATGTTGGCGAAGATCGGGATCAGGAAGATGGTCATGCCCAGGAACACTGCCACGGCGATGAAACCCACCGTCAGCGGGTAGGACATCGCCGACTTGATCTGGTTCTGGAGCCGGGCCATATCCTCAAGCAGTTTCGAGAGCCGCTCCAGCACGTCGTCCAGCACCCCGCCCACTTCCCCGGCCTGGATCATCGCGATGTAGAGGCTGTCGAACACATCCGGGAAGTGGCGCATCGAGTCCGAGAGGGTGCCACCGCCCTGGACATCCTGACTCATGCGCACCAGGGCCTTCTTCAGCTTCGGGTTCTTGGCCTGGTCCGAGAGCATCCCCAGGGCCCGCACAATCGGCACCCCGGCATTGACCAGCACCGACAGCTGGCGCGAGAACACCGCCTTGTCCTTGACCGTCACCCGCGCCGTCAGTTCGCCGATATCCAGGCTCTGCAGCTTGGCCAGGTCGAAACCCTGGTAGGGCTGGATCTGCTGGATAAAGAAGCCCTGATCGCGCAGGGCCGTCCGGGCGTCGCGCATGGTCGCCGCCTGCAGCTTCTGGCGGCTGATCTCACCGCGGGCATCCCGCACCTGGGCAACAAAGGTGGCCATGGTTCACCCTCCTAGCGCATACCCACGGCCAGCTTCGGCTGGTCGCCAATCAGCCGCTGCAGTTCCTCGGGCTTGGAGCTCTTGGCGATCGCCGACTCGAAACTGATCAGCCCCTGCTTGTAGAGGTCCGACAGCGCCTTCTCCAGGGTCTGCATGCCCTGCTTGCCACCGGTCTGGATCTGGGAGTAGAGCTGGGCCGTCTTGCCTTCGCGAATCAGGTTGGCGACTGCCGGAGTGACGATCATGATCTCCTGGGCCATGCAGCGACCGTATTCGCCGGGGCGCGGGTTCTGCTTCGGCACCAGGGTCTGACTGAACACCGCCACCAGGGAGTTGGAGAGCTGCACCCGCACCTGGGTCTGCTTCTCCGCCGGGAAGACGTCGATCATCCGGTCGACGGTCTGGGCCGCCGAACTGGTGTGCAGGGTACCGAAGACAAGGTGACCGGTTTCCGCGGCTGAAATCGCCAAGTGGATGGTTTCCAGATCCCGCATTTCCCCCACCAGGATGATGTCGGGGTCCTCCCGCAGGGCAGCCCGCAGCGCGTTGGCGAAACTCCGGGTGTCCTCGCCCAGCTGCCGCTGGTGGATGACGCTGCGCACCGGCTCGTAGACGAACTCGATCGGGTCCTCGATGGTGAGGATGTGCTCGGCCCGGGTGCGGTTGATCAGGTCGATCATTGCCGCCAGGGTGGTGGTCTTGCCGGAGCCGGTCGGGCCGGTGACCAGCACCAGACCGCGCGGTTTCTCGCTCATCTCCCGCACCACCGAGGGCAGCCCCAGGGCATCGAAATTAGGGATCTTGGAACTGAGGGCCCGCAGGCAGGCGGCGTAGCAGCCCTTGTCCTTGTAGACATTGACCCGGAAGCGGGCCAGCCCCTTCACCCCGTAGGAGCAGTCCAGTTCCCAGTTCTGCTCCAGGTTCTTGCGCTGGGTGTTGTTGAGCATGCTGAAGATCAGCCGGTTGCAGGCGTCCTCGCTCAGGGCCTCCTCACCCACCGGCGTCAGCTTGCCGCTGAGCCGGAAGTAGGGCGGCAGACCGGCAGACAGGTGCAGATCCGAGCCCCCCTGCTCCACCAGCTGCTCCATCAGGTCCTCGATCATCAGCTCCATGGCGACCCCTCCAGGGTGCGCCTAGGGTGCCCGGGCCCTAACCGGAAAAACGCGGCGTCAGGCAGTAGGGACAGTCCAGCCACTCCGGCTGCAGGCCCGCGCCGCAGTGGGTGCAGATCAGGCCGACCTTACGCCGGGCCTTCAGTTCCGCCTCCAGCCCGGCATCGCTGAAGGTGACGCGGTCCACTTCCTCCAGGGTGGTCAACCCCTGGCGCACCAGATCGAGGCTGTAGGCCAGCAGGGTCTTCATGCCGCCCTCGCAGGCGATCGCCTTGATCTGATCCGTCGTAGCCCCACGGTTCACCGCCGCCTGCAGGTCCTCAGTCATCCGCATCACCTCATAGACCCCGAGGCGCCCCCGGTAGCCCTTGCCCTGGCACTGGGGACAGAGCTGACCGGCAGCCTTCACCGCCTCCAGTTGCTCCGGCGGCACCGTCTGGGCGTGGTAGAAGGTGAGGCTGCCGGGGTCCGCCGCCACCAGTCCGTAGCGGGCCAACTCCTCAGCCGAGGGATGGTAGGGCTGACGGCACTGGCTGCAGACCTTGCGCACGAGTCGCTGGGCACAGACCCCCAGCAGCGAGGCCGCCACCATGAACGGTGCCACCCCCATCTCATCCAGGCGGGCGATCGAACTGGGGGCATCGTTGGCGTGCAGCGTCGTCAGCACAAGGTGACCGGTGAGGGCGGCTTCGATCGCCGTCTTCGCGGTCTCCAGATCCCGGGTTTCCCCCACCAGAATCACGTCCGGGTCCTGACGCATGAAGGCCCGCAGAATCGAGGCGAAGTCCATCCCCTTCTCGCGGATCACCTGCACCTGGGTAATGCCGGGCAGGGTGTATTCGATCGGGTCCTCGGCGGTGCTGATGTTCAGGCCCGGATCGTTGCGCTCCGCCAGCATCGAGTAGAGGCTGGTCGATTTCCCGGAACCAGTGGGGCCGGTGACCAGAATCAGGCCGAAGGGACGGCTGGCCATGTCGCGCACCAGTTCCAGAGTCTCGGAATCGGTGATCAGCTTGTCCAGACCCAGCTGGGTGGCGGAGTTGTCCAGCAGCCGCATCACAATCTTCTCGCCGTAGCGGCTGGGCAGGGAATTGACCCGGAAGTCGATCTTGCGGCCCTCGAAGATCCGCCGGATGCGGCCGTCCTGAGGTAGCCGCCGTTCGGCGATGTCCAGATCGGCCATGATCTTGAACCGGGAGATCAGCGCCGGAACAGCGGCCTTGGGCAACCCCTCAAACACGGCGTGCAGCACCCCGTCCTTGCGCAGGCGCACCCGCAGGCCGTTCTCCTGGGGTTCGATGTGGATATCCGAAGCCCCTTCGGTCAGCGCCTTGAGCAGAATCTTGTTGGCCAGACTGACAATCGGGGCCGTCTCGGCATCCTCCAGGGCCTGACCCAGATCATCGATTTCGTCGGCCGCCACTTCCAGGCCGATCTCATCCAGGTTGGAGAGTTCATCGGCCACGTCCACCAGCCGGGCCGCGGACTGCTGCTGGCTGTCCGCCATCTGCCGATCCAGCAGCCCGGCCATCAGCTGCTCGTAGTCCTCCA
>CAYZUY010000158.1:0-5517 GCA_964481495.1 uncultured bacterium
GGGGGCAGCCTCACCGCCCTCACCCAGCTGCACCGCACCTACATCCTGGCGGAGCACCGCGGCGGGCTCTGGCTGGTGGAGCAGCACATCGCCGACGAGCGGGTGCGCTTCGAGCAGCTGCAGCAGGCCTGGGAGCTGACGGAACTGGAGCAGCCCCTGCGGCTGCCCCCCCTGGGCGATCGCCAACAGCAGAACCTGGCCCGCCTGGGCATGACCATCGAGGCCTTCGGTCCCCAGGGACTGGCGGTGCGCCAGCTGCCGACGGTCCTGCAGGACTGCGAGGCCCCCGTCGATGCCCTACTGGAGCTGAGCCGGTGCGACGACCCGGCGGCGGCCCAGGCCAGCGTCGCCTGCCGCACCGCCCTCCGCAACGGCCAGCCCCTGAGCCGGGCTGAAATGCAGGAGCTGCTGGAGCGCTGGCAGCGTTGCCGTCAGCCGCGCACCTGCCCCCACGGTCGGCCGATTGCCCTGGAACTGCAGGAGCGGGATCTGGCCCGCTACTTCCGCCGCCACTGGATGATCGGCCGCAGCCACGGCCTCTGACCCTCAGCCCTGGCGATCGCCCACCAGGGCATGTTCCGTCGCTCCGAACACCGCCTCGGGATGGGCGTAGTACTTGAACTCCAGCAGGTTGCCGCTGGGGTCCTCCAGGAAGAAGGTGCGGTGCTCCAGGGTGGTGCCCTCGAAGCGGCGGCGGTGGGGCTGACGGAACTGTAGGCCCTGGGCCTCAGCCCGCTGCAGCAACTGCTGGAACTGAGTCTCGTCCTCGAACACTAGCCCGAAGTGCCGCGGATAAATGCCCTTCTGCGACGGAATCGGCTCGGGACTGCGGTGGGCGACGATCTGGTGCCCGCCCAGTTCGAGGATCAGCGACTGGTCATTGCCGCGGCCGGCCCGGCACCCCAGACCCCGGCAGTACCAGTCCCGGGCCTCCTCGATATCGCGCACCGGGAAGGCCAGGTGAAAGCGAATCGCGGCCATAGGACTGCCCCACAATGGAAACGTTCTGCCGCCATCCTAGGCGACCCCTCCATGACGATTTTCGAGACCGAGGCCGACTGGCTGACCGGCCTGGCCGTGAATGCACTGCTGCTGGGTCTGGCCTGGTTCGCCCCCCGCAAGCTGCTGACACCCCAGGGATACCTGCACGCCGGTCTGCTGGGGGTGCTGACCTGGGGAGCTCTGGGCTGGCGCGGCTACCTGCTGGTGATCGTCTACCTGCTGGCAGGCGTGGCCGCCACCCGCCTTGGGTTCGCCCGCAAACAGGTAGCTGGTATCGCCGAGGCCCGGGGCGGCCAGCGCGGTCCCGAGAATGTCTGGGGTTCGGCCCTGAGCGGCACAGTCTGCGCCCTGGGAGCCTGGTTCTGGGGCCACGACCCACACCTGAGCGGCCTGCTGGTCACCGGCTTCGTCGCCAGCTACGCCACCAAGCTCTCCGATACCTGGGCCAGCGAAGTGGGTAAGGCCTACGGGCGCCGTACCTTTCTGATCACCAGCTTCCGGGCTGTGCCGCCGGGGACTGAGGGGGCGATCAGTCTCGAGGGCAGTCTGGCCGGGGTGGCCGGGTCCCTAGCGATCGCCCTGGTCGGTCTGGGCTTCGGGCTGATCACCCCCCTGGGGGTGGGACTCTGCATCCTGGCAGCCCTGGTGGGCACCACCGCCGAAAGCGTCATCGGCGCTACCCTGCAGCGCCGCTGGGACTGGCTGAGCAACGAGGTGGTGAACGTCCTCAACACCACCATCGGGGCAGTCGTGGCGATCGCCCTGGCCAGCCGCTTCTAGTCCAGGCGGTCCCAGCGCAGCAGGATGCGCGTTCCCGCCACGAGCGCCAGCATCAGGCCCAGCCCCAGGGCGATCGAGGCCAGTGAACGCCGCAGCGAGGGCGATTGTTCTGCTCGGCGCTCCGCATCGGCTTGAGGCTCTGGAGCCGGTTCAGGGTGTTCGGCCGCCGTCCGGGGTTCCCGCTGCGCTGGGGCTTCCCCGATCGGCGAGTGGGATTCAGGCTGCTTCTGGGCACCCGTGCCCCCCTCCGGCTGCGCCGGGGTTGCGGCTGGCTGCTCCCTGGCCGACGGATGCGTTTCCAGCGCCATCAGCCAGTGGGCCCGGGGTGGCACCCCTTCTACCTCCTCCTCGGCCCCGACCGGAGCGGCGAGCGCCAGCCACAGTCCCAGACTCAGAGACAGCAGCAGCAGACGGGACGGGTTCCGGGTCATGACAGTGATCGCAGGCGTGTGCCGCAGTATCGCACGGGGCCCGACGCGGGAGAATGGAGCCAGTCCCTGCCAGCCGCCATGCCGACCTCCCCACCCGACCTTCGCCTCAGCCGCACCCAGGTGCTGATTGCCGTCGCGATCACCGCTGTGCTGCTGCTTCTGGGCGCGAAGCTCTGGATCTGGCTCGGTCGCGTCGTGCAGTTGCCCCTGGTCTGGCAGCCGGACCTGGCCCTGGCCGGCCTGGGTCTGGGCCTGGGCCTGACCCTGCTGAGCCAGTGGCTGTACCGGGTCTGGGCCACCTACCGCCGCAGCGCCGACCATTACCTTGACCTGGTGATCCGTCCGCTGGAAACCCCGGATCTGATCTGGATTGCCCTGCTGCCGGCCATGAGCGAGGAACTGCTGTTCCGGGGGGTGATGCTGCCCTACTTCGGCCTCGACCTCGGCGGCGTCGTGATCACCGCTCTGGTGTTCGGCGCCCTGCACTGGGGAGGCACCAGTCAGTGGCCCTACGCCCTGGTGACTACTGGCGTCGGCCTCTGCTTCGGCGGCGTGGCCCTGCTCACCCAGAACCTGCTGGTGCCGCTGCTGGCCCACGCTATCGTCAATCTGCTCTCGGCCCTGCTCTGGCGGCGGACGGCCGCGCCCGCCCGGGAATGAGCCGCTCAGCCCATTCGCCCCTTTTCTAGAATTGAATACTGGTTCTGCTGCTGCCTGCCCCATGACCGCTACCTTCCAGGAAGAATTCGACGTGATCGTGATCGGCGGGGGGCACGCCGGTTGCGAAGCCGCCCTGGCTACGGCCCGGCTCGGCTGTCGCACCCTGCTGCTGACCCTCAACCTCGATCGCATTGCCTGGCAGCCCTGCAACCCCGCCGTCGGTGGCCCGGCCAAGTCGCAGCTCACCCATGAGGTGGATGCTCTGGGTGGCGAAATCGGCCGGATGGCCGACCGCACCTACCTGCAGAAGCGGGTGCTCAACGCCTCCCGTGGGCCCGCCGTCTGGGCCCTGCGCGCCCAGACCGACAAGCGCGAGTACGCCCGCGAGATGCAGCGCCTGCTCGAGGAGCAGCCCAATCTACGGGTGCGCGAAGGCATGGCTACCGAGCTGATCGTCGGACCGAACGACGACATCCAAGGGGTACGCACCTACTTCGGCGCCAGCTTCGCTGCCCGGGCCGTAATCGTCACCGCCGGTACCTTCCTGGGCGGCTGCATCTGGGTCGGCAACCGCTCCATGCCCGCCGGACGGGCCGGGGAGTTCGCCGCCGTCGGGCTGACCGAGAACCTGCGCCACTACGGCCTCGAAACGGACCGGCTCAAGACCGGCACCCCGGCCCGGGTGGACCGCCGCTCGGTTGACTTCAGCCGCATGGAAGCCCAGCCCGGCGACGAGCAGGTGCGCTGGTTCAGCTTCGACCCGGCGGTACACATCGAGCGGGAGCAGATGCCCTGCCACCTCACCCGCACCACCGCCGAAACCCACCGGCTGATCCGCGACAACCTGCACCTGACACCGGTCTACGGCGGCTTCATCGATGCCAAGGGACCACGCTACTGCCCCAGCATCGAGGACAAGATCGTCCGCTTCGCCGACAAGGAATCCCATCAGATTTTCATCGAGCCCGAGGGACGCGACATCCCCGAGCTCTACATCCAGGGCTTCTCGACCGGCCTGCCGGAGGATCTGCAGCTGGCGCTGCTGCGCACCCTGCCGGGGCTGGAGCAGTGCATCATGATGCGCCCGGCCTACGCTGTCGAGTACGACTTCCTGCCCGCCACCCAGTGCTACCCGACCCTGATGACCAAACGGCTGGAGGGGCTGTTCAGTGCCGGACAGCTGAACGGCACCACCGGCTACGAGGAAGCTGCCGCCCAGGGGATCGTGGCAGGCATCAACGCCGCCCGCTTCGTGCGCGGCCAGGAGATGATCGTCTTCCCCCGGGAAGGCAGCTACATCGGCACCCTGATCGATGACCTCTGCACCAAGGAACTGCGCGAGCCCTACCGGGTGCTGACCAGCCGCAGCGAGTACCGGCTGCTGCTGCGCTCGGACAACGCCGACCAGCGGCTCACCCCCCTCGGTCGGGAGGTCGGCCTGATCGATGACCGGCGCTGGGAACTGTTCACCCGCAAGCAGGCGGCGATCGCCGCCGAGAAGCAGCGGCTGGAGACCCAGCGGGTGAAGGAGCAGGACGCGACGGGGGTGGCGATCGCCGCCGCCACCGGAGCCCCGATCAAGGGGTCGGCCACCCTGGCGGAACTGCTGCGCCGATCCGGCTTCCACTACGTTGATCTAGAGCGCTACGGCCTGGGCAATCCCGACCTGCGCTCCGAGGAGAAGGAAGGGGCTGAAATCGAAATCAAGTACGCCGGATATCTGCAGCGCCAGCAGAGCCAGGTGGAGCAGCTCAGTCGCCAGGAGCAGCGCCGCCTGCCCGAGGACCTCGACTACATGGCGATCGAGTCGATGCGGATGGAGGCGAGGGAGAAACTCAGCCGCATCCGCCCGCTCACCCTCGGGCAGGCGGGGCGCATCGGCGGCGTCAACCCGGCGGATGTGAACGCCCTGCTGATCTGGCTGGAGGTGCGCGAGCGTCGGGCCGCCGCCGTTTAAGTCTTCTGACAGTCCCTGGCGCTCCGGCGCACAGTCGATAGGATAGGGAACACCGTCGGCTCCACCTGTGCCATGTCCCAGTCCACCTCCTCCGGCCCCTGGACGCCTGCCTCCCCGGCGGAGGCGGACCGTGAGGCCTGGGAAGCGGCCGCCGACCGGATGATGGACGACCTGTTCGCCGAGGTGGACGCCGAGGTGCGCCGCCCCCGTGCCGTTGCCGGGAAGACCGTAATCCTGCCCGTGGCGGCGGCCACGACTCCCGCCGCTGAACCGGAGTTGGGGCTGGCCCGTCCGATGCCCCCCGTCCCCCCCCCGACACCTGCGGGCCCGCAACCGGCCCCGGCCGTGCTCCGCTGGCTGACCCCCGCCCGCTCGCTGGTGCTCGGATCGTCCCTGCTGGGACTGAGCCTCGGCCTTGGTCTGGTGGCCTGGCAGCGACAGCAGCAGGCCCAGCAGCAGTGGCTGGCCGATCAGCGGTTCGCCAGCGAGATTCAGCAGGGCCTCGGTCGGCTGGAAGCCCTGAGCGCCGAGACCCACAGCACCGCACCGGCCGTAGCCCCGGTGCCCCCCGCCCTGCCGGGGTCGCCCCGCCCCCGGACCCCCCCCCCCCCCCCCCCCCCCCCCCCCCCCCCCAGCACCCCCCCCCCCCCCCCCCCCCCCCCCCCCCCCCCCCCCCCCCCCCCCCCC
>CAYZUY010000159.1:0-5514 GCA_964481495.1 uncultured bacterium
TCAGTGCCGCCGTCCGCGGCTGGCGACCGCCTGGGGTTGGGGTCGTCGATCCGGGACCTCCTCCAGGTGGTACGGCTCCCAGGTGAAGCAGCCCGCGCCCTGGGTGGCGGAGCGCGGATCCACCGGTAGCGGGGTCAGTTCCGCCTGGGGCAGCTGGGCGACGATCTCGTCCCAGTCCTCCCAGTCCGGCTTACGGTCGTAGCCCAGCACCTGACCGCGACGGCCGTTGACCAGCTTCAGGGCGGCGGCGGTGAACGGGGTCGGCACCGAGAGGGTGATCGCCAGGACTGGCTCCAGCAGCATCGGTTCCGCGGTGGTCAGCGCCTCCTGCATCGCCTGCCGGGCGGCCTGCCGGAAGGCCTGTTCGGAGCTGTCGACGCTGTGGTAGCTGCCGCTGGTCAGGGTGACCGCCACATCCACCACCGGGTAACCGAGCGGCCCCTGGGCCAGCTGATCCCGCACTCCGGCTTCCACCCCCGGAATGTACTGCCGGGGCACCACCCCACCGACAATCGTTTCGGCGAAGCGGAAGCCTTCGCCCCGGGTCAGGGGCTGAATGTCGAGGTAGACATCGCCGAACTGGCCGTGCCCGCCGGTCTGGTGCTTGTAGCGGCCGTGGACGTTGCGGCAGCTGCGGCGGATGGTTTCCCGGTAGGGCACCGTCGGCGTCTGGGTCGTCATCGGCAGGCCGAACTTGCGCCGCAGCCGCTCCAGGGCTACCCGCAGGTGAATCTCGCCCTGGCCCCAGAGCACCACCTCATGGGTGTCACCGTGCTGCGTCCACTGCAGGGCCGGGTCTTCCTCCTGCAGCCGTTTCAGGGCCTGACTGAGCTTGACCTCGTCCTGACGCCGCTCGGGGGCGATCGCCAGGGCATAGACCGGCTGCAGCTGCGGGGCCCGGGGCAGCGGCTCGGCGCTGGCTCCATCGCTGAGGCTGTCGCCGGTGCGGGCACTCTCCAGGCGGCTGACGGCGACGATATCTCCGGCGATCGCCCGGGTCAGGGGCTGGGTCTGGTGACCCATCAGGCGGTAGAGTCCACCGCTGCGATCGCCGTTCAGGCTCTGACCCTCGACCAGTTCGCCGCTGCGGATGCGCACCAGCGACAGTTTGCCGGCCTGGGGCTGCTGGAAGGTCTTGAGCACCTGCACCCGGCAGTCGGGCGTCTCGGGGATGACTGGTTCCGGCAGTTCCCGGCTCAGGCACCCGAGCAGCGCCGGGATGCCCCAGCCGCGCTCGGCACTGCCCAGCAGCACCGGCACCAGATCATCGCGGCTCAGATCCCGCTGCAGATCCGCTGCAATCAGGGCCGGACTGGGAGGGCGGTCCTCCAGCAGCAGTTCCAGCAGCTGGTCATCATGGTCCGCCAGCACTTCCAGCAGAGCCTGCCGGGCGGCGGTTTCCGCCGGTTTCAGGGCGGCGGGCAGGGGAATCTCCCGGTCATCGGTGAAGTGATGGGCCTGCTCGTCGATCAGGTCGACGTAGCCGATCGGCTCGCGGTCGTCGTGGATGGGGAACTGGTGTAGCACCAGCGGTCGTTCCGAGACAGTCTTCAGAGCCTCGATGGCGGCGCTGAACTGGCCCAGATCCGTGCGGTCGATCTTGTTGATGAACAGCAGGTGCGGCAGGCGCTGCCGGTCGAGGAAGCGCAGCAGCGGTGCCAGGGTGAGGACCCGCTCCGGGTCCGCTTCGCAGCAGACCAGCGCCGCATCGACGCCCATCAGGGCGTTCAGGGTTTCCTGCTGGAATTCCACGGAACCGGGGCAGTCGAGCAGATTCAGGCGCAGACCGTCGTGCTCGCAGCTGGCGACGGACAGCTCCACGGACATATGGCGATCGCGGGCTTCGGGACTGCTGTCTCCGACCGTGTTGCCGTCCTGGGTGCGACCGCGGCGATCGATCGCCCCGGCAGCGAACAGCAGGGCCTCGAGAAGACTGGTCTTGCCGCTGGCGTAGGGGCCGACGATCGCCAGGTTTCGGATACCGACGTCATGACGCATGGCGGATCCTCAGGGGTTACCTGCACTCTAGGTCCGCTGCTGCACCAGCCCGGAAGATAAGCAGGTTTTCTTCCCGACCCCGAATCCCGGACAATGCGGAACGGGCATGGGGATCACGGGAAACGGTATGACGACGTTGCGGATGTTTCAGGTGGACAGCTTCACGGCGGTCCCGTTCAGCGGCAATCCCGCCGGGGTGTGTGTCACCCCCGAGCCCCTGGACGAGGCGCAGATGCGGGCGATCGCCGCGGAACTCAACTGCTCCGAAACCGCGTTTCTGGTGCCCCAGGGTGAAGACTGGCAGCTGCGCTGGTTCACCCCCACTACGGAGGTTGACCTCTGCGGTCATGCCACCCTGGCCAGCGCCCACACCCTCTGGGAAGCCGGTCATCTGGCTCCCGATGCCACGGCTCGCTTCCAGACCCGTAGTGGCGAACTGCGCTGCGATCGCCAGGATGACGGCTGGATTGCCATGGACTTTCCGGCCCAGCCGCCCCGACCCCTGGATCAGGCTGCGGCACTGAGTGCCCTGCTGGGGCTGCCCGTGCAGGCGGTGGCTACCACCCCGATCGGCTACTGGATTGCCGAACTGGCCGACGAGGCGGCGGTGCGGGCCTGCAACCCCGACCAGGGGCGGCTGGCAGCCCTCGACTGTACGGGTCTGATCATCACCGCCCCGGCAGCGACCGCTACCGTAGAGGTGGTTTCCCGCTTCTTCGCGCCCCGACTGGGGATCGCGGAGGACCCGGTCACCGGCTCGGCCCACTGTGCCCTGGCCCCCTACTGGCAACCCCGCTGCGGCGATCGCTGGCTGGCCTACCAGGCCTCGGCCCGGGGCGGTCATGTGCGGGTGGAATGCCGGGGTGAGCGGGTGCTCCTGGCCGGAGAGGCCGTGACCACCCTGCGGATTGAACTGACCCTTCCCTGAACCGACCCGATGGCACTGCACGATTGGCAACGGATGTTCCGCTGGCGCTGGCGGCGACTGCAGCGCCGCAGTCGTCGTCAGCCGGTGCTTGTCGGGACGGCCGTGGGTGTGCCGCTGCTGGTGGGGGTGGCCCTGCCCGGTCTGGCCCGCCTCTGGCCCGAACCGGCTCCGGCCCCGGATCAGCAGGCCCGCTTCGAGCAGCTGATGGAGCAGGTGCTCTCCCAGCCCGGCGCTGCGACCCGCAGTCGGGAGACCCGGCGTCCCGAGGCGGCGCCCGCCGCTGCCGCGCCCGTGCCTTCGGCCCGGACCGCACCGGATCTCCAGGCTCCGGCGGCCCCTGCCCGTGCCTCCCGCCTGATGATTCGGGTTGCCCTGGCGGTGGGGGCCCCGGCCCTGAGTGTGGGTGGCTCGCGGGAGGTCTACCTGACCCAGGACAACGGCCGGATTCTGGCGACCCTGCCGGCCAATCAGGCCATGCGGGCCACCGTCACGCCTGACGGTATCCGGCTCGGCGATCTGCCCCCGACCCGGGCGCTCTGGCTGCAACCTGCCGGGCAGGGGCTGGTAGCGGTCGATGGCCGCTGGTACCACGGCAAGCTGAAGCTGATCGCCACCGATGGGGGGCTGCTGGCCGTCAACTATGTCGATCTCGAGCAGTATCTGGCTGGGGTGGTGACGGCGGAGATGCCCGCCAGCTGGCCCCAGGAGGCGCTCAAGGCCCAGGCGATCGCCGCCCGCTCCTACGCGATTGTGCACATGGCCCGTCCCGCCAGTCGGGAATACGACCTGGGGGCCACCCCCCGCTGGCAGGCCTACGGCGGGGTGGCCAGTGAGAGTGACGCCGGTCGCCAGGCGATCGCCACGACCCGGGGGCTGCTGCTTAGCTATCGGGGCGGCATTGTCGAGAGTCTCTACGCTGCCACCGATCAGCTGGTGGTGGAGGCCCACGGGCACCTGGGCGCCAGCATGAGCCAGCATGGCGCCCGGGAACTGGCCGAACAGGGCTACCGCTACGGTCAGATCCTCAGCCGCTACTATCGGGGGGCACAACTGGCCCGCCTCAACTTCTGATGACCGACCTGATCCAGCAGA
The DNA here is from genome assembly GCA_964481495.1 of uncultured bacterium. GTDB lineage: Bacteria > Cyanobacteriota > Cyanobacteriia > Synechococcales > Synechococcaceae > CAWUMD01. The sequence goes on from CAYZUY010000159.1 coordinate 4,019, forward strand.
CCGAAGCCGGGCGCCGGGCTCTGATCCCCGGTCAGCTGCGTACCTGGCTGCGGCAGGTCTCGGCGTCCGCCCTGGCCAGTGGGGCGCTGCGTTCCTTCGATACGGCCTGCGAACGACTCGAGGATGACGGTCTACCCTTTCTGGTGCGTCAGCTGGCCAACCTGCAGCGCAAGCAGCAGGCCACCACGGCCCAGAAGCAGGCCCAGAAGCCCCGTAATCCCTTCCTGCCCTACGAGCCGGACCTCTACGTGGCCGACCTGGGCGATCGCCACCTCTGCCTGCTCAACAAATTCAATGTCCTCGACGATCACCTGCTGATCATCACCCGGGACTACGCCTCCCAGGACGACTGGCTGACGGCGGACGACTTCCGGGCCCTGGCCCTGGCCTTGGCGGAGTTCGACGGCTTCGTCTTCTACAACGGCGGCACCCTGGCCGGGGCCAGTCAGCCCCACAAGCACCTGCAGCTGATTCCCTTCGATGCCTTCGCCCCCGGCAGCGAACTGCCGCTGCTGGAGTGGCTGCGGGATGACCCCGACTGGTCGGTGAGCGGGGCTCTGGAACGTCTGCCCTACCGCCATGGGATTGCCCCCCTCAGCCTCGACTGGAGCGACCCGAGCGCGGTCGCCGAGACGCTGCATCAGGTCTACGCCCAACTGCTGGGGGCCTGCGGTCTGCCCCTGGCGGGAACACGGGCCCAGTCCCCGTATAACCTGCTGGCAGCCCGGGACTGGATGATGGTCGTTCCCCGTCGGCGCGAGGACTGTCTAGGGATCAGCGTCAACTCCCTGGGATTCGCCGGAGCCCTGCTGGTGCGGGACGCAGATCAGGGGGAACAGTTGCGACAGCTCGGTCCTCTGCAACTTCTAACCGAGGTGGCGATCGCCCGCTGATTTAACAGTGACTGCAGCGGCGGTTACGCGGACGTTTGCGGGATATTACGGACAATTGACCGCCCCCGACGGCGGAAATAGCGTGGGATCACAGTGAGGAGGGGAGCCGGACCATCCGGTTCGGCCGGTGCTTAACTTCGCTTCGGGGATTGGGCTCATGGTCATTCAGACTTCCCTACGGACGCGCGGCATGGAACTGCTGGTTGCCTACGCAGACCATCCGTCGGTGTCGCTACGCAATCAGATTGTCAAACTCAACCTGGGACTGGTGCGCAAGATTGCCCACCGGCTCAGTCACCAGTGCTCGGAACCCTACGAGGACCTCGAACAGATCGGCTACCTGGGTCTGATCCGGGCGATCGAGCGCTTCCGGCCCAGTGAAGGATGTGCCTTCAGCTCGTTTGCCGTGCCCTACATCCGCGGTGAGATTCTGCATTTTCTGCGCGATCGCGGCAGCCCCGTGAAGATTCCACGCCGCTGGCAGGAACTTCGGCTTTCGCGGTCCAGAGGATCGCATTGAGCACCAGCTTGCGTTGGTCGTCGTTCGCCCAGCCCCTGTGAAAGTGACCGCCGGTAAAACCAAAACCACGTCCGCCATCCTCA
>CAYZUY010000160.1:0-5497 GCA_964481495.1 uncultured bacterium
CGCAGGGTGAACATCGCGGCCCACAGCCACGTACTGAGCGTCGCCGCCCGCCGCGCCGCGGGGTCGGCGTACCACGACGTGAGGTCGCCCGTCACGGCACCAGCGGCGTATCCGACCAGGGGTCGCCTGATCAGCGCCGACACCGCTGCCGTTCTCGTCCGGCTGCTGCAGGGAGCGGTCAGCGGTGGCACCGGCGGCGCCGCCGCCCTCGGTCGGGGCGAAGGCGGCAAGACCGGCACCACCAACGACGGGGTCGACTCCTGGTTCATCGGCTTCGTGCCGGACCGACATCTGGTCACCGGCATCTGGCTGGGCAACGATGACAACCGCCCCACCGCCAGTCAGGGTGCGGTGGCTGCCGGGCTCTGGGGCCGCTACATGGCCACCATCCTCTAGCCTCTACTCCGGCAGCGCTCCACAAATCGTCATCCAGCGCACCATTCGCGAGGACAAGGTTCGCTATAGTGGCTCTATAGGTTTGATCGACAGCTCACCAGCTACGAACAGATCCAGATCACCGTTTTGGATACGATTGTGACCATTTACGTAGGCAATCTCTCGTTCCGGGCTACCGAGGAGGACATTCGGGACGTATTCGCAGAATACGGTACCGTCAGCCGTGTCTCCCTGCCCGTCGATCGTGAGACTGGCCGCCTTCGGGGCTTTGCCTTCATCGAGATGGCGGATGACGCCAGCGAAGACAAGTCCATTGCTGAACTGGACGGCGCCGAATGGTTCGGTCGTCAGCTGCGCGTGAGCAAGGCCCGTCCCCGCGATGAGCGTGGCGGTGGCGGTGGTGGCGGCGGCCCCCGTCGTTTCGAATAATCGCGACCCCCGTGGGGACTGACTGAGCCCCGGTCGTCCTGAACCGACCGTTGCCATGCGCAACCTCCGTCTCCTCCCCACGGTTCTAGCTGTCCTTCTGACGCTGCTCCTGACGATCTGGCTGATCGACCAGCTGCAGCGCCTCTACTGGCAGCTTTCCTACAGTTCGCCCCTGCTGGGGGGATTTCTGGTGCTGCTGCTGGTAGCCCTAGTGATCTCCCTGGTGGGGGCGGTTGTCTATTACGGGCGTCTGTTCACCCGCCCGGCCCGTCGCGGCGTGGCTCCCCGACCCCAGGCCCCGGAGCAGAAGACCGAGGCCGCCGATGCCAACCTGCAGGCGATCCAGCGGCAGGTGGAGCTGATCCAGGACCGCATTGCCCGGGAGGCCCTGCAGGAGCGTTCGCGGGCGATCGCCGCCGAACTGGAGCGGGGTGACCTGCGGGTGGTGGTCTTCGGCACCGGCTCGGCCGGGAAAACCAGTTTGGTGAACGCCCTGATGGGCCGCATCGTCGGTCGGGTGGAAGCGACCATGGGCTCCACCGAGGAGGGGCAGACCTATCGACTGCGCCTGCGGGGCCTGGAGCGGGATATCTGCGTCACCGATACTCCCGGCATTCTGGAAGCGGGGCGGGCGGGCGATCGCCGCCAGCAACTGGCCCGGCAGCTGGCCCTGGAGGCGGACCTGCTGATCTTCGTGGTCGATGGCGACCTGCGCCGCTCCGAATACGAGGCCCTCGAGGCCCTGGTGCGCATCGGCAAGCGATCGCTGCTGGTGCTCAACAAGCGTGACCTCTACACAGCCGCCGAACAGGAGGCAATCCTGGCCCGGCTGCGGGAACGCCTGCGGGGGCTGATCGCTGCCCAGGACATTCTCGCTGCCAGTGCCCGCCCCCAGACGGTGCAGCTGAGCAACGGGGAACGGCTGCAGCCGCCGGTGGACGTGCAGCTGCTGATGCGGCGCATGGCGGCGGTGCTGCGGGCCGAAGGCGAGGAACTGATCGCCGACAATATCCTGCTCCAGTCCCAGCGCCTTGGGGATGAGGCCCGCAAGCTGCTCGATCGCCAGCGCCGTCGTCAGGCCGAGGCGGTGGTCGACCAGTTCCAGTGGATCAGTGCCGGGGTGGTGGCGGTGACGCCCCTGCCCGGGGTGGATCTGCTCGGCACCGTGGCGGTCAATGCCCAGATGGTGGTGGAACTGGGCCGGGTCTACGGCTGCGAGATGAACATCGAGCGGGGGCGGGAACTGGCCCTGTCCCTGGGGCGGCTGCTGGCCAGCCTGGGGATCATCAAGGGCGCCACCCAACTGGTGGCCACTGCTCTGCAGACCAACCTCGCCACCGCCATCCTCGGCAAAGCTGTCCAGGGGGTGAGTGCCGCCTACCTGACCCGAATCGCCGGGCGCAGCTTCATCGAATACTTCCGCCGGGACCAGGACTGGGGGGACGGTGGCATGGCTGAGGTGGTGCAGGAGCAGTTCCAGCTTGAGCAGCGGGATGCCTTCGTGCGTCGCTTCCTGCGCGAGGCCTTCGAGCGGGTGGTGCAACCCCTGGCCCGCCAGCTGGAGGGACGGGAACTGCCACCCGCGGATCGGGCGCCCTGACACCGAGGGCAACCCCCGTCCGGAGGCCGGTGGCAGAATAGGGAAACCGTTCACCCCCTGCCCATGTCCGTTCTTGCTGCCATCGGGATTCTGGCCCTGCTGATCGTCGTTCACGAGCTGGGGCATTTCCTGGCGGCTCGGCTCCAGGGCATCTACGCCGACCGCTTCTCCATCGGCTTCGGGCCGGTGCTGCTGCGCTACCAGGGGTCCCAGACCGAGTACGCCCTGCGGGCGTTGCCTCTGGGGGGCTATGTCGGCTTCCCCGACGATGACCCCGACAGTGACATCGACCCCCGCGATCCCAACCTGCTGCGCAATCGCCCCATCCTTGACCGGGCGATTGTGATCAGCGCCGGGGTGCTGGCCAACCTGCTGTTCGCCTTCCTGATCCTGGTGACCCAGGTGGGGGTGCTGGGGGTTCCCGATGGCATCGACCCGCGGCCCGGCATCCTGGTGCCCCAGGTGATGGGCACCAGCTCCGTCGCCGCCCGGGCGGGGCTGCAGGCGGGTGACGTGATTCTCGCTGTCAACGGCGAGCCCCTGCCCTCCTCTGCCCCCAGCGTCAAAGAGCTGGTGCAGCGGATCAAGACCAGCCCCGAGCAGCCGCTGCGCTTCGAGGTGCAGCGCGGCGCCCAGTCCTTCGAGATTACCGTCGTGCCCGAGCGCTCCGGCGAGGAAGGCCGTATCGGTGTACAGCTGGCCCCCAACGGTCAGTTCACCTACCGGCGGCCCACGGGCTTCGGTGAGGTCTTTCGACTGGCCTCCAATCAGTTCGAGCAGATTCTGCGCCAGACCCTGCAGGGCTTCGGTCAGCTGGTGACCCGCTTCGGCGAGACCGCCGGGCAGGTGTCGGGGCCGGTGAAGATCGTCGAGTGGGGCGCCAATCTGGCGGCCAGCGACTCCGGCAGCCTGTTCCTGTTCGCGGCGCTGATCAGCGTCAATCTGGCGGTGATCAACATCCTGCCGCTGCCCGCCCTCGACGGTGGCCAGCTGCTGCTGCTGGTGTTCGAGGCCCTGCGGGGCGGTCGGCCCCTGCCCACGAAGGTGCAGGAGGGCTTCATGCAGACCGGTCTGGTGCTGCTGCTGGGCCTGGGTGCCTTCCTGATTGTCCGTGACACCACGCAACTGGCATGGGTGCAGCAGCTGCTTCTCCAGTAGGGGCCGAGGCCTCTGCTCGTCCTCGCCGTCCGGGGAAGAAGACGCGGGCCCTGGAGGTGCTGCGCCGGATTACCGAGCTCTACCCCGATGCCACCTGCTCCCTCGACTGGGAGACACCCCTGCAGCTGCTGGTGGCCACCATCCTCTCGGCCCAGTGCACCGATGAGCGGGTCAATCAGGTCACTCCGGCTCTGTTTGCCCGCTTCCCCGATGCCGCCAGCTTCGCGGCCGGGCCCCTGGCGGAGATCGAGGCACTGGTACGCAGCACGGGCTTCTATCGCAACAAAGCCAGGAACATCCAGGCGGCCTGCGATCGCATCGTCACGGTCTACGGCGGCGAGGTGCCTGCCTCGATGGCGGAGCTGATCACCCTGCCGGGGGCAGCCCGCAAGACGGCGAACGTGGTGCTGGCCCACGCCTTCGGCATCAATGCCGGGGTGACCGTCGACACCCATGTGCGCCGTCTCAGCCGCCGTCTCGGGCTGACGAAGCAGGACGACCCGAAGAAAATCGAGCAGGACCTGATGAAGCTGATTCCCCAGCCGGACTGGGAGAACTGGTCGATTCGGCTGATCTACCACGGTCGGGCGGTCTGCGATGCCCGTCGCCCCGCCTGCGATCGCTGCACCCTGGCAGACCTCTGCCCCAGTGCCGGTAAGGCGGTCTAGCCCCTAAACGAACGGAACGCCCCCGGTTGCCAGACAACCGGGGGCGTTCGTGTCAGTCAGAAAGGGTCAGGCAGAACCTAGGCGGCACCGGCTTCGGTGGTCTGCTGCTCTTCGTTCTGATTCTGGGTCTGGGTCTGGCTGCTGGGGCCACCGGACATGGGGCGACGGCCGCGACCGTGCTTGTTGCGCTTGCGGAACTTGCGGGCGTAGGCCTCGTTACGCAGGGCCTTCTCTCTCTTCAGATTGCGGCGCTTTGCCATGGTGACCTCTCTCGGATAGGGGGCTCGGTCGGGTGCGTGGGCGAATCGTTCGGACGCACCGGGCTCGGATTCGGTCAGCGGAGCCACCGCAGGGGTGTCGCTCGAACCGCATCCCGACCGGGAAAGCAGAAAAATATTTCAGCCAGAATCTCTAAATTACCACAGGCGTCAATGGCGGGCCATCCCACCGGGAGCGGTAGCGAAGATGCTATGAACAAAGGCGATCGCTCCCTAACTTCCCCATGCCGGACCAGCCCGTTCCCCTCGATCAGGAAGCCCAGCAGCTGTCGGAGGCTGCTCCGTCCCTGAGTGACGATCAGTATCAGCGCAAGATGGCCCGCCGCCGCGAGGTGCAGCAGCAGCGGCTGGCGGAACGGGACCGCGAGAAGGGGCTGATCATCGTCCATACCGGCAACGGTAAGGGTAAGACCACCGCGGCCCTGGGGATGGTGCTGCGCAGCCTCGGCCACGGCCATCGGGTGGCCATTGTCCAGTTCATCAAGGGGGCCTGGGAACCGGCCGAGAAGGCCGCCTTCTCCCCCTGGTCGGAGCAGCTGGTGTTCCGGGCCATGGGTGAGGGCTTCACCTGGGAGACCCAGGACCGCCAGCGCGACACCGACAAGGCCCAGGAGGCCTGGACCACGGCCCTGGATTTCATCCGCGACCCCGACTTCAAGCTGGTGCTGCTCGACGAGGTGAACGTGGCCCTCAAACTCGGCTATCTGAGCCTGGAGCAGGTGCTGGCCGGGCTCGAGCACAAGCCCGAGGACAACCACGTCATCCTCACCGGCCGGGGCGCCCCGGAGCCGCTGCTGCAGCGGGCGGATCTGGTCACCGAGATGACCCTGGTCAAGCATCCCTTCCGCGAGCAGGGGGTGCGGGCCCAGGCGGGGATCGAGTTCTAGACCATGGAAATCCGCGCCGTCAGCCTTACCGACTTCAAGATCCACCGCGATCGCCACGTCACCTTCCAGCCGGGGGTGAAT
>CAYZUY010000161.1:0-5315 GCA_964481495.1 uncultured bacterium
TGTGTGGATCGGTCTGGCCAGCGATGACTGGCGCACCATGCTGCTGCGGCTCGGGGTCGCGGCCTGCTGCGGGGGACTGATTGGTCTCAACCGCCATTCCCATCGCCACGCCGCCGGGATCCGTACCCAGATGCTGGTCAGCAGCGCCGCCGCTCTGCTGACCCTGACGATCCTGATGGCCGCCAGTGCCGACCCCACTGCCAACGGCTCCCGGGTGGATGCCCTCAGCCGGGTGATGCAGGGTGTTGCCAGTGGCGTCGGCTTCATCGGGGCCGGGGAGATTCTGCGCGAGAGCACCCCGGAACGACCGCGCATCCACGGCATCACCACGGCTGCCGCCACCTGGATTGCCGCTGCCATCGGCATCGCCGCCGGGTGCGGGCTGCTCTGGATGTCGGCCCTGGGCACGGCGATCGCCCTCGTCACCCTGGCGTTGCCCCATTAGATGCCACCGCCGCGATTCTGATAGGCTGGAAAAGTTGTCTTCACATACGCACACCCAGGGCTTCGGGTGTTCCCGTACGCGGGAATCGAGCCTGGGTGGAGGTGAAACCCGAACTAGGAGCAATCCATGGCAGTCATTTCCCTGGCCGAAATGATGGAAGCTGGCGTCCACTTCGGACACCAGACCCGTCGCTGGAACCCCCGCATGGCGCCGTACATCTATACGGCCCGCAACGGCGTCCACATCATCGACCTCGTCCAGACCGCTCAGTGTGTCGAAGCGGCCTACGACTACGTCCGTGCTGCAGCTGAACAGGGCAAGCGTTTCCTGTTCGTCGGCACCAAGCGTCAGGCTGCTGGCATCATCGCCCAGGAAGCCAGCCGCTGCGGTTCCTACTACGTCAACCAGCGCTGGCTGGGTGGCATGCTGACCAACTGGGCCACGATCAAGGGCCGGGTGGATCGCCTCAAGGAACTGGAGCGCATGGAAGAGACCGGCGCCCTGGCCCTGCGTCCCAAGAAGGAAGCAGCGGTGCTGCGTCGCGAACTTGAGCGTCTGCAGAAGTACCTCGGCGGCATCAAGAACATGCGTCGCATTCCCGACGCCGTGGTGATCGTCGACCAGAAGCGCGAATACAACGCGGTTCAGGAATGCCAGAAGCTGAACGTGCCCATCATCTCCATGCTGGACACCAACTGCGACCCCGATCTGGTGGACATCCCCATCCCCGCCAACGACGACGCCATCCGCTCCGTCAAGCTGATCATCTCCAAGCTGGCCGACGCCATCTATGAAGGTCGTCACGGTCAGCTGGCCGAGGCTGAAGAGTACGTCGACTACAGCGGCGAAGAGTACGAAGACGCCGGCGAAGAAGGCTGATGTCGTCCGGCCGACCGGGGTACGGGGCTCTGAACCCCGATAATCCCGGTCGGCTGATTTATTTCAATCTGAATCCCGAAACCACAGGAACGCGAAACTCCCATGGCTGAAATCAGTGCGAAGCTCGTCAAGGAGCTGCGTGAGAAGACCGGCGCCGGCATGATGGACTGCAAGAAGGCGCTCGCCGAAACCGAGGGTAGCCTCGAGAAGGCGATCGAGTGGCTGCGCCAGAAGGGCATCGCCTCCGCCGACAAGAAGTCCGGTCGCACCGCCGCTGAAGGTCTGGTGGGCAGCTACATCCACGCCGGTGGTCGTATCGGTGTGCTGGTGGAAGTGAACTGCGAAACTGACTTCGTCGCCCGCGGTGAGAAGTTCCAGGAACTGGTGCGCAACATCGCCATGCAGATCGCGGCCTGCCCTGCCGTTGAGTACGTCTCCGTCAGCGACATCCCTGCCGAAGTCGCCGCCAAGGAGAAGGAAATCGAGATGGGTCGCGATGACCTCGGCAACAAGCCCGAGAACATCCGCGAGAAGATCGTTGTCGGTCGGATCGAGAAGCGCCTCAAGGAACTCTCCCTGCTGGATCAGGACTACATCCGCGACAGCAGCATCACCGTGGCCGAACTGCTCAAGCAGTCCATTGCCGAAATCGGTGAGAACATCCAGGTGCGTCGCTTCACCCGCTTCAACCTCGGGGAAGGCATCGAGAAGGCAGAAGTGGACTTCGCTGCCGAAGTGGCCGCTCAGGTCGCTGGCGCCTAAATCGTCCCTTCGGGTGCGGTGTTCGAAGGAGCACCGCCCCATCCCTGAACGGCAGGAGCTTCGGCCCCTGCCGTTTCCCGTATTCTGAAACCAGCCGGGAGAGCCCCAGGGTGAGTGAGAACGCCACCAGTCTGCAGCAGCTGGAGCAGCAGTCCGCCCGGATGGCGGAGCGGTTCCATGCTGTCTACGAGCAATTTCTGACGGCGCTGGGTGTGGCCCTTGAGCAGCAGCTGATCCAGGCCTGCTTCCAGATCTGTACCCAGATGCAGCCGGACCACTTCGTGGCTTTGGATGAGACGGCTCAGCAGGAGCTGCTGCGGGTGCTGCGTGCCCTGGCCCAGGACAGCCGCGCCCAGTGTGATTTCGAGCCGTTGCTGGAGCTGGCCCGCCAGTCCGCCCGGGAGGAGAGCCGCGAGGAGGCGCAGGCCTCTGAGACTGAGGTGCAGGCGGAATCTGAACTGGCTGAGACGCCCGGTGCTGCTGATGGCGAGGGCGATCGCCCGGTTGCGCCACCGGCGGACGCTGATGATTCGGACACGAATCCTGATGCGGACCCGGAGGACCTCTCCGTCGAGATGCCGGAACCGGATCTCACCTTCCTGATGCCGACGCCTCCGGCCCATCCGGTGGCGATCCACGCCTGGAGACAGGCCCTGGATCGGGCGGTGGAAACTCTGCTCAAGCAGGTCTCGCGCCAGACAAATGTGGTGCTCGATCAGGCGCGGGTGCTGCGTAATCCGCTGCCGCTGGCGGTTCTGCAGGCGGCCATGCTCAGCGGCCAGGGCGAAACGGCCCAGGCTCCGGCTAATATCCTGCGATTGGTGCTCCACGCCGGGACCGAGGAGGAGGAGGGTGAAGCGGAGTCGGTGCAGGTGATTGCCGTGCAGCTGCGTCTGGGGGATCTGCTGTTGGCCAGCCCGAGTCTGACGGAAGCTCATGCTCAGGTGCGGAGTCTCCATAAGCCGCTGCGTCAGTTGGGGCACATCGTGCGTCAGGCCGAACGCCGCCGCTCGGTGCAGCAGGCGGAACTGCAGTGGCGTCTGGCCTGGCCGGGAGCCTAGGCCCATGACCGTCCAGCCCGGACCGGACTGGTCCCGTCTGCAGCAGGCCCTGGCCATCGAGGCTGAGCGGGGCTTCAACAACCTGCAGGGGCGGCAGCACCGCTTCAGTGACTTTCTGGCCCAGGAGCTGACGACTCTGATTCCGGGCCTGGACCCGGTGACGGGCGATCGCCTCACCCAACTGCAGGACGACTACCTGCGCTACGACGAACTCACCTACGCCCAGCGTCAGCATCTGGTGGCTGAGAGTCGGCGGCAACTGCACCAGCTGCGGCGTCAGCAGCAGGACCAGCTCTCAATCTTTGCCCAGCCGGTCCCTGCGCCGACGGCGGCTGTGCCGGGGCCCGCAACAGTCGCCACCCCGGCCCCTCGGGCGGCTGAGCAGGGCGCCCGGATGCCTGGGCGATCGCCGCGCACCACGGCCCTGGTCAACGGCCAGTCGGTGCCCGAGCTGGATCAGCCTCTCACCTTCCTGAAGGGCGTGGGCCCTCGGGTCAGTGCCCTGCTGGCCAAACTCGGTTTGCTGACGGTGCGGGACCTGCTGCACTACTACCCCCGCGACCACCTCGACTACGCCCGGCAGGTGACTATCCGTGACCTCAAGGCAGGCGAGATGGCCACGTTGATCGGTGCAGTGCAGCGGATCAACTGCTTCACCAGTCCCCGCAACGACAAGCTGACGATTCTCGAACTGGTGATCCGCGACCCCAGCGGTCAGGTCAGGCTCAGTCGCTTCTATGCGGGTAGCCGCTTCGCCAGTCGTGCCTGGCAGGAGCAGCAGAAGCGGCTCTATCCCCGAGGGGCGATTGTCGCGGCTTCCGGTCTGGTGAAGCAGAGCAAGTACGGCGTCACCCTTGATGAGCCCGAGATCGAGGTACTCGATAACGCCGACAGTCCGATCGCCTCCCTCAAGGTCGGACGGGTGGTGCCCATCTATCCGCTGACCGAAGGGCTGGCGGCCGATACCCTGCGTAAGGCGGTACTGGCTGCCCTGCCCGCCGCCGCCCGGCTGCGGGAACCGCTACCGGCGGACCTGCGCCAGGCCTACGACCTGCTGGGCTTCTCCCAGGCGATCGGGCAGGTTCATTTCCCCGATGATGCGGCGGCCCTGGCAGCGGCCCGGCGGCGGCTGGTGTTCGATGAGTTCTTCTTTCTGCAGTTGGGGCTGCTGAGGCGGCGGCGCGAACAGCAGCAGGAGTCCACGGCAGCGGTTCTGCCCCCGACTGGTGAACTGATCGACCGTTTCTACGGGGTGCTGCCCTTCCGGCTGACCGGGGCCCAGCAGCGGGTGGTGAACGAGATTCTGCGGGATCTGCAGCAGCCCAGCCCGATGAACCGGCTGGTGCAGGGGGATGTCGGCTCCGGCAAGACCGTCGTGGCGGTGATTTCCCTCCTGGCAGCGATTCAGGCCGGCTATCAGGGAGCTCTGATGGCCCCCACCGAGGTGCTGGCGGAACAGCACTACCGCAAGCTGGTGGCCTGGTTCAACCTGCTGCATCTGCCGGTGGAACTGCTGACGGGCTCCACCCGCACCGCCAAGCGGCGCGAGATTCACCGCGCTCTGGAAACCGGTGAGTTGTCGCTGCTGGTGGGCACCCATGCCCTGATTGAAGATAAGGTCGCCTTCAGTAATCTCGGTCTGGTGGTGATTGACGAGCAGCATCGCTTCGGGGTGCAGCAGCGGGCCCGTCTGCAGCAGAAGGGCCAGAATCCCCACGTGCTGACCATGACAGCCACCCCGATTCCGCGCACCCTGGCGCTGACCATGCACGGGGATCTCGATGTCAGTCAGATTGACGAGCTCCCGCCGGGGCGGCAGGCGATTCAGACCACCGCCCTGGGTCCGAAGGAACGGCCTCAGGCCTACGAACTGATGGAGCGTGAAATCGCCCAGGGCCGCCAGGTGTTCCCCGAGTTCCGGGTCGGGCTGCTGCACGGTCGGATGAGTTCCGCCGAGAAGGATGCAGCTATCAGTGCCTTCCGGGACGGCGAGACCCAGATTCTGGTCTCGACCACCGTGGTGGAGGTCGGTGTCGACGTCCCCAATGCCACGGTGATGGTGATCGAGCACGCCGAACGCTTCGGCCTGGCCCAGCTGCACCAGTTGCGGGGTCGGGTCGGCCGGGGGGCGGCCCAGTCCTACTGCCTGCTGATGAGCAGTTCGAAGA
>CAYZUY010000162.1:0-5315 GCA_964481495.1 uncultured bacterium
CAAGTTCATCAAATACATCCTCGGCAGCAACATCGGCGAACTGCTGACCATCGCCAGTGCACCGCTGCTGGGTCTGGGGGCGGTGCCCCTGACGCCGCTGCAGATCCTCTGGATGAATCTGGTCACCGACGGTATTCCGGCCCTGGCCCTGGCGGTGGAGCCCGGCGACCCGACGATCATGCGCCAGCCGCCCCACGACCCCCAGGAGAGCATCTTCGCCCGCGGTCTGGGCCGCTACATGCTGCGGGTCGGGGTGGTGTTCGCCGTGATCACGATTGTGATGATGGCGATCGCCTACCAGTACACCCGCATGCCCGCTGCCCCGGGGCTGGAGGCCGAGCGCTGGCAGACGATGGTGTTCACCACCCTCTGTCTGGCCCAGATGGGTCACGCCGTGGCGGTGCGCAGCGACCTGCCCACCCTGAAGACCCCGGTGCGGACCAATCCCTGGCTGTGGCTGTCGGTGGTGGTCACCATCCTGCTGCAGATGGCCCTGGTCTACCTGCCGCCCCTGCAGCAGTTCTTCGGCACCCACAGCCTCAGCATCGCCGACATGGAGATCTGCATCGGCTTCAGCCTGCTGTTCTTCGTCTACCTGGAGGCGGAGAAGTGGTGGCGGGGGCGCCGCCGTCGCCGCGCCGTCTAAGGGCTGCGGCTCCCGAATGGGAAGGAATCTGGGCGGGCGATCGCCCCGGCGGTCCGGTTCCCTCAGACTGTTATCCGGACTGCCGCCTGACCCGGCCTCGCCGCGAGCGACTCCATGACTGCTCCTTCCCTACTGACCGTGCTGCTGGTGCTGCTGCTGTCGGTCACCCTGGCCCGGCGCTTCGAAATCTCCCTGGCCCGCCTGGCGATTCCGGCGATCGTCCTGGAGCTGGCCCTGGGCTTCCTGCTGGGCAACACTATTCTCCCCTTCGACCGCATTGCCCCCCTGGCGGGGATCACGGAACTGGGGGTGCTGACCCTGTTCTTCCGGGTCGGGCTGGAGCTGCGGGGCGATCTGATCGCCTCGCGGCGGGTGGCGATCCTGCGCACCGTCGCCCTCAGCAGTCTGGTGCCGCTGATCACCCTCTGGCCGCTGCAGGCCTGGTTCGGGATGGAGCCGTCCACGGCGCTGCTCTGCATGGCCGTGGTCAGTGCCACCGGTACCGGCGTCACCCTGCGGGTGCTGGCCCAGCAGCGGGTGCTGCAGGACCCCTCCTCCCGCCTGCTGGTGGGGGTATCGGTGCTCGACGATCTGCCGGCGATCGCCTACCTCTCCTGGGCGATCGCCACTGGCAATGCCACCACGGCCCGGGCCCTGGCCAGCGGTAACCTGATTCCCGGCTGGCCGGGGCTAGTGGTCGGTGTTCTGCTGGCCACCGGGCTCTACCAGCTGGTGCGTTTCCGGGTGCGCCGCTCGGGGCCGAGACCGGTTGGTCCCCTGGGGGTGATGCTGCTGCTGGTGGGCATGGCCTGGCTGGGGGAAGCGACCGGGATCAGCAGTTTCATGGGTGCGCTGTTCGGAGGGGTGAGTCCGTCAGTCGCCTGCTGGTGCTGCTCTCGGAGGTGTTCCTGCCCCTCTACTTCGTGGGCGTGGGCCTGCGGGTGGAAGCGTCGACGCTGCTGCAGCCCCAGGCCTGGACCCTGGCGGTGGTGCTGCTGCTGATGGCGGTGATCAGCAAGCTGCTCTGCGGCCTGGGCGTCAGCGCCACGGACCGGGCCGAGGGTGTGGACCCCTGGCTGGTGATCTTCGGGCTGATGCCGCGGGGGGTGCCGGGGCTGGTATTCGCCTCCCGGGCCCTCAGCGTCGGACTGATCAGCGCCGTGCAGTTCTCGGCCCTGGTGCTGATGGTGACCCTGACCACGATCGGTGGCCTGATGCTGCTGAGCTGGCGCCTGCAGCAGCGTCGTCGCGCCGGTCTGCTGGAGCTGGACCCGGCGACCTGAGGCTTCCCCTTGCCCGCTCCGGCGCAGTACTGTCAGCTACATCGCCTCTGAAACACGGATGGCCTCTCGCAACTCCTGGCACCTGACGGTGCCGCGCACCATCAGCCTCGGCTTCCTGGCGGTGATCCTCGGGGGCATGGTGCTGCTGATGGCGCCCTGGTCCCAGTCCAGTGGCCACTGGGGCAACTGGCTGCCGGCCCTGTTCACCTCCACCTCGGCGGTCTGCGTCACTGGCCTCTCGGTGGTGGACGTGGGCACCTACTTCTCCCCCTTCGGTCAGCTGGTGCTGGCACTGCTGGTGCAGGTGGGCGGGCTGGGCTACATGACCGCCACCACCTTTCTGCTGATGCTGCTGGGACTGCGCTTCGGTCTGCGGGACAAGGTGGCGATTCAGCAGTCCCTCGACCGCGCCGGGATGAGCCAGCTGCGGCAGGTGCTGCAAGCGATCCTCGTCACCACCCTGACCTTCGAGGTGCTGGGGGCGATCGCCCTGGCTCCCGCCCTGCTGCCCCGCCACAGTGACTGGCCGAGCGGCATCTGGTCGGCGGTCTTCCACAGCGTCAGCGCCTTCAATAACGCCGGGTTCAGTCTCTACGCCGACAATCTGGTCGGCTTCGTCGGCTCCCTGCGGGTCAATCTGGTGATCACGCTGCTGATCATCTTCGGCGGCATCGGCTACCCGGTGATTCTCGAAGGCTGGCAGTGGCTGCGGGGGAAGCGGCGGGCCTCCCGGCTCAGCCTCCACTTCCGGCTGGTCACCGTCACCACCCTGGGGCTGCTGCTGGTGGGCTGGCTGCTGCTGCTGGGGGCGGAGCGGATCAACCCGGCCACCCTGGGGACGCTGCCGATGGAGGATCAGGCCCTGGCGGCCTGGATGCAGTCGGTGACCACCCGTACCGCCGGTTTCAACACCATTGACCAGACGCAGATGAGTCTGTTCGCCCAGATGGTGAGCATCGCTCTGATGTTCGTCGGCGCCAGCCCCGGCGGTACCGGCGGTGGCGTCAAGACCACGGCCCTGGCGATCCTGCTCGGCTGCACCCTGACGGTGCTGCGGGGCCGGGACTCGGTGGTGGTCTTCCAGCGCCAGATCCCCCAGCGCATCGTCCTCAAGGCGACGGCGGTGGTGGTTGGTTCGGCCTTCGTGGTGATCACCGGCACTCTGGTGATGGCAGTCTGCGATCGCCAGCTGGAATTCATCCAGCTGCTGTTCGAAGCGGTCTCCGCCTTCGCCACCGTCGGGCTGGATCTGGGGGTGACGGCGGACGCCAATGCGGGGGTGCAGCTGGTGCTGATTGCCCTGATGTACATCGGTCGGGTCGGCATTCTGCTGCTGATGCAGGCGCTGCTGGGGGACCCCCACCCCTCCCGCATCCGCTACCCGGAAGAGGAACTGTTGGTCGGCTAGGGACAGATGATGAAATCGAACAACTCCACCTGGAACTTTCTGCGCCGTCTCTCGAATGAGCGTCGCCAGTACGCCGTCATCGGCCTCGGCCGCTTCGGCAGTGCCGTCTGCCGCACCCTGCACGAGCAGGGTCAGGAGGTGCTGGGCATCGACCAAGATCCGGAGGAGGCCCAGGCGGCCCTCGAATCCGGCAGCGTCTCTCACTCCCTGGCCCTCGACACCACTGACTGCGCTGCCCTGCGTGAGGCGGGCGTGTTCGAGTTCGATGTGGTGATTGTCGCCATCGGCAGCTACATCGAAGAGAGCATCATCACCACCCTCAACCTCAAGGAGGGCGGGGTCCCCCACGTGATTGCCAAGGCCTCGACCGAAGTGCACGGCAAGCTGCTGGAGCGGGTGGGCGCTGATCTGGTGGTCTTCCCCGAGGATGAGATGGGGGCCCAGCTGGCCCGCTCTCTCACCACCCCGGCGGTGCTGGCCCGCTTCGACCTCGACGCCACCCACAGTCTGGTGGAGGTGCAGGTCCCGGCAGACTTCGTCGGCCGCAGTCTGGCTCAGCTGGGGCTGCGTAACCGCTACGGGGTGACGCTGCTGGCGGTGCAGCGCGGTGAGGAGATGATGGTCAATCCCCATCCCGACACCCAGCTCGAGGCCGGGGAAGCACTGATTCTGGTCGGTGAGAATGGGGCTCTGGCCCGACTGCCCCAGTAGTCGTGGGTGCCGCTGCCCGGAGGGCGGATCGCGATGATTGATGTCGAACAGCTGAGCAAGCGCTACGGCCGTCAGATGGCTCTGGAGGCGGTCAGCTTCCGGGCCGAACCGGGGGAAATCCTGGGACTGCTGGGGCCGAACGGTGCGGGCAAGACCACCACCATGCGTATCCTCACCGGGTATCTGCCCGCAGATGCCGGGCAGGTGCGGGTGGCGGGCGTCGAGGTCGGTGAGGACCCGATGGCGGTGCGCCGGGCGATCGGCTATCTGCCCGAGCAGCCGCCCCTCTACCCGGAGATGACCGTGGCAGATTACCTGGGCTTCGTGGCCCGCATCAAAGGGGTGGCGGCGGGCGATCGCCCGGCCCGGGTGCGGGAGAGTCTGCGCCGCTGCGGCCTCGAAGACCGGGCTGACAGCCGCATCGCCAAGCTTTCCAAGGGCTACCGCCAGCGGGTGGGGCTGGCCCAGGCCCTGGTGCACGAACCGCCGGTGATCATCCTCGACGAGCCGACCGTGGGCCTCGACCCGCGCCAGATTCTCGACGTGCGCCAGCTGATCCGCGGTCTGGCGGGGCGGCATACGGTGCTGCTCTCCAGCCACATCCTGCCGGAGGTGAGTGCCTGCTGCGATCGCGTCGCCATCCTCAACCGCGGACGGCTGGTGGCCACGGATCGGCCGGAACTCCTGGCCCAACGCCAGCAGGGACGCTGCGATTACGAACTGCTCCTGAGTGGGGCGGGGGATGCTGCCGCCTGCCTGGGCGATCTGCCGGGGGTGGCTCGGGTCGAGCCCCTGCCCTCTACCGATCCGGCCCTGCAGCAGTGGCGGGTGGTGGCCACCGAGAACCAGGACCCCGGCGATCGCCTGGCCCCGGCGCTGCTGGCGGCGGGCTTCAGTCTGCGCGAACAGCGCCGCTGCCAGGTGGGGCTCGAAGCGATCTTCCTCGACCTGATCACCCGTGAGGACCACTCTCCGGAGGCGGATGGCGATGCGAATCTGGCTGGCTAACGTCGATGCCATCTTCCGGCGGGAGCTGCGCAGCTACCTGGGCGCTCCCCGCTTCTACGTCGCGGCCGGCGTGTTCTGGCTGCTGGCAGGCAGTCTGTTCGTAGCCCTGCTCTACCGTCTGATCAGCGAACTGGCGGGCCTGGACCTGCAGACCGGTCAGATGGGGGGTGGCCAGCCGGTGGATGCCGCCTTTGCCCTGCAGCAGAGCTTCCTGGGGATTCTCGGCTTTCTGATGCTGTTGGTGATGCCCCTGCTCTCC
>CAYZUY010000163.1:0-5208 GCA_964481495.1 uncultured bacterium
GGCGATTCTGGTCCCCCGCCCCCCGCGCGGCCTCACCGGCTTCCGGCTGGCCTACTGCTCGCCGGTGATCGTCTCGGTGGTGGTGGCGGGCATCGCCTGGCGCTGGCTCTACGCCGAGAACGGCCTGCTCAACCAGTTCGGTCAGCTGCTGTTCGGCGCGGGCTTCAGCCCCATCCCCTGGCTTACCAGCCCGACTCTGGCGATCTTCAGCGTCATGGCCGTCACGGTCTGGAAGGGGCTGGGCTACTACATGGTGATCTACCTCGCCGGGCTGCAGGGTATCCCCGGTGATCTCTACGAAGCGGCGGCCCTCGATGGTTCCGACGGCTGGCAGCGCCACTGGGACATCACCCTGCCGATGATGCGACCCTACCTGACCCTCGTGGGGGTGATTTCGGCCATCTCGGCGACCAAGGTGTTCGAGGAGGTGTTCATCATGACCCAGGGCGGCCCCCTCGACAGCTCCAAGACCATCGTCTACTACGTCTACGAGCAGGCCTTCCAGAACCTGGAAGTGAGCTACGCCTGCACCGTCGGGCTGGTGCTGTTCCTGGTGATTCTGGTGCTGACCCTGCTGCGGCTGCGCTTCGCCCCGGCGGAGCAGCAGGTGTTCTGATGGCTGACCATCTCTGGTATCCGTTCACGCCCATCGACAGCCCGCCGCCGCTGCCGGTGGTGCGCGGTGAGGGCGTCTGGCTGGAACTGGCGGACGGGCGGCGCATCCTCGATGCCATCTCCAGCTGGTGGGTGACCCTGCATGGCCACGGCCACCCGGCGATCGCCGAGGCCATTCATCGGCAGGCCCTGCAACTGGAGCAGGTGATCTTCGCGGGTTTCACCCACGAACCGGCCGAGCAGCTGGCGGCGGAGCTGACGGCCCTGCTGCCGCCGGGGCTGGATCGGGTCTTCTACAGCGACGACGGCTCGACGGCGGTGGAGGTGGCCCTGAAGCTGGCCCGTCAGGTCTGGAGCAACCGGGGCGAGGACCGCCGCCGCTTCATCGCCTTCGAGGGCAGCTACCATGGCGACACCTTCGGGGCGATGGCGGTGGGGGCGCGATCGCTGTTCACCCGCGCCTACGATCCGCTGCTGTTCGACGTGGCCTTCGCGCCCTACCCCGAGACCTGGATCGGTGATACCGAGGTTGAGGCCCGGGAAGCTGCGTCCCTGGCCGAACTGGAATGCCTTCTGGCCGAGCAGCCCACCGCGGCGATCATCCTCGAACCGTTAATGCAGGGCGCCAGTGGCATGCGCCTGTCGCGGCCTGAGTTCCTGCGGCAGGTGGCCGCCCTGGCCCGCGCCCACGGCACGCTGCTGATCTTCGACGAGGTGATGACCGGCTTCGGCCGCACCGGGGACTGGTTCGCCTGCCAGCACGCCGGAGTCATCCCCGACCTGATCTGCCTCTCCAAGGGGTTGACCGGGGGCTTTCTGCCGATGGGGGCCACGGTGGCCAGCGAGGCAATCTACGATGCCTTCCGGGGGCGGGAACCGGAGCGAACCTTCTGGCACGGCCACAGCTACACGGCCAACCCCCTCGGCTGCGCCGCTGCCCTGGCCAGTCTGGCGCTGCCGGCACCGACAGCATCTGGACCAATTTTCGGAACATCCGCGCCTGCGGCGGCTGCGGACCCTGGGCACGATTGCGGCCCTGGAGGTCGGAGACCCGGGCGTCAGCGGCGATGACGGCGGTTATCTCTCCAGCTACGGGCCGCGCCTGCGGACCCTGGCTCTGGAGGAGGGGGTACTACTGCGCCCCCTCGGTAACATCCTCTACCTGCTACCCCCGCTCTGCCTGAGCGAGACGGAGCTGGCCGGGGTCTACGGGGCGATCGCCCGCATCCTAGACCGACTCTGAGCGGCTGGTGGTCACTCCGTGCCCGTTGCCATGACCGTTGCCGTTGGTGCTCAGGCCATTGCTTTCAAGGGCGATCCGCTCCGTCGGAACCGGGAAGCCATGGTCGCCCAGGGTCTCGCGGATCACCCGGTTGGTGTCGAAGTAGACCTGCCAGTAGCTGTCGTTGTGGGTGTAGGGACGCACCGTCAGCAGCACGCCACGGGGGTTGAATTCGAGGATCTCCACATCCACTGCCGGGGTGGCCAGGACGTTGGGGATTGCCTGTACGGCCTGCTGCAGGAGTTTCATGGCTTGCCCCACATCGGCACTGTGGTCCAGCTGGGCCTGGAGATCCACCCGCCGGTAGGGGTTGGCGGTGTAGTTCTCGATGTTGTCGCCGAAGACCTTGGCGTTACCGACGATGGTACGCACGTTCTGCAGGGTATTGATCGTGGTCACGAACAGGCCGATTTCCTCGACGGTGCCCATCACCCCGCCGGCATTGATGAAGTCGCCCACCCGGAAGGGGCGGAAGATCTGCAGGAATGCCCCGGCGGCGAAGTTGGAGAGCAGGCCGCTCCAGGCAGCGCCGATGGCCAAACCGGCACCGGCCAGCAGGGCGGCGAAAGTGGTGGTCTGAATCCCGAAGAAGCCGAGAATGGCGACGACCAGAACGATCTTCAGGGTGACCAGCAGGATGTTAATCAGATAGCTGATCGTGGTGGGGTCGAGGCTGCTGGTCCGCAGCGCCCGGCGACCCAGGCGCCCGGCCAGCCGAATCAGCCAGCTGCCGACGATCCAGAGGGCGATCGCCCCCAGCAGCTTGAAGCCGAAGCTGACGACGATCGAACTGATCAGATTCAGGGTGGCGGGGTCCAGGGGATTGGGAAGGGAGGGAGCGGTGGCCATGATTCGGGTAAACACAATGCCCTTCAACCTAGGCACTGGTCCCCGCGATGTCAGTCGGTTTAGCTGTCTGTTTACCAGTCAGTGATCGGGTAGTTCGAGTAACGGAATCTTCCGGCACCGCAGGTAATAGAAAAACAGGTCCCGGAGATGGGACCTGTTTCCGGGCTCAGACGGGACCGTCTAGGGTTCGTCGGTGATTTCGCTGCCGCCGCCCGTGGTCTGACGGGCGAAGAGAATATCCAGAGTACGCAGGTGCGTATGCAGCCCGGCATCCTGAATCGGCAGAAGTCGGGCCGGAACCCCGGACTCGTTGTAGTGGGCGTGCCAGTAGCCGGGGGGCGTCACGAACACCGACCCCGGTTGCCAGTCGACCCGCACCGGGTTACGGATCTGACCGTTTGCGTCGAGCCGTTCACCCACCAGGCTGTAGCAGCCGGGCTGGCAGTCGATGATCAGGTCCAGCGCCACCGACTGATGACGGTGGGGTGCCTGGACTGCATCCACCGGCAGCAGGCCGAACATGGCCCAGATGGTGTGGGTGATCGTCCGGGTCTGGGGGAAGTTCTCGTGACCCAGCAGCACGCTCAGGCGGTTAGCCCGGGCGGAACTGGGGTCGCTGACGATCTCCGTCAGCTTCGCTTCCATCTCGGCGCGCCGGTAGAGGGTGGGCTCAAAGCGGGCCTGATTGGGGATGACACCCAGGTAGTGCAGCAGCGGCGCATCGTGCACCCAGTAGAAGGCGCTGTCGCTGCTGGCCAGATGTACCGCCTCGCTGTCGGCGGGCAGGGTGAAGATATCACCCTCGGCCCAGACGATCTCCTGGCCACCAACCCGGGAGACGCCCTGGCCCCGCAGCACGTAGAACAGCTGACTGGTGGCGATCGCTGTCGTCTGCAGCGACTCGCCGGAGCGGATGTGCACAAAGCTGGCGCACAGCCCGGGGGAGGTGGCTGGGCCCTCGCAGCCCAGGGACTCGCTCAGATCGAGGGGATGAATTGCGGAAGTGCCCTGTTCATGCAGGGAGGCGGGCCATTCCTGATAGGGAACCCGGCTGATCAGCCGCTGCTGGATCGGGTTGGCGGCTTCCCGGTAATCGTAGAAGCGGGCAGCGGCAACCAGTCGGTCCACATCGACGACGGTGAGCATGGGGATCTGGCCTCCGTCAGAACGCTTGCTTAGAAACTGATCATAATCAGCCGCCGTCCTGTGGGTGTGGCCAAACAGACCAAATTCCGGCACGGTCCAGAGAAATGTTCTATAGCTGGGAAAGACTTTGTTTATCGATCAATGACCGAGCACCCGGATCAGCGTCTCTCCAGCTACGACTACCATCTGCCGGAGGAGCGGATTGCCCAGAACCCGGCGGAACCGCGTGACGCCTCCCGGCTGCTGCTGGTGCAGGGGCAGACCCACGAGCACCGCATCTTCCGGGAACTGGATGAGCTGCTGCAACCGGGGGACCTGCTGGTGGTAAACACCACCCGGGTGCTGCCCGCCCGCCTCTATGGCCGCAAGCCCACGGGCTCGGATGTGGAACTGCTGCTGCTTGAGGAGCGCAGTGCCGATACCTGGCTGTCCCTGGTGCGGCCGGGCAAGCGGCTCAAGCCCGGAGCTGTCGTGGAGATTCCCGATCCGCAGGGGGGAGCGCCGCTGCGGGCAACGATTGTGGACTCGGATGCCCCCACTGGCGGGCGACTGGTGCGCTTCGAACTGCCTGAAGGCTGCGATCGCCTGCTGCACTGCCTCGACCGCTACGGGGAAGTGCCCCTGCCGCCCTACATCACCGAGTCGACGGCTGCGGATGAGCGCTACCAGACGGTCTATGCCCAGCAGCCCGGGTCCGTGGCTGCTCCCACCGCCGGTCTGCATTTCACCCCGGCTCTACTGGAGCGGCTGGCAGCCAGAGGTATCGGGCGGGCGGAAGTGACGCTGCACGTGGGCATCGGCACCTTCCGGCCGGTGGAGTCCGAGAACATCCTCGAACACAACATGCATGCGGAAGTGGCCGAACTCGGGGCCGAAACCGTGGAGCAGATCAAGGCCACCAGAGCCCGGGGCGGTCGGGTGATTGCGGTGGGAACCACCACCGTCCGCACCCTCGAAGGCGTGGCTGCCCTCCATGATGGCGATCTGCAGCCCTTTGCCGGCCCGCTGAATCTGTTCATCTATCCGGGCTTCCGCTGGCAGGTGATCGACGGTCTGATCACCAACTTCCACCTGCCCAAGTCGAGTCTGATGATGCTCGTCAGTGCCCTGATCGGGCGCGAGCGGCTACTGGCGCTTTATGACGAAGCGATCCGCGAACAGTACCGCTTCTACTCCTTCGGGGATGCGATGCTGCTGCTGCCCTGACCTCTGAAACGACGAAGGCCACTCCCGCAGGAGTGGCCTTCGTGTCATCAGTGCCCGAAGGGTAATCAGGCGATCCGAATCAGTTCGACGTCGAAGATCAGGGTGGCGTT
>CAYZUY010000164.1:0-5186 GCA_964481495.1 uncultured bacterium
AGAAACTTGTGCGCTGGATTCTCAAGAGTGGGCGTGATTTTGAGAAGAAGGTCAAGGAGCGCCAGCGCGGCGACCCGCGCTTTGAATTTCTGATGCCCTGGAATCCGTACAATGCCTTTTATCGCCAGAGACTTGATGACGCCTTCAATGGCAAGCTGGAGGAGCAAGCAGGCGATACTGCTTCTGCTGGAGGCGGGGCAGCAGTGCCGCCGTGGCCGGATGCAGAGGACGGTGACGACTGATCGAGGATTTCATGGGAAAGGACGGCAACCACCGCCACGCAGGGGCTTACGGGGACGGCTGGCGCCGTCAGGGTCAACTGCCGTGCGGATATCCGGTAGCACCCGGGGGCGATCGCCGAACACCGCCACCAGCCCGATCATCAGTTGGGAAAACAGGAACACATTGCAAAAGCTGATCGCGTTCTCGCCCCCGATGGGATGGCTGCCGCCATAGATCTGCAGACCTTTGAGGGCGGTATTGCGCAGGCCGCTGAGTAGGACATAGCCCCCCAGACTCAGCAGCGGCAGCAGGCGATTCATCAGGCTGGCGTTGAGAAACGTCCCCAGGGTACCCGCCGCTGCGATGCTGACTCGTCGATCTGTTGTTTTGTGACAGGGTCCAGCTTTGCTGCGGTCAGAGGGTACGCTCCGGGCCTAGGGTTTGGGAGGCTGGTCCGATGCAGGATGGGGATCTGCTGTTCATCGGGATGTGCGATATCTCCGGTCTGGTGCGGGGAAAGACGGTTCCTGCCCGGGAGCGGGAGAGCCGCTTCCGACAGGGCATCGGCTGGACCCCCACCAGCGTGATGATCTCCACTCTGGGGCCGATCTGGGACAGTCCTTTCGGGACCGCCGGGGACTTGGCCCTGATTCCGGACCCCACGACCGAGGTGACGCTGCCGGGCGGCGAGTCGGGGCCGACTCAGACTTGGGTGCTGGGTAGCCTGCACACACCGGATGGGCGTCCCTGGGAATGCTGTCCCCGTCAGGGGCTGGTGCAGGCGATCGCCGACCTGGAGGCTGCCGGGCTGACACTGCGGGTGGGGTTTGAGCATGAGTTCCACTACAGCGGGGGCGGTTCCTTCCCGGGCAGTCCCTACAGCCTGCGGGCCCTGCGCGAACAGGATGGGTTCGGGGCAGAACTGGTAAGCCTGCTGAGCTGCAACGGTCTTGAACCGGACACCTTCCTGGCGGAGTACGGTGATCGTCAGTTCGAGGCCACCCTGGCCCCCGCCCCCACGCTGGTGGCGGCAGATCGGGCGGTACTGCTGCGGGAGCTGGCCCGCAGCTGTGCCCATAACCACGGTGAGCGGGTCAGCTTCAGCCCCATGCCCCAGCCGGACGGGGCGGGTAACGGTTTCCACACTCATTTCAGCCTCTGGGATCTGCAGGGTCGTCCCCTCACCGCCGGGGATGATGCCGATCTCGGTCTGTCGGTCGTCATGCAGTCCTTCTGCGCGGGTATTCAGTCGCAGATGGCAGCCCTCTGCGGGCTGGTCGCTCCTACCCCGGTCTCCTATCTGCGCCTCACTCCCAACCGCTGGGCTCCGACCGTGGCCGATATCGCTCGCCAGGAGCGAGGGGCTGCGCTGCGGATCTGCCCGACCTTTGCGGGCGGTGCCAGCCGCGATCGCCAGAGCAATGTCGAGTTCCGCATTCCCGATGGGGCCGCCAACCCCTATCTGGTGCTGACGGGCCTGATCCGATCCGGACTGTACGGGCTGCAGCAGGGCCTCGTTCCCCGTCCTGACAGTGCTCCACCCCTGCCGACCTCCCTGGAGGAGGCACTCACCGCCCTGGAACTCTCGCCCCTCGGGCAGGTCCTGGCACCGACGCTGCTGGATGCCTACCTGCGGGCCAAACGGGCGGAGGCGAAGGCCAACCGAGACCTCGAGCCCCAACCACTGTGCGATCTCTATCGCCGGATCTTCTGAACCCGACGCTTCAGCGGGTAAGACGCTGCCCGGGCCGGCGTGGGACTTGCCCCTATCCCCGTGTGGCTCCGGCTGCGTGATGGGCTCCCTGCTCCTGGCCCTGGGGCTGCTGGTGGCAGTTATTGTGCGGCACGTCCGGCCACTCCACAGACGGTCCGGCTCTGAGACCAGTGCTGCACTGGTCTGGCGCAGCCATGGCACCGCCCGTCGTGCCAGGATGATCCCCTGTGCTTCTATCTGACCGATGCGTTCTCCTCTGTGGGCTTCCATCCTGCTGCTGAGCAGTCTGCTGCCGACCCTGCCGGCCCAGGGCCGGGAGGTCGTCCGACTCCAGACCCGCTGCTATGTCCAGCAGTCGAACCAGGCTCTCGACGCCTACCCCTGCGAGCTGCGCCTGATCTACAACGACCCCACCCGCACCAGCGGCAGCCCCGATGCCGTTCAGGTGAAGTGGGCCTACGGTGGCCTGAGCGAGTTCCTCTACAACCCCAGTCAGGGCTGGAAATGGCTGGAACCCACCAGCAAGACCTGGGTGCCCGCATCCCCCAGCTGGCTGCGTACCGCCTCCGTCTCCTGCTACCGCTTCGGCAACATGTGTTTCGGGCGTGGCTTTCCCGCCCCGGAACCCGCCACGACGGCAACGGTAGCCGCCACAATACCCCGACCGACGCCTGCACCCGTCAGCCGCCCCGGCAGCAGCACAGCCGCAACCCCGGCGAAGGGCAACGAGGTTGGGGTCGATGAAGCGATCGCCTGCATCGATGCCCTCTATGCGGCTCTCTCGGCCCAGGACTTCGCCGCCGCCCGCCGCTCTCTCGACGGACAGGCCGCCAGCCAGTTCGATGGGGCCTTCTTCCGGCAGTTCCGCAGTGTCCGCGCTAACCGCTACCGCGCCACCAACGACCCGGGCTCCGGCCTGACGCTGATCGCTAACACCCGCTACGAGTACCGCGACGGCTCTGTCCAGGTTGAGCAGCGCTCCTTCCGCATCGAGCGCCGCCGGGAGGGGCTGCGGGTGGTCCGCAGTCAGTTCATCGGGATTGTGGAACCACGCGCCATGCCCCAGAAGACCAAGCTCTGAACTGATGACTGTCTGGTGCGTGGCCTTCTCCTCCGCCAGCTCCGGCAGCGGCGGGAAGCCGTCGACCCCCGTCCCTATCGCTCCAGCCGGTTGGGCAGCCCCTTGCTGCCACCGGGTAGGGTCTGGCGCGATCGCTTGCCGCTCCAGGCCGCCAGATAGCTGCGGACCTCCGCCGACAGCTGCCGTAGATCGCTGAGGTCCGCGTTTTCGACAATGGCACCGCTGTGACGGCCGCTGGCGAAGTCCGGAGGCTGGTGCACCTGGGCCGGGCTGGCCGTCTCTACCGGCCCGAAGTGGAAGCGGGTGTTCTCGACTCGGGCGCCCTTGAGGTTCGCCCCGGACAGGTTTGCCCCCGCCAGATTTGCCTCGCTCAGGTCCGCTTCCTCAAGGTTAGCCCCCCGCAGGTCGGCACCGTTGAAGTCGACGCCGCGCAGATCGGTGTTCGCCAGATCGGCACTCACCAGCATCTGCTGCAGCCGGATCACCGGCACCCCCTGGCTGCGGTCCTCGGCGTAGCAGCCCTGGCCATCGAGAATCGCCCGCCCGAGGCGACTATCGCGCTGCAGGGGGGTCAGCAGACGGGCGTGGGAGAGGAAGCGCAGAATCTTGGCTTTGCCGCTGCCGTCGATGCTGCCCAGCACGGCCGCCAGACGGCCCTCGGCCAGCATCCGCTCCAGGGGCCAGTCCTCGAGCATCCCCTCGTCGTCGCTGATCAGGTCCGAAACACCCTGGATGAAGCTGTCGATGGTCTGGGCCTGGGTGATCCGGTTCTGCTGGGTGGTCAGGCGCTGGTCCACCACATACTGGCGCCAGGCGATCACCAGGGCGACGAAGGCCAGCAGAATCTGCCCCAGGGCGCCAATCACCCCTTCGCCGATGGCGCCGATGGCATTCCAGTCGCCGCTGCGGTAGACCGCCACCAGGGGTTGCCACCAGCCCAACAGCACCGAGAGGGCGATCGCCGCCACCCCCAGCCCGAGCAGCGCCAGGGTCTGCACCGTGGCGGGTTCTTCGAGCTGCTGCCGCAACTGCAGCCAGAGTGGTGGCAGCAGCTGGCGCAGGGCCAGCCCCAGAGTGAGCAGGGCCGCTGCCAGGGTCAGCCAGGTCCAGCCCAGTCCCAGACCCAGCAGGGTGAGTCCGCTGGTCAACAGCAGCTGCAGCGCGGGCAGTTCCCGCAGGTGCAGCCAGACGGCACTGCTGCGGAAGGGCAGCACCGGAGTCTCGTCGGGGGATTGCACCATACCTCAAGCCACCTGGAAGTAGAACCCAGCCGCCAGAATCACGTAGGCCGCCAGCAGCAGTACCCCCTCCAGCCAGTCGGAGCGACCGTCGAGACTGATCAGGTTGCTGACGATCACCGCCGTGATCACCGCCACCAGTTCGAACAGATTGAAGCTCAGATCCAGCGGATGGCCGAGCAGCGGGCCCAGCAGCACCAGCAGCGCCGCCACCAGCAGGGCCACCAGCAGGGTCGAGCCAAGGGCAACCGATACCGATAGGTCCATCTTGTCCTTGCGGGCCATGCTGACGGCGGTGACGTACTCGGCGGCGCCGCCCAGCAGCGGCAGCAGCACCACCCCCGTGAACAGCGGTGAGAGGCCCAGCCCCTCGGTGACCGTCTCGACCACCCCCACGAACAGTTCCGATTCGTAGGAGACCGCCAGGGTGGCGGCAATCAGCACCCCCAGCCAGAGCGGCAGGTTCGGTGGCTGGCCACCGTGACCTTCGTCGGTATGGTCAGCTTCGGCCACCTCGTAAAGACTGCGGTGGGTCCGCAGCGCGAACAGCAGCGTCAGGGCATAGACCGCCAGCGGCACCCAGGCCACCAACATCCTGCGGCGCACGGATCGCCAGCGCGAGCACACCAGCCAGCAGCACCCAGGCCACGAAGCCGGAGAAGGGCAGTTCCGAGGGCGGGTGGTCGCCGCCGGTGGCGATCGCCAGGCTGGGAATCAGAATCGCCAGCACCGCCAGGGTCATCGCCGAGCCGTTCACCCGCGCCACCACCGGCTGGAAGCGCTGCTCCTGCCGCCCGATGCCGCCCACCAGCATCGACAGCCCCAGGGCCAGCAGCAGATTGCCGATGATCGTGCCGGTGATGCTGGCCTTGACGATGTCCACCAGCCCGGCCCGCAGGGCCACCAGGGCGATGATCAGCTCGGTGGCATT
>CAYZUY010000165.1:0-5164 GCA_964481495.1 uncultured bacterium
CCGTAGTCGCCGTCGTAGTCGAAGCGGTTGGTGAGGCGTGGGTGCAGATCACACTCGGGGGTGTTGGTACCCCAGACGATCCCCTGGTGCAGGTCCGTCACCCGGATGCCGTCGTTCTTGTTGTAGTAGTAGAAGACCAACTGATCCAGCGTCTTGGTCATGTGGTAGACGCTGCCGGGATCGGTGGGGTGCAGGATGTCGTGTTCGAAGGTCTGACCGTCCGGCTGGGTCACCTGTACCCGCAGGTAGCCCTCGGGGATCGTAGCGCCGCGGTGGCTGCCGTAGCCGTAGACCCCCATGGTGCCGAGGTGGACGATGTGGGGCGATTGACCGACATCGACGCAGGCGCAGAGCAGATTGTGGGTGGCGTTGACGTTGTTGTCGACGGTGTAGCGCTTGTGGCGGGCACTCTTCATCGAGTAGGGCGCGGCCCGCTGTTCAGCGAAGTGAACGATGGCGTCCGGGCAGGTGGCCCGCAGCAGTTCGCAGAGCCGATCGTATTCCTGGGCCAGATCCAGATCGACGAAGTCGATGGACTTGCCGCTGACCTCGGTCCAGGCGGCCAGGCGCTGCTCGATGGTGGCGATCGGCGTGAGGGACTGGACACCCAGCTCGACGTCAGTCTTACGACGGACCAGGTTGTCGACGATGGTCACGTCATGACCGGCCGCGGACAGGTTCAGGGCACAGGGCCATCCACAGAAACCATCGCCGCCGAGGACCAGGATCTTCACGCAACTGCTCCGGACAATACAGGAATGTTCCCGGTGGGAACTGGGGCCAAAATACCACAATCGGATGACCGGCTCCGGTCGTCCGGATGACGCGATCCCCGAGGCATGAAAAAGGGAGCGATCGCAGTCGCTCCCTGGCTTCCGACCGCTCGGTCGTCAGGCCTTGAGGATGAAGGACACGGCAATCAGACCAACCACGAGCACGCCGCTGAGGATGCCGACAATCAGCAGTCCGCGCTGGTTGCTCTGGGCCTCGTCACGGTACATGCGCGGCTCTTTGGCGAAGTTGTTCAGCAGTCCGCCTTCTTCTTCGGTGTAGGGCATGGGGATGAATCGCTCTCAATGCAGTCAGCCTATCAGACGCCCCCTGCCCCCGCCTCACCTCAGACGATGCGGCCGGTGAGCGGCGAGCTGGCGCTGGCGTAGGCCTTCACCGGGATGCGACCGGCCTGACAGGCGAGGCGTCCGGCTTCGGTGGCCAGGGCCATGGCCCGGCCCATGGCCCCGGGATCGGCCGCCTGGGCGATCGCCGTGTTGATCAGCAGCGCGTCCGCCCCCAGTTCCATTGCCTGGGTAGCTTCGCTGGGGGTGCCGATGCCCGCATCCACCACCACCGGCACCGTCGCTTCCTCGATGATGATCCCGATATTGGCGGCGTTGCGGATGCCCTGACCGGAACCGATAGGGGAGCCCAGGGGCATCACTGTGGCGCAGCCCACTTCCTGCAGTCGCTTGGCCAGCAGCGGATCGGCATTGATGTAGGGCAGCACTGCAAAGCCTTCCTTCACCAGTTGTTCCGCCGCTTCCAGGGTGCCGATCGGGTCCGGTAGCAGGTACTTGGAGTCGGGAATCACTTCCAGCTTGATGAAGTTGTTGTCCTCCTGACCCAGGAGCTTGGCCATCTCCCGGCCCAGGCGGGCCACCCGCACTGCATCCTCGGCGGTCTGGCAACCGGCGGTGTTGGGCAGCATCCAGATCTTCGACCAGTCGATCGCCTCCGCCAGGCCCTCATGGCCCGGGGCGTTGGTCTGCACCCGCCGCACCGCCACAGTGACAATTTCGCAGCCGCTGCCCTCGATGGCGGCACTCATCTCCGCGAAGCTGCGGTATTTGCCGGTGCCGGTCATCAGCCGCCAACGGAAGGTGCGGCCAGCGATGGTGAGCAGGTCCGAAGCGGGGGCGGCAACAGCGGTCACAGCGGGGATCCAGTGGCGGCAGAGTCTTCCATTATTGCCGAGGCGACCGATCCGCCGACAGTTGCAGATGCCCCAGGGCCAAACAGCCGAGGCCGATGGGGAACCACAGCGTCAGCGTGCGGATGATCAGGGTGGCGGCGATCGCCTGCTCCATCGAGGCGCCATAGCCTCGGGCCAGCAGCAGACCGGTGGCCTCGGCTCCGCCCACGCCTCCCGGCAGCAGGGTGAGAATCCCGCCCAGTCCGATGGCGGCCCGGATCACGGTGGCACCCAGGCCATCGATGCCCGCCCCGAGACTGCGGAACAGCAGCTGCAGCAGGGAGCCTTCCACCGACCACATCAGCAGCGAGAGGCCGATGCCCACCAGCAGGGGCAGGGGTCGCAGCAGTTGTCGGGCACTGTCGAGCAGCAGCGCCAGGTGCTCCACCGTGCGATCGCGCTTCGAGCCCGGTTTCAGCCAGCGCCGCAGCCGATGCAGCAGCGGCGCCGCCAGTTGGGGCAGCGCGATGGAGGCTACCAGCACAATCAGCAATGGCCATACCGCCCCCCCCCGGACGACCCAGCCCAGCCCGAAGATCAGCAGTGCCGAGGCCAGATCGCAGATGCGCTCGCAGAGCATCGCCCCCAAGGTAGCCCGCCGGGAGAAACCATAGTCGCGATGCAGGATCAGACTGCGGACACCCTCACCCGCCCGTCCCGGTGAGGCAATCAGGGCATAGCCCGCCAGGAAGATGCGCAGACTGGGCAGCAGCGGCGGCGCCGCCCCCAGGCGGCTCAGATACCACTGCCAGCGGCTGAAGGAAACCAGATAAGCGCAGAGCAGGGTGGCGATCGCCAGGGGCCAGAACCCCAGGGGCAGCCCCTCCAGCGTCCGCAGCAATTTAGCGGCCCCGCCCCCCAGCAGCACCAGCAGCAGATTCACCCCTGCTGTCAGCAGCAGCAGCACCAGAATCCATCGCCCCAGCCGGGGCGAATTCAGGGCTTGTCTGGCTTCCGTCGCTTCGGACATTGCCGGTGCCTCAGCGGGGGAACTTGAGCTTACCGGCGGCGAACAGGCACATCCGCGCCAGAATCAGCCCCTCCCGGAAATGGGCGATGTTGGAGCTGCCGTAGACCCGCTCCTGGTAGCGCACCGGCACCTCGACAATCTTCAGGTTCAGCTTCGCCGCCCCGAACAGCAGGTCGAAGTCGCCGAAGGGATCGAACTCCCCGAAGTAGGCCCGGCCCGCCGCCACCCGTTCGTAGGCGTGCCGGGTCAGCACCTTGGTGCCGCAGAGGGTGTCCTTGAGCCGCTGACCCAGCAGCCAGGAGAAAGTGAGGGCGAAGAACTTGTTGGCCAGGGTGTTGAGCCCCGGCATGGCCTCGCGACTGCGGGCATAGACCAGCCGGGAGCCATTGATAAACTCGCCCCGACCGCTGGCGATCGCCTCGTGGAACTTGGGCAAATCCTCGGGCATCACCGTCAGGTCGGCATCGAGAATCATCAGAATGTCGCCGCTGGCCTTGGCAAAGCCCAGGCGTACCGCATCCGCCTTACCGCGACCGCTCTGCTGGTAGGCCGCCACCGTCAGCGGGCCCTGGTAGGCCGCCATCTGCCGCTGGATCTCACCCCAGGTGTCGTCGCTGGAGTTGCCCTCGACAAAGATCAGTTCGGTACCGCCACCCATCACCGGTGTGCGCTCCAGGGCCGCCGCGATGTTGCCCATCTCATTGCGGGCGGGAACCACCACCGTCACCGTCGGTACCGGTCGAATCGCCCGGGCTGCGGGTCGGGCCACCACCCAGTTGATCAGCCCCAGGTGCTGCAGACCCGGCAGCTGGCTGAGCCAGCGGTTGGCCAGCCCCGCGAGCAGTGGCACCCGCTTGGGCAGCAGTAGCCGTCGACCCAGCTTGATCGTCTCGAAGCCACTGACATCGAGCAGGTTGCGCACATCATCCATCGACAGCCAGTTCTCCGGCGGTTGAGGCATGCGCTGCCCCACCCGCTCGGCCGCCTTCAGCAGCGGCTGCCAGAGCCAGTTATGGAAGCTGAGAACAATCCGGGTCTCGGCGTGGCAGAAGGGCTGCAGCCGCTGCAGCACCCCCTGGATATCCGCCAGATACCCGAGGACGCCCGAGAGCACAATCACATCGAAGGGTTCGGGGTTACCCAGCGCCGCCGGGGTCAGGTCCTCCGCCGCCAGAGCCCGGAAGGCCAGTCGCGGATGGCGCTGACGCGCCTGGCCCACCACCGCCGGGGAAATGTCGATGCCGACGCCCTCCGCCGGGTCGAGGCTGGCGAGCAGATCCCCCAGACCGCAACCGACTTCGAGCACCCGCAGGCCCGGGGCCACCAGAAAGCGGTGCAGCGACTCGAGTTCCCGGTAGTAGGTGCGGTTGCGCCGCCGCCAGCGCTCGAGGCTCGGGGCGATCGCCTCGAAGGTCTCGCGGGTCTGCTGCAGGTGGAGAACGGACATCAGCGGCGGCAACTCAAGGGGTGAACAGGAAAATGCAGGGAACGGCTATTGTCCCATCTGCTCTGACGGGGTCAGGCCCAGGCGACGGATGGCGGGCAGGAGCGGGATCGCGATCGCCAGATAACCGTTCAGGCCCAGAGCCGGTGGGAAGAACAGCGGTGCCAGCAGCAGCAGGCGCTGGCGGCTGGAGGCCTGGGGGAAGCAGATCAGGCAGAAGGGCAGGTACCAGACCAGCCCCATCAGCCAGGACAGCGGATTGACGAGATTGATCAGGTTGAGGATGGCCAGATAGCGATAGAGCTCGGACTGACCCCGCAGCAGACGGAAGATCAGCAGCAGGGCCAGAGAGCCGATCCCAATCGCCAGCAGGGTGTGATCGAACAGCAGCGGATTCATACCGCCACCGACGTAATCCCGGCTGGCGACCATGCCCCGTCCTTCCAGGGCATCCACGTAGTTGGCGCTGCCGAAGAACACCGTTGTCTGCCCCAGGAGATCCGGGCGCACGGATGCCTGGATTGACCCGAACAGTTCCGGCAGCGATCGCCGGGCAAAGTTCCAGTAAACCTGCGCCCCCATCCAGGGATAGGGCAGCCAGAACAGAACCAGGGTCGAAGCCAGGAAGGAAGCCAGGAATCGCCATTGGCGCTGGCAGATGAAATAGAGAGCCAACGCCCCGGGAAAGACCTTGAACACCGTTCCCAGAGCAAGCAGGACCGGAGACCAGACGTCCTGGGGCGATCGCTGCCAGCGGCTGAAGGCCGCCAGCGCCAGCAGC
>CAYZUY010000166.1:0-5110 GCA_964481495.1 uncultured bacterium
CGGATGAGTCCAAGACCGATCTGGGCCTCACCCCCAAGCAGATGGCCGAGCGCATCCTCGCTCGCTTCGCCTCCGCCAAGCCGGTATCGGTCGGGTAGAGCTCAGCGCAGTCGGTCGGCGATCGCCTCGGCGACGGTGTCGTTGCCGTCCGGGGCGATCGCCTCGCCCTCGCGGGGCTGCAGCGGCTCCTCCAGCCAGCTCCAGGGACGGCTGAGGAAGTCGGCCGCCTCGACAATCCGGTGCTCCACCAGTCGGGGCAGGGCGTTCATCAGCAGCGGGGCCTCGGCGAATTCCTCGCGGGTGAGGGCCACCAGGGGCACGCCCAGGCGCCCGGCCTCGGAGAAGGTGCCGTAGCCCGGTTTGCCGATGATCCGGCTGCAGAGCGGCATCACATCCACCGGGCGTAGACACTCCCGGCCGAGTTTGCGCAGATTCGGTAGGTCCGGGGCCTGGTCGTCGAAGCTCAGGAAGGTCCAGTCCGGATGCTCGAGGCAACGTGCGTAGGGCAGCTGCTGCAACCCCAGCCCACCGAAGGTGAGCAGGGCAGTGTGCTCTGGGGGGCTGGCGATCGCCAGCTCTGCCCGCAGGTCTGCGGTGGCGAAACGGGGGCTGCCGCCGGTCAGGCCCGCATCGCTCTGCACCGGGAAGGCGGTCATCGGCTCACAGAAGGGCAGCCGCAGCAGGCGATCGCACTGGCCATAGCTGTCGCGAATCCAGTCGATCAGCGGGGCAAAGTCCGGCCCCCAGTCGGCGTAGATGAAATCCCAGCCGAAGTTGCCGGCCATCAGCCCCGGCACTCCGGCGGCGCGGGCGATCGCCGGAGCCAGGGGCGACATATCCCCGTAGACCAGACCCACCCCTTCCCGACGGCAGAACTCGGCCTCCCGGGCAATCAGAGCGGTGGACTGCGCCCGCAGCGCCTGTACCGCCCGGCGGGTGGCCTCGCGGTCGACCCCCAGGCAGTCGGGCTGGACCACGCCCACATCCAGGCTGACCGGCCGCGGCTCGAAGGGGTGGCTCAGGTAGGAGCGCAGCAGCCAGTCGGGGCTGGTGGTGGCCAGAATCAGCCGCAGGTCCGGCAGGCGGCGGGCCAGGTGGTCGAGCACCGCAGCGGTGCGGGTGGCGTGGCCGAAACCGTGGCTGGAGATGGCGGCGTAGACAGTGGGACGCATCAGCCGAAGGTGTCGCCGTTCCAGCCCCAGAGCGACCCCTGGGCGTTGGAGAATTCGATGTAGGTGCGCTCCGGCGGCACCCCCAGCCCGGTCGCCAGCTGCCCGCAGAGCCAGGTGCTCAGGTCCTTCGTCTGGGCGGCGCTGAACTGGCCGATGCTCTTGAGCTCGACGAAGCAGGCGGGCTCGGCACTGCCGCCGAAGGTCATCGGTACTGTTGTGTCGAGCAGGGTCATCACATAGGCTTCCGGTTTGCCCAGCCGCCGGGCCAGTTCGGCCGACAGCGATCGCAGCAGGGCGTCAGGGTCGCTGGGGGCGGGGGCGGAGGTCTGAATCCGTAGCAGGGGCATACCGGAGCGGGATGGCGGGACAGGCTGATTCTAGAACCGTGGCCCCCATCCGGCTCGGTCCGACGGCCAGAAGAGAGCCCTGAACAGCAGATGGCTCAGGGCCAGCAGCAGGCCCAGACTGAGCAGCTCCTCCCAGCTTTCCGGGCGTGCCAGAAGCTCAAGGCATTGGCTGGCGACCCGGATCGGGTGGTCGAGCAGATCCCAGCTGTTGAAGCGCAGAGACCGTCCGATCCAGACCCCCCAGGCACTGAGGATGTGCAGACCGATCAGCAGCGGTGGCCAGGGCCAGGGGTGACGCATCAGCCGCGCAATCCGCTGCAGATTCACCAGGGTGCCACTGTAGGCCAGCATGCCGAAGAAGGCGATCGCCAGGTAGATGGGGACGGCCGGGATGACCAGGGCCGGTTGCCGCTGCTTCAGCTGGAACAGGTGGATGAAATCCGTGAGCAGGTAGGGAGCATTGGGCAGAAACATCACCGTGAGCGCCAGCAGCAGCACCACCAGCGGCCAGGCCAGCTGGGGCAGGCGCACCGGCACGGCACTGATCACCCAGGGCACCGCCGCCAGGAACAGGTTCCAGGGGGCCCAGACCCAGATGGAGTCCAGAATCGCCAGCAGGGTACTCATCGGCGATCGCTCCGGGGGTTGCGCAGGGTGATCAGCCAGATGGGGATGGTGACCATCATCAGCAGGCCCAGCCGACCGAAGCTGTCATTCCAGTTGAGCGTCGCCAGCACCCCCTGGGTGAGCAGCAGCGACAGGCCGACGGGCAGCAGCACCAGACTGAACCAGCGGGGGAACTGCGGCAGCACCAGCCGCAGCGTGATCAGGTAGCAGCCCAGGCCGAGGCCGACACTCCAGAGATAGCTGAGCAGCCAGCCGCGCCCGACTCCCTCCAGGGTCTGCCCCCAGTGCACATTACGAGGTGGCAGTGCGTAGACGGCACCCAGGGTCAGGGGCAGCAGCAGCAGGGCCACCCCCCCCAGCAGCAGCCGGGCGCGGGGCAGCAGCAGGGAGACCAGGGCGGCCAGCGGGGCCAGTGGCACCCATCCATTCTGGCTAAGCCAGTCCCAGAGGTCCGGCGGGGAGGTCGGCACCGGTTTCTTCCACACAGCGTCGACCCATGATAAGGCCCTGCTGTTGGCGGATGGGGGAGATTCGGTCGGGCTTAACGACTCATGGCAAGCATGCGCTCGATCGGCTTCAGGGCCGCGAGGCGGATGTCTTCCGGCAGGGTGATCTCCGGCTTGCGGTCGACCATGCAGCGGTAGAGCTTCTCGAGGGTGTTGAGCCGCATGTAGGGGCACTCGTTGCAGCTGCAGTTGGCCTCGGGCGGGGCCGGGATGAACTGCTTCTCCGGCATCGCCTTCTCCATCTGGTGGATGATGCCGGGTTCGGTGACAACGATAAATTCGCGCCGCTCGCTGCGGCGACTGTAGTTGAGCAGCGCAGTGGTGGAGCCGATGAAGTCCGCCAGGGCCAGTACCGGCTCCTCGCATTCCGGGTGGGCGATCACCTCGGCTTCGGGATGCCGGGCCTTGAGGTCCGCCAGCTTCCGGGCCGAGAAGGTTTCGTGGACGATGCAGCTGCCGTCCCAGAGCACCAGATCCCGGCCGGTTTGGCGGCTGACCCAGCGGCCGAGGTTGCGGTCGGGGGCGAAGATGATCGGCTGGTCGGCGGGAATCTGATTGACGATGCTGACGGCGTTGGAGCTGGTGCAGATAATGTCGCTGAGGGCTTTTACCTCGGCGCTGCAGTTGATGTAGGAAATCACCAGATGGCCGGGGTGGGCCGCCTTGAAGCGGGCGAAGTCCGCCGCCGGGCAGGTGTCGGCCAGGGAGCAGCCCGCCGCTAGGTCCGGCAGCAGCACCTGCTTGTCAGGGTTGAGGATCTTCGCGGTTTCGGCCATGAAGTGCACCCCGGCGAAAACGATCACGTCGGCGTCGGTGCTGGCCGCCTGCTGGGACAGGCCCAGGGAATCGCCGATGAAGTCCGCCACATCCTGAATCGGGCCTTCCTGGTAGTAGTGGGCCAGGATCACGGCGTTCAGGTCGCGCTTGAGGTCGGCGATCGCCGCTGGCAGATCGGCGGGCAGGGTGCTGGGGGCAGACAGGAACACGATTCTCGTCCCGCGCAGAGGGGATTTCAATTATCGCTGCTGCTGTTCAGCAGCCACAAGCGATGGGACCGGGGATTGTCCCGAGTGGGTGAGCCTCCTACGCTGGGCAGACCTGCTGCTGAACGCCATGCCCTCCGGACGCACCCATGACCGCATCACCCTCTGGCTGCTGCCGGGGGTGGCCCTGCTGGCGGGGCTGCTGGGGCGTGACGGCAGCCTCACCCTGGCCTGCTGTGGTGCTTATCTGTTCGCCGGGCTGATGTTCGGCCCGGACCTGGATATCCGCTCTCGCCAGTACGCCCGCTGGGGCTGGCTGCGCTGGATCTGGAAGCCCTACCAGCGGCTGTTTCGGCACCGCTCGCGCTTCACCCACGGGCCACTGCTCGGCACCCTGGGGCGACTGCTCTATCTGGGCAGCTGGCTGGCCCTGCCGGTGGGCCTGGGACTGGCGATCGCGCCGCAGCCGACCCAGCAGTGGGCGATCGCCCCCCTCCAGGCCTGGGCCCGTGCCACCGCGCCGGGTCAGCTGCCCCTGCTGCTGGCGATTCTGGCCGGACTGGAACTGGGGGCGATGAGCCACAGCGCCAGCGACTGGCTTGGCAGTGCCCTGAAACGGTGGCGACACCGGCGCCGCCCCCGACGGCGGCACACTGGTAGGCGTGTGATTTCCGGCCGCCGCTGATGACTGCTTCCCCTCTGCCCGCCCTGCAACGGCTGATCGAGGTGGTGGCCCGACTGCGGGACCCCGACGGGGGCTGCCCCTGGGATCTCGAGCAGACGCCCCGGAGCCTGATTCCCTACATCCTCGAGGAAGCCTACGAGACGGTGCATGCCCTGCGCGGGGGCGAGAGGGCGGCGATCGCCGAGGAACTGGGGGACCTGCTGCTGCAGGTGGTGCTCCAGGCCCAGATCGCCCGCGAGGCGGGAGACTTCGACCTGGGGGGGGTCGCGGATGGCATCGCCGACAAGCTGATCCGCCGTCATCCCCACGTCTTCGGCGCGGTGGCGGTGGCGGATGCCGCCGAAGTGAAGCGCAACTGGGAGCAGATCAAGCAGCAGGAGAAGGGAGACACGGCCACCGGCCTGACCCCGAAGCTGAGCCGCTACGCCCAGACCCTGCCGCCGATGACCGCCGCGATGAAGATTTCCCGCAAGGCGGCGGGGGTGGGCTTCGAGTGGCCCGATCTGGCGGGGGTCTGGGCCAAGTTCGACGAGGAGCTGGCGGAGCTGAAGGACGCCCTGGCCAGTGGCGATCGCGACCACGCCGAAACCGAACTCGGCGATCTGCTCTTTAGCCTGATCAACATCGCTCGCTGGTGCGACCTCGACCCGGTGGCGGGGCTGCAGGGCACCAACGAGCGCTTCCTGCAGCGCTTTGCAAAGGTGGAAGCGGCGGCAGGTGGCGACCTCGGGCGCTTCTCGATTGAGGAACTGGAGGCCTTCTGGCAGCGGGCCAAGCGGGAGCTGGGCCA
>CAYZUY010000167.1:0-5053 GCA_964481495.1 uncultured bacterium
CCACATCCCAGGAGTGCAGCTGCCCCCGGTAGTACTCGACAACGGTGCGCACATAGCGCTCCAGCACCGCCTCCAACTGGTCCGGCGGCGTGCGCCCCACCCAGTCGGGCAATTGCTGGTGCCAGAGCAGGGTATGCCCCCGCATCGCCAGCTGATGCTCCCGGGCAAAGCGCAGCAGGGCATCCGCCGCCCCGAACCGGAACTGCCCCGGTTCGGGCTGCAGCTGGTCCCACTTCATCTCCCACTCGGGCACCAGCAGCCCCACCTGCCGCAGCAGCAGACGGCGGAACTCCGGCTCCCGGATCTGACCGGTATCCGTGGCTGCGCCCCAGAGCAGGCCGCGCCGGGCCGCCAGGGCCTGCAGCGAGGCCGGAGCCTCAGCCAGGCTGCCACCGCATCGGGCCAGTCCCAGCCCCAGCAGTCCTGAACCCGCCAGCATCAGCCAGTGCCGCCGCCGCATCGCCTCAGCGTTTCTCCCGCCCGGAGCGGACCGCACTCAGCTTGCGCTGCAGCACCACGCCAGTCAGGCCGATGGTGATCACATTGGCGTAGACGATCGGCCAGTCCTGGCGCAGCAGCCCGTAAATCAGCCAGAGGTTGATACCGATGAAGAACAGGACATACATCGGTAGGGAAATGGCCCTTGTGTCGCCGCTCTCCAGAATCTTCCAGACCTGGGGGACAAAGCTGAGGGTGGTGCAGGTGGCTGCCAGATGGCCGATCCAGGACTCAACAGAGGTCATGGCAATGACTGCGAGGGCCTGATGATCCTAGCCTCGCCGCCGCTGACTCATCCGCCACAATCAAGGGTGACATCTGCGGAGCAACGGACCATGGCCGAGCCACGCTATCGGCCCGACGAGGTGCAGGAAATCCTCGGGCTGGCGATCGCCCGGGCCAGCCACGACGGCGACGACCGTCTGGGCTTCACGCAACTACAGGAGA
This sequence comes from uncultured bacterium, assembly GCA_964481495.1. GTDB lineage: Bacteria > Cyanobacteriota > Cyanobacteriia > Synechococcales > Synechococcaceae > CAWUMD01. Next base: position 946 of record CAYZUY010000167.1, read on the forward strand.
TAGCTGCCGAACTGGGGATTGCAGCGGAGCAGCTGCGGCAGGCCGAGGCCGACTGGCGCAGCGGCCGGGCCCGGGATCTTGAACGGCAGGCGTTTCTGGCCCAGCGCTGGCAACGCTGGCAGCGGGGGTTGGTGCGCTTCAGCCTCGTCAACGGAGTCCTGCTGCTGCTCAACTGGCTGCTGCTGCCACGGGCCATGGTTGTCCTGCTCGTCACCCTGATCTGGGGACTGTTCCTCGCCCTGGATACCTGGCAGACCGCCTGGCCCGGCGAGGAGAAGCTGGAGCAGCAGTTCCAGATGTGGCGGAGAAAGCGGCAGCTGAAGCGGTCCGTGGGTGGCTGGGTGAACCGACTGCTGGGCCTCGATCCTCCCGATAACCCGGCGTGATGTCCCCCATCGGGAATTCGGAATAACCCGGCGGACGGTGGAAAACCGGCCAAATCTATACTGAGGATTGACCTTCCCCGGGATGCGCCATGACCACCTCCGAACCTGCCAAGACTCCCCGCACCCGCACCGCCAAGGCCTTGGACCTGCAACCGGAAGTGGTCGACGTCACGCCCGTTGAAGCCGCCGCCGAAACGGTGGCGATCGCCCCCGCCACCCCCAGTACCGCCCGTCCCACCACGATCGGTCGCTACCCCGAGCGCAGTATCCGGGAACTGAACCGCCCCGTCTCCCCCAGCACCGTCGAGGTCAGCCACACGGTCTCCCTAGCCGGGGTGCGTCCGGTGATGGCCGATCCCCGTGGCACGGGCGATCGCAACTTCAGCAACTCCCCGCGCATCCTCAACCGTCCGATCGCCTCCAACGACAGCGACGAAACCAACAGCATGCTGGGTTACCTCGACTAGTCGATGCAGGACCGCGCCCGCACCGCCGCCATCCTGCGGCGCCTCCCCCTGGTGGTCGGCATCCTGGGGGGGCTGCTGCTGCTGATCAATCGTGCCTCCACGGCCGAGCTGCTACCCTCCCAGTCCCGCTCCGATGCTCTGGGCATTCTGCTCAGCGCCCTGCTGCTGCTCACCGGCCTGCTCTGGCAGCAGGCCCAGCCGCTGCCTCCCGAAGCCGTGGAACTGGAGGGGGTAGAGGGGTTTGAACTGGCCGAGGACCTGCCGGAACCGCTGCGTCTCGAACTGGCCTGGGCCTCGCGACAGCTACTCACCCTCACCGCCACCCGCTCACTGCTGCTCTGGTATGACGGCCGGGTGCTGCTACGCCGGGGCGTCCTGGGGACCAAGACCGAGGTCACGCCCGGACCGATTCTGGAGCGCTGCCTGCAGACCGGCAAACCGGTCTATCTGGTGGCCCTGGCCCTTTACCCGGGCCGGATCGAGTTCGACTATCTGCCCGCCAACACCCAGGGTCTGATCTGCCAGCCCCTAGGCGAGTGCGGGGCCCTGATTCTGGGGGCCAACGCCCCCCGCAGCTACACCGCCCTCGACGAGGACTGGATTGCGGCGATCGCCACCAAGCTGCAGGACAGCCTGGAGCGCAGCCTTCAGAGCTGAGTCCCCGACCCGGCCGTCAGCGTCCGCAGCAGGGCCGCCAGGGACGGAGGATGCAGCGGCTTGGTCAGGAACCCATCCATCCCCGCTGCCCGGCACTCCTCGCGGTTCTGCTCCTGCACGTTCGCCGTCAGCGCCACAATCGGCACCCGCGGGCGGCGATCGCCCTCCCGCTGCCGGATGGTGCGAGTGGCTGTCGGCCCATCCATCACCGGCATCATCACATCCATCAGAATCAGGTCGAAGTCGTCCACTTCCCAGGCCGAGACAGCGGCCTCTCCCTGGTCCACCAGGGTGACCCGATGCCCCTGCTTCTCCAGCAGGCGCTGGATCAGACGCTGGTTGATCGGGTTATCCTCCGCCACCAGAATCCGCAGACTCACAAGCGGATCCGGCACTGCCGGGAGTGAAACCGGCTCCGGCTCGGGCGGAGACAGCGGCGTACTTACCACCTCCACCGGCAGCGTCACGGTGAAACAGCTACCCTCCCCTTCCCAGCTCTCGACCCGGAGCGTACCGCCGAGGCGCACCGTCAGTTCCCAGGCGATCGCCAGCCCCAGGCCCGTCCCCGGGGAGATCAGCCCCGGGCCACTCACCTGGGTGAAGCGCTCGAAAATACTGTCGAGCTGATCAGCGGGAATGCCGCGGCCGCTGTCGCGCACCGACAGGTGCAGCAGAGCGGGGTTCGCCATCGAGTTCTCCCAGACTGCCGAGAGCACGACCCGACCGGCATCCGTGAACTTGATCGCGTTGCTGAGCAGGTTCAGCAGAATCTGCCGCAGCCGCAGGACATCGGTACGGATCCGATCCGGCAGGTCCGTCGCCAGCTCCATCTCCAGGCGCAGCCCCCGCTGCCGTGCGGCCTCGGCCATCGCCTGTTCCACGGCCCCCAGCAGTTCTCGCAGGGCAACCGGTTCGGGATTCAGGACCAGTTCACCCGCTTCGATCTTCGAGAAATCGAGGACGTCGTTGAGCAGAGCCAGCAGGTGTTCCGCCGACTGCTGCAGCATCCGTAGATAGTCCGCCTGCTCGGGGTTGAGCGGTGTGTTCTGTACCAGATGCACCATGCCGAGGATGCCGTTCATCGGCGTGCGGATCTCATGACTCATCCGGGCCAGGAAATCGCCCTTGGCACGGTTGGCAGCCTCAGCTGCCTCCTTGGCCTGCTGCAGTTCGGCGTAGGCGTCGCCCAGCCGGATCCCCGTGGCCGCCAGCCGCTCGGCAGTCCGCTGTAGTTCCTGCACCGGCAGGTCCGGCACCAAGGTCCGGAAATCCCCTGCCCCGATCCGTTCACTCATCCGGTCGATCCGCTCAAGCGGCTCGGCGATGTGCGCGCTCATCCGTCGGGCCTGCCGGTAGAGCACCACGAAGAAAGTGGCATAGAAGAGCACTATGCCGCCCAGCAGCACCAAGCCAACCCGGAACAGCTGGCGCGAGAGGGCTTCCGCCGGAGCATAGATGGCGGAACCGGGAGCCACCATCACCAGTTTCCAGCCGTTGAGCGGCACCGTCGCCCAGGCCAGCAGATGCTCCTCGCCGTCGATCCGGATCTCGCCCAGACCGCGGGGGCGATCGCGCAGGGCCCGGGCCAGGGAGCGCAGTTCGGGACGGCGGTAGATGTTGAAGGCCTCGGGTTTGAAGGTGTCGCGCCGGATCGCCTGGCGATAGTGGTGGTGAGTCAGTTCCTTCAGATGCCAGTCCGCTTCCCCAGCCGGAGGTAGCGCCAGGATCGTGCCGTCCCGGCTGAGCAGCAGACCATAACTCTGCCAGGGCAGGTTCAGGGCCAGCAGCCGGTTGGTGATCGTCTCAAGTGTGACGTCGGTGCCCACCACCCCCGCCAGTCGGTGGCCCACCAGGTAGACCGGGGCGATCGCCGACGCCATCCAGCCACCCCCGGCCGGGTCAACGTAGGCGTCAGTCCAGACCACGCGGGCCTTGGGATTATGCCGACCATCCGCTTCGTAATAGAAGTTGTAGTCAGGGATGCGCATGCCCGGCGGATACACCTTCAGCACATCGATGGGCGGATAGATGTAGTTGAGGGACTCGGCGCTGTTGTAGTAGAGCTGCAGAATCAGGGGATGGCTGCGGGTCAGGTCCCGCATCAGCCCATCCAGACGGGTGAGGCGCTGGAGGTCCGCCAGAATCCGGGGATTGACCGGCACCGCACCGCTGACGAAGGCAGCCGGTCGTTGCCGAAGCTGCCAGTCCGGGCTGTAGAGCACGCCGTTGGGCGCGAGCCGGAAGCGGGAACCGGCATCGGGAATGGCGGGCGGCGGTTCCCCCAGGACTGTGGCGACCTGGTGGCGGAACAGGTCTGTAGCCTGGACCACCGGTTCGAGGCGATGACCGATCAGGGCGGCTTCCCGATCCGACAGACGGGCGAGGGTATCCCGGGCCTGCCGCCGCACCGTGGCGATGTTGGCCTGCCGGGCAAAGGCGTTGCTGAGCAGGTAGGCCGCCAGCAGCACCAGCTCCACCGCCAGCAGGGGAGCGATCGCCGCCCGCCAGTAGGCCCGCCAGGTCCACTGCAGCAGAGTCGGTCGCGGCAGCGGTGCAGGGGTCGGTCGGCGGCGCCAGGGAAACATCCGGGTCAGGGAT
>CAYZUY010000168.1:0-4840 GCA_964481495.1 uncultured bacterium
GAAGTTCTGGGCCAACAACGCCTCCTTCCCCTACAAGAGCCACGACACCTGGTTCGTGACCGAGGACATCCGCTGGGGTTACCTGCCCGCCAGCACCAACATCAGTGCCCTGGTGAACAAGGTGAACCGTGCTGATATCTGGCGCGCGGCAGCCAAGGCCAACGGCTTCAAGGACATTCCGGGCGGTGACTCCCGCGGTGTGGAGGTCTTCTTTGACGGCACCCGCTTCGACCCGGCCAATCCCAAGGCCTATCTGAGCAAGCTGAAGATCAAGAACATGAAGTAGGTCCGGTGGATTCCGGGGGGAGACTTCCCTTCGGAACTGCTGCGAAGAAGCCCGGGAAATCAACGATTTCCCGGGCTTCTTCACTGGCTTTACCGGTGGCTTCAGTCGGCCAGGGACGGGTTGCGGATCAGGTCGCGGCAGAGCTGCCGGAAGTGACGCACCGGCGGCAGATGCAGCTGTTCCTCGGTCACCACCAGGCGAATCTGGCGGGTCAGACGGGGTTCGGCGGTGGGGCGGATGGCAAGGCTGGGGTCATGGCGCGCATCGGCCAGCGCGGCCTCCGGCAGCAGGGCTAGCCAGGAGCCCTGGCGCACGACCCCTCGGAAGCTGTCGAGGGAGTTGAGTTCCAGACTGCTGTTCAGGTTCAGGCCCAGATCCCGGAAGCGGTTCTCCACCAGCCGCTGCATGCCGTAACCATCCTTGAAGACCACCTGGGGCAGACCATCGAGTTTCTCCCAGGGGATTTCCGGCAGTTCCGCCAGGGGATGATCGGCGGCGAGCAGTACCTGCACCTCCTCCTCCACGAGCGGGTCCACCGTCAGGCCGCTGCTGGTGGTGCCGCTGCCATCCATCTGGATCACCGCCAGATCCACCAGCCCGTCCCGCAGGACCTTCAGGGCCCGGTCGCTGCCCAGGGTGCTGACCCGCAGGCGGACGCCCGGCCAGTGCTGCTGGAAACGGCTGAGGACCGTGGGCAGATAATGGCCGCCGATACTGTCGGCGATCGCCACGCACAGTTCCGCCTGACGTCCGCCCAGCAGTTCGGTGATGTCCTGCTGAGCCGCCTGCCATTCCTGACTGATGCGCCGCAGGCGGGGCAGCAGCTGTTCTCCGGCGCTGGTCAGCACCATCCGGCCCCGGCGACGGAACAGGGGAATACCCAGTTCGTCCTCCAGGCCTCGCACCTGACGGCTGACCGTTGACTGGTTGCAGCGGCAGAGCTTGGCTGCCTCCTGAAAGCTGCCGGTTTCGCTGACCTGCAGAAAGGCCTGCAGTTGTTCCAGACGCATGATTCAGGGCTCCAGGGCCCGCAGGGCCTGCTCCAGGGACAGTCGTTCGCCGGGGTGGCGGTTCTCGTGCAGCCACCGCTCCAGCAGGGGGCGGGCGATCGCGGCTGCCCCCAGTCGCCCCAGGCAGTAGATCAGCTCCCGGCGGCAGGGGCACTGCTCGGCCCACTGCACCAGCCAGTGGCTGATCGGTTCGGGGAATGGGCTCTGACCGAGGCTGGCCAGTAGGGGTGTCCAGAGGCTGGCAGGCCAGTCGCTGGCTGCCAGACCGATCAGCTGCCCTAGGGCGGCCTCATCCGTGGCTGTGGCCAGGGTGGCCAGGGCTGCGGTTCGGGCCGGGCCGGGGGTTGCGGCCGCCGCGCCCAGGGAGCTCCAGTCGTGCTGCTGGGCCAGGGCCCAGGCCGCTTCGCGGGCCACCTCCGGGTCCGGGTCCGCCAGCCCAATCTGCAGCAGCGGCAGCTTCTGCGGGTGGGTCAGGGCCGGACAATGGCGGATCGCCTCCACCGCTGCTCGTCGTACCGTCGCGGTGGCATCGGTCAGCAGCGGTTGAAACCGCTGCGCCAGGGCCGGGTCCTCGGCGTGGCCGAGGGCACGCGCTGCCTCGGCCCGCCAGCGGGATTCCTCGCTCTCCAGGCCCTCGAGCAGCAGGGTCAGCAGTTCCGGCCGTTCACTGCCGGCCAGGGCGTCCAATGCCCAGCTCCGTTCCTCGGGCCGGGCGATCGCCGCCCGCAGCCGCACCAGTCCCGGTTCGCCCTGCTCGCGCCAGCCCCGCAGCACCTCCATCCGCACCAGGGGTTCGCTGGCCAGCAGATCCAGTCCCTCCAGGGCGGCGATCGCTCCGGGGCCCGGCAGGGCTGCACACAGCTGGGCCAGAAACCACTGCTTCTGCCAGTCGTCGGGGTCATGACGACAATCCGTCAGCCAGTTTGAGAGACTCTGCCGCTCCTGACGACGGACGGTGAGGCGGAACCAATGCCAGCGGCTCTCGAAGTCCGCGGGCCAGACGGCCGGACCAGTTTCGGATGCACAATCCGCAGGACGTGACGGAGGGAATGACATGAAGGACGGCAGATTCTGCATACCAGTGGCTCAGCATCCCGTCCCTCTTTTTGTATCTGAAGCTACGGAATCAGAAGATATGGCCTGAAAAACCGATCGGAGACCAGCTGCAGGACGCTTTTCTCGTATCTGAAATCACAAATCTCTTCCGATGCAGATTGCCTGTGCGGAAAACGGAATTCGGAAGCCAATTGCGCAAAAATCGTAGCCTCTGTTACAAAAAAACGCTGCATGGCTGCCTAATGTTTCTGTCATCCAAGCTGCGCTGTCCGCAGGCAATCATGGTTCAAGCCACCAGTGCATCGCCAAAACTGAATAAGTTCGAGAAATTCAAGGCCGAGAAGGATGGCCTCGCTGTTCGTGAGGAGCTGGAATCCTTTGCCGGCATGGGCTGGGAAGCCATGGACGCCACGGATCGTGAGCACCGCCTCAAGTGGCTCGGCATTTTCTGGCGGCCGGTGACGCCGGGTCGGTTCATGATGCGGCTGCGCATCCCCCACGGCATTGCCACCAGTGCCCAATTCCACTGTCTGGGACAGATTCTGCAGCGCTACGGCGATCAGGGTAGTGCTGACATCACAACCCGTCAGAACATTCAGCTGCGCGGCATTCTGCTCGAGGATGCGCCGGAAATTCTGCGTCAGATGAAGGCTGTTGGCCTCACCAGTGTCCAGTCCGGCATGGATAACGTCCGCAACATCACCGGTTCGCCGGTGGCGGGCCTGGATGCCGAAGAACTGATCGATACCCGCGAGCTGATTCAGGCGATTCAGGATGAACTGACCGCCGGTGGTGAAGGTAACCCGGAATTCACCAATCTGCCGCGCAAGTTCAACATTGCCGTCGAAGGGGGTCGGGATAACTCCGTTCATGCCGAAATCAATGACCTCGCCTTCGTGCCTGCCTTCCGGGACGGTGAACTGGGCTTCAACGTCGTGGTCGGGGGCTTCTTCTCCGCCAGTCGGGTCGCTCCGGCAATTCCTCTTGATGTCTGGGTGCCGGCCAGCCGGGCGGTGGTCGCCCTCTGCCGGGCAGTGATGGAGGTGTTCCGGGACAACGGTCCCCGGGCCAACCGTCAGAAGGCCCGGCTGATGTGGCTGATCGATGAGTGGGGCATCGAGCGCTTCCGCGAGGCGGTGGCCCGGCAGTACGGGGCACCCCTGGCGACTGCTGCCCCGGATGAGGCGATGGACTGGGAGAAGCGTGACTTCCTCGGCATCCATCCCCAGAAGCAGGAGGGGCTGCACTACGTCGGTCTGCACGTGCCGGTGGGCCGCCTCAGCGCCGATGACTTCCATCAGCTGGCGCGGCTGGCGGATGTCTACGGCAACGGCGAAATCCGCCTCACCGTTGAGCAGAACGTGATTCTGCCTAACGTGCCGACCGATCGCCTGGAGGCGCTGCGGGCCGAGCCGCTGCTGCAGCGCTTCGGTCTCGAGCCCGGCAACCTCACCCGCAGTGTCGTTTCCTGCACCGGGGCGCAGTTCTGCAACTTCGCCCTGATCGAGACCAAGGAGGTCGCTCTGGCGATCGCCGCCCGGCTCGAGCAGGAACTGGACACCCCCCGTCCGGTCCGCTTCCACTGGACCGGCTGCCCCAACTCCTGCGGTCAGCCCCAGGTAGCCGACATCGGCCTGATGGGGGCCAAGGCCCGCAAGGACGGAAAGATGGTCCCCGGTGTGGACATCTTCCTGGGCGGTCGGGTCGGCCACGATGCCCATCTGGGCGAGAAGGTGATGCAGGCCGTTCCCCTGGACGATCTGCCCGCCGTCCTTACCGACATCCTCACCGAGCGCTTCGGCGCGACAGCCCGTTCGGGCGGCTGACGGGGTCCCCTGCCGCTGCCCGCTGTCCCTCCATCTGCCAACCCATTTCAGCCCGCAACCATGTCCAACCTCTCTCGTCGCAGATTCCTGATCACTGCCGGTGGCACCGCCGCCGCCGCCGTCTGGCTCAATGCCTGCGGGAACAAGGAGAAGGGCCTGTTCGCCAAGTACGGCATGCCCGACGTCAAGGTACAGAAGCAGACCTCCTGGGCCGTCACCCGCGACAACCTTGAGCTCGGTGGTGCCAAGGGTGGCATCGATGGCTGCCACATCCTCAGCCCCATGCCCTACCTGCTGACGGCTGGCAAGATCACCAAGAGCCAGCAGCCTCTGCCGATGTACATCCTGGCGCGGCTGAACACCCAGGGCCAGGCTGTCTCGGTCTCCAAGGACTTCCTGGCCGACAAGCTGACCGTCGAAAACGGCGCTGCCCTGAAGAAGGTGGTCGAGACCAAGAAGGCCAGCGGCAAGCTGCTCAAGGCAGCGGTCACCTTCCCCGGCGGCAACCACGATCTCTGGACCCGCTACTGGATGGCGGCCCACGGTGTCGATCCCAACACCGAGGCCGATCTGGTGGTGGTGCCGCCGCCGCAGATGGTGGCCAACATGAAGACCGGCACCATGGACATCTTCTGTGTCGGTGAGCCCTGGGGCCAGCGGCT
>CAYZUY010000169.1:0-4684 GCA_964481495.1 uncultured bacterium
AAGGAGTCCCTACGGGCCCACGCTTACCTCAGCCTCTACAACGTCGGCACGGATATGGTGATTGCCAACCGGATCATCCCCGACAGCGTCAGCGACCCCTTCTTCCAGCGCTGGAAAGAGAACCAGCAGAAGTACCGTCAGGAAATCCAGGACGACTTCAGCCCGCTGCCGATCAAGGAAGTCCCCCTCTACTCCGAGGAGATGTGCGGGCTGGCTGCCCTCGAGCGGCTGAAGGAAACCCTCTACGCCAACGAGGATCCCACCCAGGTCTACTACAAGGAGACCACCCTCAAGGTGGTGCAGCAGGGCAATGACTACAGCCTCGAGGTCTACCTGCCCGGCATTCCCAAGAGCCAGGTGGACCTGAGCAAGACCGGCGATGAGCTGAACATCCGCATCGGCAATCACCGCCGCAATCTGGTGCTGCCCCAGGCCCTGGCGGCGCTGCAGCCCGCGGGCGCAAAGATGGAGGATGATTACCTCAAAATCCGCTTCGCCCAGGCGGCGTAAGGAGTGACCGTGAGCCTGCTGGCCCGTGCTCAACTGGTGGAGATCGAGAAGGACCTGCGCAGCTTCGATCTCCCGGACTGGCGGGTGGACCGTCACCAGACCGAGGACCGGATCCGGCTTCACGGGGAATGGGAGAGTGAGGACGCCTTCCTGGAGGTGGAATTCCTCTGCGATCTGACGCCGGATGGGGAACCGCCCCAGGCAGAGGTGCACTACATCGACTACCGCTGCGATCGCGAGGTCACCTTCACCGCCGACTACGCAGCGATTCTCGATCTGGTGCGGCAGATGCTTGGCGGGGAGTTCCAGGTCTGGACCGGCCCGCGGGAGCAGCCCATCGGTAGCTTCTTCGGGGCATGAGTTTCGGCCCGGTGACACGGCGCGATTGGCAGCCGGGCGATCGCACTGCGGCCGCCGAACTGATTGCGGCTGTGCTGGCGGAGTACGGGCTCGGCTGGGAGCCACAGGGCGCCGACCGCGATGTGCTGGCGGTGGAGGAGTGCTACCTCGACCGGGGCGGCTGCTTCTGGCTGCTGGAGCAGGACGGCGTGCTGGTGGGGACCGGTGCCTGGATGCCCCTGGATCTGCCGGGCGTGGTGGAGATCCGCAAGATGTACCTGCTGCCCGGGGTGCGCGGTCAGGGACTGGGCCGCTGGCTGCTGGCGGAACTGGAGTCCAGTGCCCGGGCGGCCGGGTATCGGCAGGTCCGGGTGGAGACCGCCTCGGTGCTGCGGGAGGCGGTTCGGCTCTACGATCGCGCGGGCTATCGCCCCCTGCCGGAGGTGGAGACGGCCCGCTGCGATCGCGCCTACTTCCGGGATCTGTAGGCTGGCCGTCTAGGCGCGGTGGGCGTGGACGTGCTTCCACTGGCCGTCGAGGGTCTGCCGGAGGCGGGTTTCCTGGATCTGGGCGGTCTGGGGTGCGCCGTTGCCGTCCAGGTACTGGGTCAGGCGCACATAGCTGATCACGGCACCCTGGTCGCCCAGCAGGCGCACGTGGGGCTGGCTCATGGTCACCGTCTTGGGGCTGCTGCTGCCGCCGAGGTTGAAATAGAACTGGTGGAAGGGCAGACCCTGCACCAGATGACCCTGGGCTTCCGCCTCGAAGCAGGTGATGCTGCTGTCGCAGAGGCTGCTGTAGGTGGCCCAGTCGGCCGCCATGATGCTGTCCAGCAGTTGCTGGTTGAGGGCGAGCAGATCCTGTTCGAGGGTCATGGGTGATGTTTCGGTAGGGATTCGGATGGCCGGAGGCCACTCCCCATTGTCTGCGTAGAATCGGATCGATCCCCGTTCCCCGTCCGGTCATCGAGCAGATTCACGGCCAGCTGAAGGGCCTCAAGCCCAGCCAACTGAAGCAACTGCAGAAGCTGTATCACCAGCGCCTGCCCCTCGACTGCATCGTCACCCCCGAGTTCGCCGAGCGACTGGCGGCGGTGAGCAGCGAGATCGCCCAGCCCGTCTCCTGCTACGTCAATCGTCGTGGGCAGGTGATCCGGGTCGGGGTGGGCAGTGTCCGCCAGACCCAGATTCCCCTGCAGGAACTACCCCGCTACGGGGTCGAGCGCCTCTGCGGCATCCGCTGCATCAGCACCCAGCTGAAACCGGAGCCGATCGGGGATGCCCTGCTCACCTCCATGGCCCTGCAGCGCCTCGATGCTCTGGTGGTGCTCTCGCTCTCGGGCAAGGGGGTGCAGCGCAAGGGGGGCGGCTCCAGCGGCTACGTTCAGGAAGCACACCTGGCCCATCTGGTGCCCCACCCCGAGACCCGCTGGATGGTCTCGCCGCCCTTGGACCTCGACACTCTCGATGCCCAGCATCTACTGGAGTTCGTCGAGGGGCTGGAGCAGGAGTTCAGCCGTGAGACGGCGGTGCTCGACACGGCCAACCCGAGCGAGCGGGTGCTGCTGGTGGGGGTGAAGACCCAGCTGCTGAGCGATCGCCGCTTCCAGGAAGGGCTGACGGAGCTGCAGCGGCTGGTGGAGACGGCGGGCGGCACGGTGGTCGAAGTCGTGCAGCAGCGGCGGCAACGGGTTCACCCGGTCACCGTGGTCGGTGAGGGCAAGGTCGAGGAGGTGGCCCTAGCAGCCCAGCGCTGCGGTGCCGATCTGGTGGTCTTCGACCGGGAACTGTCTCCGGCCCAGGGGCGTAACCTTGAGCAGCAGATCGGCGTGCGGGTGCTCGATCGCACCCAGGTGATTCTCGATATCTTTGCCCAGCGGGCCCAGTCCGGGGCGGGCAAGCTGCAGGTGGAACTGGCCCAGCTGGAGTACCAGCTGCCCCGGCTGGTGGGCCGGGGGCAGGCGATGTCCCGGCTGGGGGGCGGCATCGGCACCCGCGGTCCCGGCGAAACCAAGCTGGAGACCGAGCGGCGGGCGATTCAGCGGCGCATGGCCCGGCTGCAGCGGGAGGTGAACGAGCTGATGGCCCACCGAGCCCGGCTGCGCCAGCAGCGCCAGCGCCGGGACATGCCCAGCGTCGCCATCGTCGGCTACACCAATGCGGGCAAGTCCACGCTGCTGAACGTCCTCACCGAAGCCGGAATCTACGCTGCCGACCAGCTGTTCGCCACCCTCGACCCCACCACCCGTCGCCTGCAGGTGCCGGATCTGGATAGCGACGGCCAGCAGACCGTGCTGATCACCGACACGGTGGGTTTCATCCACGAACTGCCGCCGCCGCTGATGGATGCCTTCCGGGCCACCCTCGAGGAGGTGACGGAGGCGGATGCGATTCTGCATCTGGTGGATCTCTCCCACCCGGCCTGGGATGCCCACATCCAGTCGGTGCACGCGATTCTGCGCCAGCTGCCGGTGGCGGCGGGACCGATGCTGATTGCCTTCAACAAGATCGATCAGGCTCCGTCGGAGCATCTGCAGCTGGCCCAGCACCACTATCCCCAGGCGGTCTTCCTGTCGGCCATGCAGGGGCTGGGCCTCGAGACCCTGCGCCTGAAACTGGCTCAGCTGCTGGATTACGCCCGCGCCCAATCCTGAAACGATCCCACAGTTTCCCGAGCGGTGAACCGGAGTTATCCCCCGGTTGGTGCATAATGATCGCTCAGAAGCATGTCGTGACACGCAAAACAGGACTATACGGACTATGACGCTCCGTCTTGGTGATACCGTCCCCAACTTCACTCAGCAGTCCCAGCTGGGCGAAATCAACTTCTTCGACTGGGCCGGCGACAGCTGGGTCGTGCTGTTCTCGCACCCCGCCGACTACACCCCCGTCTGCACCACCGAGCTGGGCATGGTCGCCAAGCTCCGTGACGAGTTCAACAAGCGCAACGTCAAGACCATCGCCCTGAGCGTCGACGATGCCGAGTCCCACAAGGGCTGGATCGGTGACATCAACGAGACCCAGTGCACCGTGGTTGACTACCCGATCCTGGCGGACGCGGACAAGAAGGTGTCCGAGCTGTACGACATGATCCACCCGAACTCCAGCACCGGCACCACGCTGACCGTGCGTTCGGTGTTCATCATCGACCCCGCCAAGAAGCTGCGTCTGCAGATCACCTACCCCGCCAGCACCGGCCGCAACTTCGACGAAATCCTGCGGGTGATCGACTCCCTGCAGCTGACCGACAACTACAGCGTTGCCACCCCCGTCAACTGGACCGACGGCGGTGACTGCGTGGTGGTGCCCTCCATCCCCACCGATGCGGCCCGTGAGAAGTTCCCCAAGGGCGTGACCGAAATCAAGCCCTACCTGCGCATGACCCCCCAGCCCAACAAGTAGGCGGCTGAGCGGTCCCTGAGCCCGTGAGCGGGGGGCGTGCCCAGGCACGCCCCCCGCTTTTTGGTGTGTGGGTCTATGGCGATCGCAAAGCCCATAGACTGATGAGGAGTTTCCCTCGGCATCCGCCGATATCACGATGACGGTCACAGGTTCTGAGCTGCGTCAGCCGGTTGCGGAATGGCACAGCCTGTCGGTGGAGGACTGCCGCCAGCAGCTGGGTGCCGAAGCCCAGGGGCTGACGACCGAGCAGGTCCAGGCGCGGCTGGCCCAGTACGGGACGAACGAACTGGTGGAGCAGGCGGGGCGCAGTCCCTGGCGGATTCTGCTCGACCAGTTCGCCAACATCATGCTGCTGATGCTGCTGGCGGTGGCCCTGGTCTCCGGGGTGCTGGATCTGCGCAGCGGCGATTTCCCCAAGGATGCGATCGCGATTC
>CAYZUY010000170.1:0-4680 GCA_964481495.1 uncultured bacterium
GCCATCTCGGGGTCAGCGGCCATGAGGGCGTCAACCAGGCGATCACTCTCCTGCAGGTTCTGGCTGGCGGCGAACTGACGCAGCTGCAGCGCCGCCGAGGGATTGGTCTCGGCTAGCTGATCAAGCACGGTCAGCAGGGCCTGATAGCTGAGGTAATTGACCAGCATCTGGCTGGTCTCACGGGCAATGCGGGGCAGGTCCATCGGTAGACCCTCACCGGAGCGTTGGGCTGATGGTAGCGGACGACTGCCGATCGTGCTGCTGTGGGAAGCTTAAATCTGCTGACGTTCGCCTGAGTCCATGGCCACCCAACTGCGGATCCGCTACGCCGAAATCGCCGCCCAGGCCACCCAGGACTGGGATGACGAGGTAACGACCGAGGACGTGATCGAGTGGCTGAACGGCCATGACGAAACCAGCGGTGCCATCTGGGAGATTGTCGACCGGGTCGTCTGTCAGCACACCGACCGCGACTACAGCACCGCCGGAGACGGCGGCGAGTATTTCCTCTTCGATCTCGACTGAGGTCAGCGACCCAGCCGGGCCAGCCAGTCGGCGTCGCTGCTGCGGTGGGACCAGACCGGTCCGAACGCACCAGCCTGGAAGTCGCGGTAGGCCTGTTCCACCTCGGCGTCGCTGGTCATCACCATCGAACCACCCATGGCCACGGGTTCACCCAGTGGCTGGCCGGTGAGCAGCAGCAGTTCGGTGTCCGGTGCGATCGCTGTGAAGGTCAGCTGGGACGGCACTGCCTCGCCCCGCTCGAACAGGGCCGTGGCACCGGCCGGGACGGCGGTCCCGGCCACGTCCACCGCGCCCCGACGCACGTGGAACAGCGCCGTATGAGACTGCCCTCGACGGTCAGACCCAGGTGCAGCATCGTGATCGGCGAACGGGTCCGCAGGGGCGATCGCACCCCATCCACCGCACCGGCCAGCACCCGCAGCTCCACCCCATCTCCGCTCCGGACCGGTAACGGCTGCGGCTCGTCGACCTGCTCCTGGCCGTATTCCAGAGCCACCGGTCCCAGCAGCTGAATCTGCGGATCGCTCATCTTCACGGAACGGGGCAGATTCACCCAGATCTGATACAGCTCCTGCCGGGCGGCACCGGGCCGACTCACCCACATCTCCTCATGCAGGACGCCCCGGCCCGCGGTCAGCCATTGCACTGCCCCCGCACCGTAGGTCATCTTCACGCCGGTGGAGTCCCGGTGCCGCATGGCACCCTCGAGGACGTAGGTGACCGTCTCGAAGCCCCGGTGGGGATGGGCCGGGAATCCCTCAGGTAGCACCAGCGCCGAAAGAGGCCGGACGGGATCCCAGGGGGAAAAACTGTGGCGATGGTGCACCATCAGCAGGAAGGGATCGGTCTGCTCCGGACGCAGGAACATCGGTTGCACTCGGCCGCCGCAGCGCTCCTCCAGCCAGGTAGCAGCAAGGCGTAGGCCCAGTTGCTCAAGGGTCCACTCCATCGCTCCGGCCCAGACCGGCCAGACCGGCAGGCGGGCAAAACGCTGTACCTGGGCCAGGGGCCGCACAGCCGAATCCGTCATCTCAGAAGCTCCGGGGGGTGACCGGTACCGGCGGCGCCGGGGCCTGCAGACGCTGCTGGCGCCGCAGACGACCTAGTTCCAGCATCAGCCCCAGGGCCAGCATCAGCGTCAGGGCGATCGCCACCCCCCGCTCCGGCCCCCGCCAGCGGGGCAGCCAGCGCCGCCAGCCCTTGCCTGGGAGCTCCGGTTCCGAGGGCGTTTCGGCATCGGACTCGGTAATCTCCTCGGCATCCCGGGGCGTGCGCCCGATCAGTTCATCCATGCGATCAGAGGGCACCGAGGCCGGTACCCCGGCCTGCCGGAACAGCATCACGGCCAGATCGAGGTTGCGGATCAGCAGCTGGCGCAGTTCCCCGGCAGGCATCGACTCGCTCTGGGAAGCCGAATAGGCCGCCTGAATCGCGGCCAGAGCCATGGCCGCGGCCAGCTGTTCCTCCTCCTGCTGGGCCATTTCCGCAGCGGCGAGGGCCGTCTGCTCCACCTGACGCAACTGTTCGCGGAATTCCGGTCGCATGGATGCATCGTAGCGGTCCGACGGGAGCCGGACCGCTCAGCCGCTACTGCAGATAGGCGGCGATCGCTTCGGTGGCCAGATCCGTGAGGCTGACCCCGCGCTGTTCCGCTTCCGCCTTCAGGCGGCTGTGGATGTCCTCCCGCAGACCGACACGGTAGCGGGGCTTCTCGCCGGTGTCCCCGGACTGGAGACGACGCAGCTTCTCGAAGCCGACGCGGTTGCAGAAGTCGCCGAAGCTTTCGCTGCCCTTGCGCTGGGCCTTGAAGCCCACCAGCAGCGGTCGCAGGGTGGCCTCGATCTGCTCATCCGCCAGCTTTTCCAGGTAGGGCTGGGCCAGACGGGTCTGGTTGGGGGAGCCCCCCAGCCAGAGCTGGTAGGCATTCGGCCCCTGACCGACAAAGCCGACCTCCGCCATGTAGGGGCGGGCACAGCCGTTGGGGCAGCCGGTCATCCGCACGACGAAGTGCTCATCGGGCAGGTCCAGCTCGTCGAGCAGCCCGCGAATGCGCTCGAGGATGCCGGGAATCGCCCGTTCGGATTCGGTCACCGCCAGACCGCAGGTGGGCAGGGCCGGGCAGGCGATGGAGTAGCGGGCCAGGGGGTCAATGGCTTCGATCGGCTTGACTCCGGCCCGGTTCAGAATTGCATCAATGGCGGCGCGGTGCAATGGGCAGATGGCGGAGAGGATGATGTCCTGGTTACGAGTGAGCAGGATCGGCAGCTGGTAGGTGCTGACGATCTCCTTCAGAGCGGCCTTCAGCTGGTAGCCGGGCACATCCTTGACCCGACCGTTCTGCACCGAAAGACCCAGGAACCACTTGCCGTCGCCCTGTTCCTGCCAGCCCAGGTAGTCGCGGTATTCGAAGGCTGCCACCTTCTTCAGGGGTTGGATCGCCTTGCCGAAGTATTTCTCGACCTCAGCGGTGAACTTCGCCACCCCCCAGTCGTTGATCAGATACTTCATCCGCGCATGGCGCCGGTTGACGCGATCGCCGTAGTCCCGCTGCACCGCAACGATCGCCTTGACGAGGTCATAGACATCCGCCGCATCCACGTAGCCGATCGGATCGGCCACCCGCGCGAAGGTCTCCTCCTTGTTGTGGGTGCGGCCCATGCCACCCCCGGCGTAGACGTTGAAGCCCTTCGCCTTGCCCTTGGCATCGGTGATCAGCACCAGACCGACGTCTTGGGTGAACAGATCCACGGAGTTATCGCCGGGGACCGTCACCGCCATCTTGAACTTGCGGGGCATGTAATGGTCGCCGTAGATCGGCTCGACATTGCCCTCAATGGTGGTGCCGTTCAGGTTGCGCTGGCGGGCGGCCTTCACCTCCGGTGCCTCCTCGCCAGAGACGATCTTCTCGCCGTCGGTCCAGATTTCGTAGTAGGCGCCGGTCTGGGGGGTGAGCAGGTCGGCAACGTTGTTGGCGTAACGCTGGGCCAGCGCGTATTCGGGCCGGTTCCGGTAGGGCACCGGCGGGGCCATGATGTTGCGGTTCAGGTCACCGCAGGCCCCCAGGGTCGAGCCCATGTGGCGGATGATCGTGCCGATCACCGTCTTCAGGTTCTTCTTCAGCACCCCGTGCAGCTGGAAGGCCTGACGGGTGGTGGCCCGCAGGGTGCCGTTGCCGTACTCGTCCGCGAGATTGTCCAGGGCCAGATAGAGCTGGGGCGGGATGTAGCCGCCGGGGCTGCGCAGTCGCAGCATCATCGAGTAGGGCTTCTCCTGACCCTTGACCCGCTCGTCCCGGTTGTCCTGCTGGTAGGAGCCGTGGAACTTGAGGATCTGCACCCCGTCCTCGCTGAAGTGGGTGGTGTCCAGCTTCAGTTCGCTGAAGATGGGCTCCAGCAGGTGCTGACTGCGATCCTTGATGCCTTCCACCTTGGACAGTTTGGGAGCGGTCGTCGTCATGGCAGCGATTCTCGGGAACGGAGTGTCGACAGATCCTCGGCCAGCCACTGAAAGCCCGATAAATCCGAGGTATTGCCGGTCTTTATTTTAGCATTTACCGCTGGATCCACGAAGAGGGCCGAACGCCTCGGGGTAGGATGAACTCTTGCCCCAACGCCCTCTCAGACTGAATCCGGACCATGGTTGCCTTTCTCCTGGAAGTCGGTACCGAAGAACTCCCGGCCGGCTTCGCCGCCGCGGCGATCGCCCAGTGGCAGCAGCTGATTCCTGCCAGTCTGGCGGAGCAGTTCCTGGAGCCCGAGGCCGTGCGTGTCTACGGCACGCCCCGGCGCCTGGCCGTGCTGCTCGAAGGGCTGCCCGAACGCCAGGCGGACCGTCAGGAGGAGGTGAAGGGCCCCCCGGCCGGTGCTGCATTCAAAGATGGGGAGCCCACCCCTGCCGCTGTCGGCTTCGCCCGCAAGCAGGGGGTCGAGCTGTCGGCCCTGGAGGTGCGACCGACCGAAAAGGGCGACTTCGTGTTCGTCAACCGCACCGTGCTGGGCCGCCCCACCGCCGAGATCCTGGTGGAGCTGATCTCCGGCTGGATTACCGCTCTGGAAGGCAAGCGCTTCATGCGCTGGGCGGATGGCAGCCTGCGCTTCTCCCGGCCGATCCGCTGGCTGGTGGCGCTGCTCGAAGGCGACATCCTGCCGATCAGCC
>CAYZUY010000171.1:0-4636 GCA_964481495.1 uncultured bacterium
GGAAGTTCCGGCCGATGCGGCCGAAGCCGTTGATCGCAACACGAATGGTCACTGCGTCTTGCCCTCGCACGAACAGTAGATGATGAAACCTAGTGATTCAAAGGATCATATCGCAAGGGGGTGCCCGCAACTCCCCTGATCCCGGGCCGGATTCCGCACCGCGGACAGGCTGTCGGAGTGCCTGTAGAACGGCGGAAAAGCCTTGGTATGATAGCGCCGGATTCCGCACCGGGCGGGGCGACGTGAGGACTCGGAACAGTATGGCGCAGGCTATGGAGCTGGGCAGTCGCCCCACCCACTTCATCGGGATCGGGGGTATCGGCATGTCCGCCCTGGCGCAGATTCTGCTGCACCGTGGCCTGCCGGTCTCCGGGTCCGATCCCCGGGCCACCCATATCACCCGGCGCCTGGAGGACCAGGGAGCGCGGGTATTCCAGCAGCAGGTGCCGGAGAACTTCGACCACTGGAGTGGGGAACTGCGGCCCCAGGTGGTCTGCTCGACGGCGATCGCCCCCTCCAATCCCGAGTATGCGGCGGCCCTTGAGCGCGGTTTCGCGGTGTTCCATCGTTCGGACCTGCTGGCGGCCCTGATCGCTGACTACCGCAGCGTGGCGGTGGCGGGTACCCACGGCAAGACCACCACCAGCGGCATGATTGCCTTTCTGCTGCAGGAGGCGGGGCTCGACCCGACGGTGGTGATCGGGGGCGAGGTGACGGCCCTGGGCGGCAATGCCAGGGTGGGCGACGGGGAGTTTCTGGTGGCCGAGGCGGATGAGTCCGATGGCTCCCTGGTGAAGTTCCATCCTGCCGTTGGCGTGATTACCAACATTGAGCTGGACCACCCAGACCACTATCAGGATCTGGCCTCGGTGCGGGCAATCTTCGAGGAATTCGCGGCCCACTGCGGCATTCTGGTCAGCAACTGGGACTGCCCGAATCTGCGTCAGTACCTGCCGGGTCAGCTGAGCTACAGTCTCGACGCCGGGTCCGGTGCCGATTACCGGGCCAGTGACATCCGCTATGCCGGAGATGGCACCCGAGCTACGGTGCACGAACGGGAGCAGCTGCTCGGCGAACTCTACGTGCCGCTGCTGGAGGCCCACAATCTCAGCAACGCCCTGGCAGCGGTGGCTGTCGGCCGCAAGCTGGGCCTGGGATTCGACACGATTGCTGAGGCGATCGCCCGCTACGAGGGGGCCCGACGGCGCTTCGACTTCCGGGGCGCGGCGGCGGGAATCCAGTTCGTGGATGACTACGCTCACCACCCGACCGAACTAGTGGCGACCCTGGCGGCCGCCCGCCTGCAAGTGGAAACCGGCTGCAGCCGTCTGCCCGAGGTGCCGCAGCGGATTGTGGCTGTGTTCCAGCCCCACCGCTACAGCCGCACCCGTGCTTTCCTGAACGAGTTCGCCGCCAGTTTCGGGGCTGCGGACTGCGTCGTGCTCTGTGATGTCTACAGTGCCGGGGAGGCGCAGCCTGCAGACTTCAGCGGGGCGTCCCTAGCGGAGGCGATCGCTGCGGTGCATCCCCGGGTCAGCTACCAACCCTCCCTCGATGAGGTGCGCCAGCACCTGCAGGCGACGCTGCAGCCGGGGGATCTGGCCCTGTTCCTGGGGGCCGGTAATCTGAACAGTATCATTCCTGACCTGGTGGAGCATTTCACTCAGGCAACGGCCTGAGGGCGCGGCCATGCTGGAGTCTCTGCTGCAGGCGAACGTCACCCTGGCGCCGCTGACCTCCTTCCGGGTGGGGGGAGTAGCCCGCTGGTACGCGGAACCCACCCGGGCGGACGAGGTGATCCGGCTGCTGCAGTGGGCCCGGGATGAGGCCCTGCCGGTGACCTTCCTGGGGGCCGGGTCGAATCTGCTGATCAGCGATTACGGGCTGCCGGGGCTGGTACTCGGTAGCCGTCTGGCCAAGGGCGCCCGCTTCGATGACGGCAGCGGACAGGTGACAGTGATTGCCGGGGAGCCGATTCCTCGGCTGGCCTGGGCGGCGGCCCGTCGTGGCTGGCGGGGCCTGGAGTGGTCCGTGGGGATTCCCGGCAGTCTGGGCGGGGCGGTGGTGATGAATGCCGGGGCCCAGGGGGGCTGTCTGGCGGACAGTCTGGTGCAGGTGACAGTGCTGGGCCCCTCCGGACCGGAGGTCTGGGAGGCTGAGCGGCTGGCCTACAGCTACCGCCACTCGCGGCTGCAGCAGGGTGACTACTGGGTGATTGAGGGGACCCTGCAGCTTCAGCCCGGCCACGATGCCAAGCAGGTGCTGGCCGATACGACCCGCAACCTGCGCCAGCGCAAGGGCACTCAGCCCTACCACCTACCCAACTGTGGCAGTGTCTTCCGCAATCCCGAGCCGCGCAAGGCGGGTCAGCTGATCGAATCCCTGGGCCTCAAGGGCCATCGTATCGGTCAGGCCCAGGTGGCAGAGAAGCACGCCAACTTCATCCTCAACCTGGGGGATGCCCGGGCGACGGATATCCTGGCCCTGATCCGTCACGTCCAGGCGCGGGTACAGGATACCTACGGGGTGCAGCTGGAGCCGGAGGTGAAGCTGCTGGGTGAGTTCCCGACGGCCTAATCGTTGCTTTCGGGCTGACTGCTGCGGGTCTGGGGCTGCCAGACCTGGGCCCAGAGCACCTGCTCATCCGGCTGCAGGTCGGCGATGCGATCGCCGCAGCTGTCGATACCCCAGATGGAAATCTGCGATACCGGCAGCCAGATTTGCCGCTGCTGACTGGTGTAGAGCCCCAGCAGCCCCTTGGTGGGCGCACCGGTGATGGCAACCAGTCGGTCCTCCTTGCGCTGGAAGCGCAGACCGATGTTGCCCAGATCGCCGCGCTGGCCGAGGCGTAGCAGGTGACCCGGCAGGCGCTTGGCCCAGCCGTCGGCGGTGATCAGCAGCAGGTCGGCCCCGGCTGCCTGGGGCAGACAGCCGACCAGGGTCTCCTGGGGGCGCAGCCGCAGCACCTGGGGGCCCTGGGCGGGGCGACCCATCAGCGGCAACTGGGTTTCGGGCAGCCGCAGCAGTCGACCGCTGGAGGTGCCCAGCACCAGTTCCGCCTCCAGGCCCATGGGCACAGCGGCGTAGAGCTGGTCATCGTCCTTGGTCTTGAGCAGGCCCAGACCCCGCACCGTGGAACCGGCACAGTCGGTCAGGGGTAGGCGCTTGGCACGACCCTGCTCGGTGAGGAGAATCAGTGAGCCCTGCTCCAGGTTGTCGGGCAGGGGCAAGCAGGTGACCACCGCGCCGGGCTGCTGCTGCAGGTCCGGGGGCAGGAGGCTGGCCAGGGGCAGCCCCCGTGGCTGGCGCCGTCCCAGGGGAATGCGTTGGGCCTCAATGCCGAAGCCGCGGCCATCCCGGCTGATCAGCAGCAGTTGCTGGTTGCTCTCGAGCAGGTCGTAGCTGAGATTGGGGTCTTCGATGCCATCGTTGACCCCGGCCTTGGGACGCTGGCGGGCGGCGGCCCGGTCCGTCAGCCGTTGAACGTAGCCGTCGCGGCTGCGCAGCAGTACCCCCGGCTCCTCGGGTTCGCTGGAGAACAGCGGGCCCAGGCCGGGGTCGTCTCCGGGGGCCACATCGGTCGGGATGGGGCTGAGGCGGGGGCGGCTGCCCGGGGTGGCGTTGAGGACCGAGAGCTGGGTGGCGGCGATCGCAACCTCCGAGAGCTCCTGACTGGGAATGCGGGTGCGCCGGGGGGATGCGTAGCGCTTCTTCAGGGCCCGCAGATCCTGCTTCAGAGCCTTGAGCAGTTCGCGGCGATCGCCCAGCAACTGCTGCAGACGGGCCTGGGTTTCCTCGAGATCCGCCTGTTCCCGGCGCAGGTTCTCCTGCTCCAGGCCGGTGAGGCGGCGCAGGGGCATGGACAGTACCGAATCGGCCTGACGCTCGCTCAGGTCGAAGCGCACCTGCAGCTGGGCCCGGGCGGTGCTGCCGTCCGGCGCGTTGCGCAGCAGCTCCACCAGCTCATCCAGCCGACCGAGACAGCGCAGCAGCCCCGCGACAATCTCCAGGCGCTGCTGGGTCTGCTCGAGCTGGTGCCGGTAGCGGCGGGTCAGGGTTTCCTCACGGAAGTCGAGGAAGTGCTGCAGCAGTTGCTTGAGACTGAGCTGGCGCGGCTGGCCATCCACCAGGGCCAGAAGAATCGAGCCGAAATTGCTCTGCAGCGGGGTGCGTTTGTAGAGCTGGCCGAGTACCGCATCCGGCTTGCTGTCGCGGCGCAGCTCAATTACCACGCGCATACCTTCGCGATCGCTCTCGTCGCGGATGTCGGCAATGCCCTCGATCTTGCCCTGGTTGACCAGATCGGCCACCTTCTCGATCCAGCCGGCTTTGCTTACCTGGTAGGGCAGTTCCGTGACGATGATCACCGGGCGGCGGTGGCGGCCCTTGCCGGGCTGGATCTCCTCGATGCGGGCGATGCCTCGCACGGGGATGCTGCCACGACCGCTGCAGTAGGTTTCCCAGATGCCCTGGCGGTCGAGGATCTGACCGCCGGTGGGGAAGTCGGGACCGGGAATCAGGCCCATCAGGTCGCGGTCCGCTAACTCCGGATTGTCCACTAGGGCAATCAGACCATCCACCACTTCGCCGAGGTTGTGGGGCGGGATGTTGGTGGCCATGCCGACGGCGATGCCGG
>CAYZUY010000172.1:0-4562 GCA_964481495.1 uncultured bacterium
CTCGGGCCAGGGGTGCTTGGGATAGCGGCCCCGCAGTTCCGCCCGCACCGCCGCGTAGCCCTGATTCCAGAAACTGACCAGATCGCGGGTCACCTGCACCGGTCGTCCAGCCGGGGAGAGCAGGTGCAGCAGCAGCGGCTGGCGACCGTCAGCCACCGTGGGTGTGATCGCTGCCCCGAACATCTCCTGCAGCTTCACCGCCAGCACCGGTTCCGGGCTGCTGTAGTCGATGGCGATGCGGCGGCCGCTGGGGACCGGCAGGTGGGTGGGGGCCAGTCGGTCGCTGCGCCGGTTCCAGTCGAGGCGACCGAGCAGGGCCTCGCCCAGGTCCAGAGACTCCAACTGGGCACGGCGGCGTAGCCCGTAGAGCTGGTCGCCCAGCCAGATCAGCGGGTCCGCCATCAGCGTTTCGTCATCCACGGCGGGCCAGGACTCGGGGTCGAGACGGTGCAGCAACTGTAGCCGTCCCTGCAGCTGACGCCAGGGCTCGCTCCAGGGCAGGCCGCTCGGGCCGAGTCGGCGGATGCCCTCGGCCAGGGCGATCGCCACGGCTTCGGGGTCAGGATTGTCCAGGGGCTGTTCTGCCAGGGTCAGGCCCATCAGCCGTCGCTGGCGCAGGGCAATCACCTGTTCATTGCGGTCGTCCCAGCTCAGCTGGTCCGTGGTTTCGATTTGGTCGGCGAACAGAGTCTCCAGGTGATCCCGATCCAGAGGCGCCGCCAGGAAGATGCGGCTCTCGCGGGTATTGCCGTCCAGATGGGCGATCGCCAGGCAGTCCTCGCGGCTGAGCGGGTCCTCCGGGGGCAGGCTGGCGCCCCGGCCGTTGCTGAGCTGGTAGCGGCCGGGCTGGCCGGGGCGTACCAGGGCAATGCGGTCGGGGTAAGCCAGAGCCATCACCTCTCCCAGCCGGTCGAGCTCATCGCCGCGATCGCGGCAGTCACTCTGGCGTCGCAGCTGGTCGGTGAGCTGTCGCCAGCGGGCGACGGTCCCGGCCGGTAGCTGGCGATCGCCCCGGCGTAGCCGCCGCAGCCGTTCCCCCAGGTCGGCGTCGCTGCGTGGCAGCGGGTCCCGGTCCGAGAGCAGGGCGGCGGTTTCGCAGGCCAGCTGGCCCAGCCCCCGCTGGCTGGCGATCGCAATCATGTGCCCCAGGCGCGGATGCACCCCCAGCTGAGCCAGGACACGACCGTGGGCTGTGATCCGCCCGTACCGGCCCAGGGCGCCGAGAGACTCCAGCAGGTCTCGGGCCTGGGCGATCGCCTGCGTTGGGGGCGGCTCCAGCCAGTTCAGGCCCTCACCGCTGCCGGCACCCCAGTCCGCCAGGGTGAGCGCCAGCGGTGTCGGGTCACAGGTACGGATGTCGGGGGCGGGTTGCGCCGGGCGCAACTGCTGCTCGGCTGCGGTCCAGAGACGGTAGCAGACCCCCGGCCCCAACCGCCCGGCCCGGCCCCGTCGCTGATCGGTACTGGCCTGACTGGCCTTCTCGGTCACCAGTCGGGTCATGCCGCTGCCGGGATCGAAGCGGCTCGAACGGGCCAGCCCGCTGTCGATGACGACGCGGATGCCCTCGATCGTCAGGCTGCTCTCGGCGATGCTGGTGGCCAGCACCACCTTGCGTTGTCCTGCGGGGGCAGGGGCGATCGCCGCGTCCTGCTGGCGGGGGTCGAGGTCGCCGTAGAGGGCCACGACTTCGACGTCATTGGCTAGCTCGGCGGCCTCCAGCAATTCCTGCACCCGTCGGATCTCCCCCTGACCGGGCAGAAATACCAGCAGACTGCCGTCCTCCTCCGCCAGGGCCTGACGGATACTGCGCACCACCTCCACCTCCAGGCGATCGCGCAGGGGCTGCTCCCGGTAGCGGGTCTCCACCGGCCAGCTGCGGCCGGGGCTGGAGATCAGCGGTGCATCCCCCAGCAGGCGGGCGAAGGGTTCGGCGTCCAGGGTGGCCGACATCGCCAGCAGCCGCAGGTCCGGGTTGAGCAGCGCGCGGGTCTCCAGGCAGAGGGCCAGAGCGAGGTCGCTCTCGAGACCTCGTTCGTGGCACTCATCGAAGATTACGCAGGCCACGTCCGCCAGTTCCGGGTCTGCCTGCAACTGCCGCAGAAACAGACCATCGGTGACCAGCTCGACGCGGGTGCGATCGCTCACCTTGCTGTCCAGCCGCACCCGGTAGCCGACGGTTTCCCCGACGCGCTCGCCCAACTGTCGGGCCATCTGTCGGGCCGCGGCCTTCGCCGCCAGCCGTCGGGGTTCCAGCACGATGATCCGTCTGCCCCGGGCGAACGGGGCGGCTTGCAGGGCCAGGGGCACCCGCGTGGTCTTGCCTGCCCCGGGCTCTGCCTGCAGCACAGCAGTGCCCCGGGTCTCCAGGGCCTGCAGCAGTTCGGGCAGCAGCGGTTCAATCGGCAGTGCGGTCATGGCGGGGTCCAAAACGAAGCCCCCGCTCCCGCAGGGGGAACGGGGGCAAGCAGGGCTGCGCAGGCTAGAAGTTCATGTCGCCCTTGTAGCCGGACTTCTCGGCCAGCAGCTTCAGGGGTCGGGTGCCGGAGAATTTCTCGCCGTTGATCACCCAGGTGGGGAAGCCCTGAAGGTCGGCGGCCTTGCAGGCCTCCACTTGGGGATTCTGACCCTGGGGATCGCATTCGATCAGCGGCAGGTCCTTGACCGCTGGCTTGCCGAACAGCTGCTTCTGATCGTGGCAGTGGGGGCACCACCAGGCGGTGTAGAGCTTGGCCCCGCTGGCCTTCAGGTGTTTGGCCAGGGCGATCGCCGCCGGGGAGGACTGGGTGGTCACCGGGTCCCCGGCCTGACCGGGCACCGCCCGATCCGCCAGGGCCGGATTGTTGACGTTGGCGTAGACGCCGAGGGCGGTGAAGATCACCACCAGAGCGGTGATCAGACCGCTGAAGAACAGCTGGCCGACGTCTTCCCACTCATGACCGACGAGGCTGAGGACGAACATCAGCGTCGCCAGGGTGGCCGAGAGGATGCAGAAGGCGCACACGGCCTTGATCTGCACGGCCATCACGAACATCAGGTAGGCGCTGAAGCTGACCATGGCGGTCGCCAGGATGAAAATCAGCAGCCAGGTATTCTTCTCAAGACTGCGCCTCAGGCTCTTACGGTTCTCGTCGCTCACACACAGGGGCAGCACCGCCAGCACCAGCATCGTCAGGTAGCTGGCCAGTCCGGCGAAGGGCAGCGGCAGGTTGATCCCGGGGATCGTCGCCCAGGGGCTGTTGAGAACATCGTTGCAGCCATCGGTGGGACAGACGACTGCCCCGATCCAGCCCAACTTCTCGGCGGCCAGATAGGCCGTATCGAGGACGCCGATGGTGGCCAGACCCGCCAGAATCGGGCGGGACCACCGCTGATACCAGGGGGTGGAACGACGACGGGCCATGGGCCTGCTCAGCAAAACTGCTGTTCAGAATAACCCGTGCCCGGGGCCTGTCAGCGGTGACTGAGACTGGCGGCGGCCTGGGTGGCGGTGGCCCGGACCCGCTGCTGTTTCTGCCAGAGCTTCACGGCTTCCACGAACTGGCTCACCCGTACGGGATCGATGCACTGGTGAATGTCGCCCTTGCGCTTCAGGCTGGAGGAGACGATGGCACCGTCCGCCGGTCCGAGCAGATCGCCGATGTTGTCCCAGTCGGCGCCGCTGCCGATCAGAATCGGCGTATTCCCAGCGGCGGCCCGGGCCAGTTCGAGGTCATCGCGCAGCGGCGGGCTGCCGGTGCTCCAGCCCGAGAGAATCACGGCGTCGGCCAGCCCCCGCTCGATCGTGTCCTGCACCGCCACTGTCAGATTCGGTGTGCTCACCGGGTGGGCGTGCTTGACCAGCACATCGGCGAAGATCGCCACCTCGCTGCCCAGCTCCCGCCGGTAGCGCAGCAGGTCGTGGGCACAGCCCTCGATCAGACCCTGATCGGTGGCCATCACGCCGGTGAGCACGTTCACCCGCACGAAGCGGGCGCCGGTGCAGCTGGCGATCGCCAGGGCGCTGCGGCCATCGTTGCGCAGCACATTCACACCCACCGGCACCGTCACCAGCTGCTGCACCTGGCGTACGGCCAGGGTCATGGCGCTGACCACCGCTGGGTCCACCGCACCCTTGGGGAACGGGGCATCGAAGAAGTTCTCGATCATGATCCCGTGCACCCCCCCGGCAGCCAGGGCGGTGGCCTCCTGCTCGGCGCGGGCCAGCACGCTCCCGAGGTCGCCGCCCCAGCGGGCGGCGATGGGCAGCGGCTGCAGATGGACAACGCCGATGACCGGGTTCGGAGTTCCGAAAAGAGCTTGCAAATCCACGTGGTGGCAGGGGGCTGAGGGCCAGAGTCCCCTGATCATACCGGCGACTTCCGACCCACCCCCCACAGTCGGGCCGGGGTGAGCTACGATCAGTAAAGAATTGTGTCAGCCGCTCTCCGGGCTGGCTCGCCGTACAGCCTTAGCCAATGACCACAAAGCCGACTATCGCCTTCTCGCACCTCGGTTGCGAGAAGAATCGCATCGATACCGAGCACATGATTGGTCTGCTGGCCCAGGCAGGTTACGGGATTGAC
>CAYZUY010000173.1:0-4558 GCA_964481495.1 uncultured bacterium
ACCCTCTGGCGCGATCGCGACAACGCCGAGCTGGTGATTCCTAACCAGACCTTCTTCACCACCGCGATGACCACCTTCACCCGCAGCGATCGCCTGCGCCGGGGTGCCCTGACGGTGACGGTGGCCTACGGGCACAATCCTAGCGAAGTCACCGAACTGCTGGAGGCGATCGCCCTCGCCCAGGAAGGCATCCTCAGCCAACCGCCCCCCCGCGGACTGGTGATCGGCTTTGCCGATTCCGCCATCGAATACCAGATCCGCTTCTGGATCGATAACCCGATGAATTTCGCGGGCACCCGCAGTCATCTCGCCCAGGCCATCTGGAGCCGCTTCGCACAGCTGGGCATTGAGATTCCCTACCCTCAGCGGGTGCTGCACTGGGCTGAACCCCCATCCAGCCTGCCCCACCCCGGCTGAACGCGCTGGGCACTGCGCGAGGGGGCTCCCGAAACGAGCCCCCTCGGGATTCAGCGAGCCCGGACCTGCGGCTGGCGACGGAGTTCGAGCTTGTGATAGTGCTCAACCCCGATGCTCGCCACTCGACCTTTCGTGTTGCGCGGGTGCGGCTGACGACCGATATTCCAGCGTTTGTGCAGCATGGTGGCCTCCTGCCTCGGCAACGGCTGACGGTCTTCCTCCACCACTTCCATTCTGATTTCTGTCTGCCAGGAGGAAAGGCGAACGCGTGCAAGAATCACGGCAGACCTATGGTCCCTGCCATGTCCGACCCGTCCCGACGGCTGCGTCCACACCCTCGCCTGCTGCTGCTGCCGGTGGCGATCGCCGCTTTGGGCTACGGGGTCTGGCA
This sequence comes from uncultured bacterium, assembly GCA_964481495.1. Classification (GTDB taxonomy): domain Bacteria; phylum Cyanobacteriota; class Cyanobacteriia; order Synechococcales; family Synechococcaceae; genus CAWUMD01. Next base: position 809 of record CAYZUY010000173.1, read on the forward strand.
GTTCTGGCGGAGTCGACAGCCCCCCACCAGCCTCTCTCTGAGCGGGCGCATCGAAGGCTATGAAACCGATATCGCGGCCAAGGTGAGCGGCCGGGTGCTGCGCATCGTGCCGCGGGAAGGCGACCCGGTACAGCGGGGCCAGCTGCTGGTGGAGCTGGACAGCCGCGACCTGCAGGCCCAGGAGGAGGCTGCCGGGGCCCGACTGGCGGAGGCCCGCTTCCAGGCCCAGCAGCTGCGGACCGAAACCGGGATTCACGGTCAGAGCCAGGAGGAAGCTGCCTCGGCCCAGGCCCAGATCACCCAGGCCGAGGCACAGTTGCAGCAGGCGATCGCCCAGGAACGCCTGGCCCGGGTGAAACGCGATCGCTATGCCCGTCTCAGCCGTGAGGGGGCCGTCAATCAGCAGCAGGCGGATGAGGCCCAGACCGGGTTCGAGACGGCCACCGCCACCCGGCTGGCCCAGGAATCCGCCCTGCGGGCCGCCCGCATGCACTACGACGCCCTGCGCACCAACATCCCCGAGGCAGCCGCCCGCTATCAGGCGAGTCTGCGGGCGGTGCGACGGGCCCAGGCCGACCTGAATCAGGCCCGGACACAGCTGTCCGAAGCAAAACTGTTCAGTCCCCTGCATGGCATCGTCACGGTCCGGGCCCTGGAACCCGGCGCTCTGGCCAGTCCGGGACGCACCATCCTGACGATCCTCGATCCGCGCACCGTCTACCTGCGTGGCTTCATTCCCGAAGGCGACATCGGTCGGGTGCGACTGGGTCAGCACGCCACCATCCGCCTCGACTCGGACCCGACGCGCCCGCTGGCCGGGCATGTCAGCGCCATCGATGCCCAGGCTTCCTTCACCCCCGAAAACATCTATTTCCAGAAGGATCGGGTCAAGCAGGTGTTCGGGGTGCGTATCGCCATCGACCAGTCCGGTGGGCTGGCCAAACCGGGCATGCCCGCTGACGCTGAGATCCGGCTGGAGTCCCGCCCGAATCACTGACGTTCCCGCTGCGCCCGCGGATGGGGCGCGGTCCCTGCCCGGGCCTCCGAACGTCTGCGAGGGAGCGGATAATGGGCCGTAATCCATGGTTGCGAGGCCATCGTGTCGACGGCACGTTCCACCCCCGGTGAAACGGCGATCGCCGTGCGGGGCCTCAGTCACCGCTACGGCAGCACGCTTGCCCTCGACGGCATCGACCTGGTGATCGCCCCCGGTGAGATCTTCGGGCTGATCGGCCCGGATGGAGCCGGCAAGACCACCACCTTCAATCTGCTCGCAGGCCTGATGGCGGTGCAGCAGGGCGACGTCGCGGTACTCGGTCAGGATCCCCATCGGATCCAGTCGCGCATTGGCTACCTCACCCAGCAGTTCTCCCTCTACCTCGACCTGAGCATCGATGAGAATCTGGCTTACATCGGTGGTCTGCGGCGGCTGCCGACGCCGCTACTACGGGAGCGGCGCGATCGCTACCTGAGCCTGATGGGGCTCGAGCGCATCGGCGATCGCCTCGCCCGCTACCTCTCCGGCGGCATGAAGCAGAAGCTCGCTCTCTGCTGCGCCCTGATCACCCAACCCCAGGTGCTGCTGCTCGACGAACCGACCACCGGCGTGGACCCCGTCTCCCGGCGCGAGTTCTGGGATGTGCTCACCGCCCTCGGGGACGAGGGCATCACTATCCTCGTCGCCACGCCCTACCTGGATGAAGCAGAACGCTGCCACCGACTGGCGCTGATCAGCGAGGGCCGCATCCGCGAAACCGGGACCCTGAGTCAGCTGCGGCAGCGGCTGAGTCTGACAAGGCTGGAGCTGCGCTGCGGCGATCGCCAGCGGGCCCGCAGCCAGCTCAGCCCCGAGCGCGACCCCCACCTGAAGGATCTGCAGAGTTTCGGCGATCGCCTCGACCTGCTCACCGACGATCCCCGCCACACCCGCCGGGTCGTCGAGAGGCTGGCACTGCCACAGCTGCAGCTGGAGGAGAGCCTACCCACCCTGGAGAACGTCTTCGTTGCCCGTCTGCGGGAGCAGCAGGCGGACCCGCCCTTCCAGCCGTTTCCCGGCAGCAGCAGCTCCCCGTCCCGGGGCGACATCGCCATCGGTGCCCGCAACCTCAGCCGCCGCTTCGGGGAGTTCCAGGCCGTGCGCCAGGTCGACCTCGAGATCCGCTATGGCGAGGTCTACGGCCTGCTGGGGGCCAACGGTGCCGGTAAGACCACCACCATCAAGATGCTCTGCGGACTGCTGCCCGCCAGCGGCGGCGAGATGATCCTGGCCGGGGAGGCGGAGGGCTTCCGCCGCCGCGAGGTGCGCCGCCGTCTCGGCTACATGAGCCAGAAGTTCACCCTCTACGACGACCTGAGCATTCTCGAGAATCTGCAGTTCTACTGCGGGGTCTACGAGGTGCCCCGCCGTCTGCGGGCCGAGCGCATCGACTGGGTACTGGAGATCTGCGGTCTGACGGCCCAGTCGGACCGGCTCACCGCCAGTCTGCCCGGCGGCTGGAAGCAGCGGGTGGCCTTCGGGGCCTCGGTGCTGCACGCTCCGGAGATCCTCTTCCTCGACGAGCCCACCTCCGGGGTCGACCCCCTGGCCCGGCGCCAGTTCTGGCGACTGATCGGCGATCTGGCCCGGCGCGGCACCGCCGTTCTGGTGACCACCCACTACTTGGAGGAGGCCGAGCAGTGCGATCGCCTCGGGTTCATGGTGGCCGGAGAACTGGCCGCCCAGGGCAGTCCCGACGCCATCCGCGCTCGGCAGCCGGGGCAGCTTTACGAACTGCGGGCAGACCCGCCCCGACAGGCCCTGGCCTGGCTGCGGCAGACCCTACCGCCAGGGCAGGTGTCGGTGTTCGGCGATCGCCTGCACGTCGCCCTGACGGACCCCAGCGAGGCCGAGGCTCTGCTGCTGCGGCAGCTGCGTGAGGCGGGTCTGCAGGTGGAGCGCTGGCGGCCGGTGCCCTGGTCCTTGGAGGACTGCTTCATCGGCATCGTCAACCGCAGCGACGCCGGACACCGGCACCGGGAGGTCTGAGATGGAGCTTCGCCGCATCCGCGCCCAGGTGGCAAAGGAACTAGCCCAGATCCGTCGCGATCGCCTCACCCTGGCCCTGGCCTTTCTGCTGCCGCTGATGACGCTGCTGATCTTCGGCTTCGCCATCCGCCTCGAGGCCAAGGACATCCCGGTGGCAGTCCAGGACTGGGATGGCACCGCCCTCAGCCGCCGCTACACCGAGACGATCTACGCCACCAACCAGTTCATCCCGGCGCCGGTGGCGATGACCAGCCGCCCTGACGTGGCCATCGACCGCGCCCAGGCCAAAGCCGTGGTGGTGATTCCCGCCCGCTGCAGCGATCGCATCGCCGCCGGTCAGCCCTCCGGGGTACAGCTGCTGATCGACGGCAGCGACGTCAACAACGCCCGGGTGATCCGCAACGGCCTCGAAGCCGCCAGCCGCGAGTTCCTGAAACGGGAGGGGCTGCTGCCCGCCACAGAGCGGCTGAAACTGCAGAGCCGCATCTGGTTCAACCCCGGCCGGGAGGAGTCGAAATACATCGTCCCCGGCGTCTTTGGCGTTGTTCTCTGGATATTCCCGGCTCTGCTGGCGGCGGTGGCGATGGTGCGTGAGAAGGACCAGGGGACGATCCTCCAGGTCTACGCCTCGGGCATCTCAGCCCTGGAACTGCTGCTGGGCAAGGCGATCGCCTACCTGCTGCTGGGGCTGGGCATCTCGGGTGCTGTGATCGGCCTCGGCTGCG
>CAYZUY010000174.1:0-2791 GCA_964481495.1 uncultured bacterium
GAAGGCGACGATCGTGGCCAGAACGTTGATCGTCCAGTAGGCGATCGGATACCAGACCAGCCAGTAGTAGTTGCGGCCCAGACCGCGGTCGTAGGGGCCATCCAGCCAGCTGCTGAGACCGAACTGGATCAGACAGGTGATCCCCAGGGCCATGCCGCCCGTCTCCGGCAGGAAGGGCAGCTCGACCCCCGAGGGCAGCGGCCCGTTCAGGGGCGTGCGGTCGAGCAGCCAGACCACCGCCAGCCCGAGCAGCAGATAGGACCAGACCAGGGTGAGGCAGAGTTCGCCCAGGAGCAGCTTCAGGCGGCCATGACCACGGCGGCGCAGCAGGTCGAGGTTCTTGAGCAGTACCTGGGCCCCGCCCATGGCCCAGCGGAGCCGCTGTTTCCAGAGACCACCCAGGGTTTCCGGCATCAGAATCCAGACCAGGGCATGGGGCTCGTAGACCACTCGCCAGCCATGGCGCTGCAGCTTCCAGGTGATGTCGATGTCCTCGGTGAGCATGTCCGGGCTCCAGTAGCCGACGCTGTGGACGGCGGAGCGGCGGAAGGCGGTGATCACACCCGAGACGGTGAACAGAGCTCCAAACAGGGTCTGGGCCCGCTTGATCAGACCGACGATGGAGGAGAACTCGCCCACCTGAATCCGCCCCAGCAGGGTGGTGCGGTTGCGGATACGGGGATTGCCGGTGACTGCGGCGATGCGGCGATCGCGCTGGAAGTGGCGCACCAGCCAGGGCAGACAGTGGGGATCGAGCAGGGCGTCGCCGTCGATGCAGACCAGCAGATCCGAGCGGGCCAGCAGGGCGCCGCTCTGCAGGGCCATGGCCTTACCCTGGTTCTGGGCCAGATGCACGACCCGCAGCCGCGGATAGCGTTCGCTCAGGGCGTCGAGGATGGGGCCGGTTCTGTCCCGGCTGCCGTCGTTGATCGCGATCACCTCGAACTCCGGGTAATCGACAGCGACGGCATGGGCGATCGTCTCCTCGACGTTCTCCCCTTCGTTGAAGCAGGGAATGAGGATGCTCACCGGCGGTGCAGGCTGCAGCAGCGGTGGCGGTGAGCCGGCCTGCTCCCGCCGTTCGTGACGCCAGTGGAAGCCCAGGGCTCCCAGCATCCAGACGTAGGACATCGCCAGGGGGTAGAGGAAGGCGAACTGGAGCAGCAGTTGCCAGGTCTCGCGCAGGGTGGAAACGGCGATCATGGTCGTTGCCCTAGCGACTGGAGATCAGGGGCTGACTGGAGTGGCTGTCCAGGACCGGGCGGATCACCCGCGGGTCCGGGGCGTTGCGGAAGGGATTCTCGGGGTAGTAGGCCACGTGGCGCGCCCCCAGCCGGTAGAGCTCCGCGATCCAGCCCGCCAGTTCCTCAGAGTCCAGGTCCTGCTCCTGGCGCCAGTCCTTGGACTGGAGTTCGAACACCACCTTCTCCAGCCCACCCGGCTTCTGCTTCACCTCCGCCACCAGATCCGCCAGGAACTGACGCGGATTGCGGGCCTGCTCCATATAGGGCATGGCCATGATGGCCGTGAAGTCGTAGCTGCGGATGGAGTTGTCCAGGGACTGGGAGTACCAGACCTCGGAGCGGGGGTTGAGGGCTACCTGGGCGTAGAGGTTGCGGGCCGTGCGCAGCCCCGGCTGGTTGTGGGCCACCACTGCTGCCATCTCCTGGGCCAGGTTGTCGAGGGCGTTGATCTTGAGAATCGTCCAGCGGCCGAGCAGGTCGTCACTGGCCCGGATGCTGGCCAGGGAACCGGGCAGACCCCAGCTGCGGTAGGTACGCAGAGCAGCCGGGCTCGCGTCCTCGTAGTCGGTCAGCGTGACGTCATCGTGGAACAGCAGCCCGTCGAAGGTGGCCCGCTGCGAAAGATCCTCGTAGATCTCCCGGATGGTGCTCACGGCCTGCTCCGAGAAGGGAGACAGGCGGGGGTAGCCCATGTTGAGGACACCGCTGCGGCTGGCCGGTTCGGTGAGCACAACTTCGGTGCTGGCCGGATTGGCCTTGGGCAGTTCGAAGGCCAGCAGCGGCATCCAGGCGTAGAGGCGCCGCACAGGAGTGCGGGTGCGGATTTCCCAGGCGACCCGGTTGAACAGATCGGCGCGCACGGGCAGGTGCCGGTTGGGGAAGTAGAGCGCATCAGCGGCGCCGTTGCCGTCGGGGTCAGCGTAGGCCTGCAGGTAGACCGTGTTCACCCCCATGGCCCGGATGCGCTCCAGCAGCAGGTCGAGGTTGCGCTGGATCTGCTCCGGGTTGGGGTCGAAGATGTTGTCGAGGTCGACGTGCATGATCTTGGCGGCCCGCTGATTGTCGAGGGCATTGGCCCGCCGCAGTGCCAGTTCCTGTTCCAGACCGGCCAGGGTCATGTCTGTGCTCATCAGCGTGCGGCGCAGGCGATCCAGGCCCACCTCGTCGTCGTTGGCGCCGTCGTCAAGGGTGAGACCCACCGTCATCCCCAGCTGGTCGGCCACGTCGGCAGCGGTGTCGTTGTAGCGGCCGTAGGGCCAGGCGATCGCCCGCGGCGTGATGCCCAGCTGATGGTGCAGCAGTTCGTTGTTGCGGGCCAGATCCGCCCGCAGCCGCTGACGGTAATCGGCCTCGCTCTCGTAGCGATCGCCTGCGTAGAACCGAGTTGTGACGGCAGGCTGGGAGTTGCCCTGGGGATTGCCGGTAATGCCCTTATGCAGGTCGTAGGTGTGGCTGGCGACTTCCACCAGTCCGGTGGCGATCGCCTCGCGCACCTCGGCCCAGCTCATCAGTTCGCTGCGTGACAGTGGGCTGTCACCCCACTGAAT
>CAYZUY010000174.1:2801-4479 GCA_964481495.1 uncultured bacterium
CGGGTTCCATCCAGCTGCCCACCAGCGCCAGAACAGCCGGTGCCTTGAACAGCTTCAGCGTCGGCAGAGCCTGGGTGGTGAAGGATCGATAGCCGTCATCGAAGCTGATCAGCACCGGTCGGGACGGCAGGGGACGCCGGGTCTCCCGGGCAGCGATCACCTGGGAGAGACTGACGAAGTGATAGCCCTGGTTGCGCAACCAGTCGAGCTGGCGCACGAAGTTGGTCGGTGAGACCGCCAGATCCGGCATCAGGGCCTGCCGCGGTTCGGCAATCTCGTGATACGCCAGAATCATCAGCGGTTCCGGCCCGGCGGGTTGGGCTGACAGGGCCTGCCAGGGCAGGACACAGGTCAGCAGGCTGAGCAGGAACAGCACCAGTGTTCGCAGCGGTTTCAGAGCAGTCACGGATCTCCGGATGGGCAGTGTTGCTCCGACTCAATCACAGTCATTCAACCGGAGTGCGGTAAAGAATCCGAAAAGAGTCTGCTCAACCCGTACAGTTCTGCAGGAAGGCATCGCTGTGGGCGATCGCCGTGGCCCAGTGATCCGCCTCACTCAGCCCGGAGCTGCGGGTCGGTTTGAAGCTGTGGTCCCCGGCGGTGAGCCACTGCACCGTGATCGCCGCCGACAGCGGGTAGGTCTCCACCTCGTTGCGTCGGCCGAAGCTGTCCCGCTCCCCCTGGAGGATCAGGGTCGGGGTACGCAGCTGCTCCAGGTGTTCGGTGCGCAGACTCTCCGGTTTGCCCGGCGGGTGGAAGGGATAGCCCAGGCAGAGGCAGCCCTGCACACCCAGCTCATCCGCCAGCAGGCTGGCCACCCGCCCGCCCATGGACTTGCCGCCGATGAACAGGGGGCGATCGCCCACCTCCAGCGCCACCTGCTCCCGGAAGCAGGCCTGCAGCACCGGCATCCGGTCCGGGGCGGCTTTGCGCCCGGTCTGCCGCTGGCGGGCCATGTAGGGGAACTCGAAGCGCACCACCCGCCAGCCGCGATCCGCCAGCCCGGTAGCGATCGCCGTCATGAAGGGGCTGTCCATCGGGGCACCGGCACCGTGGGCCAGCAGCAGCGTGGCAGGGGCCGCATCCGGCCCATCGCTCAGCCGGGGCGTCGGTGCCGCCGCGTCGGAAACAGCCATTCGGAGAAGTTTTCTAACAGGGAAATTAAATCTTCCGGAACGACCCGGCTGGCCGCAAGGGGCGTGGCCGGGAGCGGGGATCGTGCTGCCGGTAGCCCCGGCCCCGGCGGGAGCGGCGGGGATCACGGCCGGGGGCCTCCGGGGCGACCGCTAGGGTCGGATCTGTGACTGCGGTCGGTCCCCTGAACCGATACCCGCCATGCCCCTGAGTGTTTCCCCCACCGCCGAGGCCCGTCTGGACTGCATCGACCCACCGCTGCTGCGGGAGCGGGGTCAGCGGGAGGTCTTCTGCGGCCTCACCAGCATCGTCTGGCTGCACCGCAAGCTACAGGATGCTTTCTTTCTCGTCGTCGGTTCCCGCACCTGTGCCCACCTGATCCAGTCCGCCGCCGGGGTGATGATCTTCGCCGAGCCGCGGTTCGCCACCGCCATCCTCGACGAGCGCGACCTGGCCGGCCTGGCCGATGCCAACGACGAACTCGACCGCGTGGTGCAGCGCCTGCTCGAGCGCCGGCCCGACATCCGCACGCTCTTCCTCGTCG
>CAYZUY010000175.1:0-4468 GCA_964481495.1 uncultured bacterium
TGATGCCGTCCACAATCGTCAGTGCCGGGGCGATCGCCTCTGCCATCTCCACCAGCATTTCCGCGAAGGCGTCCGGGTCGTTGCCGGCCTCCATGTGCCACCACGCCTTCATCTTGCCGGGGCAGCAGCCGAACAGGTTCTTCACCCCCAGGGTCATGGTCAACTGCACGTGGGATTTCACCTTGGGCAGGTTGATCACCACGTCGGCATCCAGCGCCTCACGGCTGAGTCTCAGGTGAGCGAAGCGGGGATGCTCCGTCTCGAAGCGGTGGCCGTGGAATTCCACGACCGGAATGCCCAGTTCATCCAGAAAAGGACCATAGCCGTTGGCGATCGCCACGCCTCGGGCGGAGCCGAAGGCCGGACTATCACCCAGGAACGGCTGACCACCCACTTCCAGCACAAGGCGGGCCACGGCAGCAGCGAACTCCGGCCGTGTGACGCATTCGCCCTGCGGCCGTGCCCCGGTCAGCAGATTCGGTTTCAGCAGGACCCGCTGCCCCGGCTGTACGAAGGCTTGCATGCCTCCCAGCGGGGCCAGCGTCTCACGCAGGCTCCGGGTCAACTCCTCCTGTTCATAGCTGACACAGCGGTTCAGGCAGACGACCGGATTCATGAGGGCCACAGGTTGCATGGGCCAATTCTACCGATCCGCCCCTACAGGCAACGGCCATGAGGAGTTTGACCGATTGCCAATATATCCCGAATCAGTCTGTTTCTAAAGTAAAAACAGTCCTTTTCAGTCTATATCTAATAAGTAAATATCTGAAATAAGTCTTATTTACGTCTTGTAAATCAGTCGCCTGAAAGGGCCGCTGTGGGTGGAATCCTTTCGGCATGGCAAGCCGCAGAAGTCAGTGTCCGCAAGCCCTACGGCGCTGCGTGCCTACAATGAATGGGTTGAGGAAAAGCGTGTATGCAGAACCGGATGGGCTTCTGGCGTAATCTGTTCGCGGGACTGGAAACCCCTGCCCAGACCCAGACGGTGAGACTGGATTCCGCCGAAGCCCTGCAGCAGTACTACGGCTCGGAGGCGATCGCCGTGGAGCCCCGCCTGCCGGTGGATGGGGTGATCGTCCTCAGCACCCTGCGAGATATCGACTACTACGAGTTGGAAGCCATCTGTGTGGCGGTGGGATGGTCACGACGGCCCCATCGCAAGGTCAAGCGAGCGGTCGACAGCAGCTTCGAGGTGGTGACCATGTGGCAGCAGGTGGGCGCTCGGCGACGGCTGATCGGCTTTGCCCGGGCCACCTCAGACCACGCCTTCAATGCCACCATCTGGGATGTGGTGGTCAGTCCCAGCTTCCAGGGGCAGGGGCTGGGACGGGTGCTGATGCAGTATCTGGTGGATCGGCTGCGTCAGGCCGGTCTGACCCGGATCACCTTGTTTGCCGATCCCCACGTGGTGAGTTTCTACGAAGCCATGGGCTTCACCCTCGACCCTGCCGGAGTCAAGGGAATGTTCTGGTGCCCCACCTGAGGGGGCGGGTGGTGGGCCTACCCTGCCAATGAATCCGGGCTCCCGTGGCGGGCCGTGAAGCTGGGGAGATCGACTGGGCCCTGGGGGCGACTGCTGTTGCTGACGACAAAGCTGATGGTTTGGAGCTTCTCCTGCAGGAGAGAGTTCTCCTGATTCAGCTGACGGATCTGACCGAGGACGGGCTCCAGTCGCTGGGTGAACTTGCGGTGGTAGAGGGCCGGCAGTTCCTCGAGCCGTTGGCTCAGACCGGCAATCTGTTGCTGTAGTGCCGTGGAGATCTCCTCCCGCTCTCGGGTCAGGTCCGCGACCTGATCCTGCCGCAGTCGGGATTCCTGTTCCAGGCGATGGCCCAGCTGCTCCGCCTGCCGACGGCTCTGATCCAACTGCTGTTCGAGTTGCATCAGCAGAGCAGCGAACTGTTGCTCACGCCCTTCGACCCGATCGGCCAGCTGACGCAGCTGCTCGGAGAGCGAGCGGGGAGTGGCACTGAATCCGGGGCTGTCCGGTTCCGATCTATCCACCGGCTGGTTCTGCTGCTGCAGTTCACGGGTGAGATGCTCGACCAACTGGTCTCGGAAGGCCAGCTCGGAGCGCAGCGCAGCTATCTCGGTGCTGAGTTCGGGGCTCGCAGGGTCGGCAGTCATGGGCTCAGTCAGGACCACGGCAGCCAGCCTGAAAATAAAAACGGTACTGGCTGGGGTGACTATAGCACCCGTGACCAGTACCGTCAGAAGGTTGGGTTACCGAAGAGCGACGTTACGCTTCGACGGCTTCCTCTTCAGCTTCAGCAACCACTTCCTGCTTCACGGTCAGGTAGCGGAGCACTTCCTCGCTCAGACGCATAGCCCGCTCCAGGGGGGCAATCTGGCTGCCATCGCCCTTGTAGTTCAGCTGCACGTAGATGCCTTCGCGGTGCTTCTGGATGTGGTAGGCCAGACGACGCTTGCCGCGGTGCTGGGTTTCCAGGATTTCGGCACCGTTCTCGGTCAGGAAGGTCTGGTACTTGGCGATCGCCTGTTCAACCTGCTCTTCACCCAGGTCCGGGCGCAGGATGTACATGGTCTCGTAGTAGAAGTCTTTCATGGACTCGTTTCCTTTGGATCCTTATGGTCTGACGGCTGCCGGCATCCCGCAGGCCCGGTAGCAAGGTCAAATTCCACAAGCTTCCATACTACCGCACCTGCAGATACACCGCGTCCGACAGGGTCGGGATCTCCGGGTAGAAGCCCCGCAGCGACTGGACGATGGAGTAGAGGCTGGCGGCCCAGATCCCCAGGAAGACGCTCGAGAACAGGGTCTCCATCACAAAGGTGCCGCCCAGAGCCGGTTCGAGCACCAGCTGGAAGACAATCCCGAGAATACTGGAGAGCACGTCGAGCAGGATGGCCTGCATGGTGTTGTAGCGCAGGAAATGGGGCAGCGATTCATTGCGCACCACCAGCAGGAACAGCGCCAGGAATACCACCAGACCGGCAAAGGGAATGGTGCGGTAGAGGGCGAAGACCGGGCTCAGGGGCAGCGCCAGCACCGACAGCTGCGGAAACTGGAGCAGCAGCGGCTGCCCGAAACCCAGCAGCGCATCAGCCAGGGGGAGTAGGTAGGGCAGGGTCGAGAGCACGCGATCGCCCACCGAAGCGGAAGAGGAGCGGGACATGGAATCAAGCCGGACGTCAGGCCCACCTTAGCGGATCCCGCGTCCGGCTCCGGCAGCTATGCCAGGGTGGCGATCGTCTCGCGGGCCTCGCTGACGTGAGCGGCGAAGTCCATCATCGAATTGAAGACCTTGCGGACGATGCCGTCGCCATCAATCACGTAGGTGACCCGCCCGGGAAGCAGCAGCAGGGCATTGGGCACACCGTAGGCCTTACGCAGCTGATTGCCCTGATCACTCACCAGCCGGAACGGCAGGCTGTACTTGCTGGCGAACTTCCGGTGATCGGCGACCGAGTCACCGCTGACGCCGATCACCACCGCTCCGGCCTCCTGAAAGACGCTGTACTGGTCCCGGAAAGCGCAGGCTTCGGCGGTGCAGCCAGGGGTATCGTCCTTGGGATAGAAGTAGAGCACCACCGGTTGACCCCGGAAGCCGGAGAGCGTCACGGTCTCACCGTTCTGATCCTGGAGCGAGAAATCGGGAGCGCTGTCCCCCACCTGAATGGCCATAACCGGCATCCATGAAATCGTCTTCCAGACTCTAGCGGACCTGCCGGGAGCCGATGGGGCACCCCCAACCGCTAAGGTCTAAGTAGTGCCTTCCTGACGACGCGAATGGATACGACCGACATCAAGCGCGAGATCGAGCAGCTCCATGACCGCCTGGGTAAAACCCAGGACTATCTTTGACCTGCCTGCTCTGAACGCCCGCATCAGCGACCTTGAGGCCGTTGCCTCCCAGCCCGACTTCTGGGATGACCAGACCAGTGCCCAGCGAACCCTGAGGGATCTCGACGAGTGCAAGTCGGCGATCGCCCAGCTGCAGAGCTGGCGGCAGAAGCTCGACGACAGTCGCGCCATCCTGGAACTGCTGCAGATGGAAGATGATCCGACGCTGCTCGAGGAAGCAGCGGCCAACGTCACCCAGCTGCGCCGGGAACTGGACCAGTGGGAGCTGCTGCAGCTGCTGTCGGGCCCCTACGACAAGGAAGGTGCGGTGCTCAGCATCAATGCCGGAGCCGGTGGCACGGATGCGGCCGACTGGGCCGAGATGCTGCTGCGCATGTATACCCGCTGGGCCGAGGACCAGGGCTACAAGGTGCGGGTGATGGAACTCTCGGAAGGGGATGAAGCCGGGATCAAATCCGTCACCCTGGAAATCGAGGGCCGCTACGCCTACGGCTACCTGAAGGCGGAAAAGGGCACCCATCGGCTGGTGCGGATCTCGCCGTTCAACGCCCAAGGCAAGCGCCAGACCTCCTTTGCCTCGTCGGAGGTGGTGCCGGAACCGGATGAGGAGCAGGAGATTGAAATCCCCGAAAAGGATATTCG
>CAYZUY010000176.1:0-4427 GCA_964481495.1 uncultured bacterium
ATCAGCCACGCCAAGGCAGCCGAGGTGCCCCTGATTGTCGCCATCAACAAGTGCGACAAGGAAGGCGCCCAGCCGGACCGCGTCAAGCAGGAGCTGACCGAGCACGGTCTGGTGCCCGAGGAATGGGGTGGCGACACCGTGATGGTGCAGGTCAGCGCCATCAAGGGCGAGAACATCGAGCAGCTGCTGGAGATGATCCTGCTGCTGGCGGAAGTGGAACAGCTGGAGGCCAACCCCGACCGGGCAGCCCGCGGTACCGTCATCGAGGCTCACCTCGACAAGGCCCGGGGTCCGGTGGCGACGCTGCTGGTCCAGAACGGCACCCTGCGGGTCGGCGACGTCCTGGTGGCCGGTTCGGTCCTGGGCAAGGTGCGGGCGATGATGGACGACCGCGGCGATCGCGTCGAGGCTGCCAGCCCCTCCTTCGCTGTCGAGGTCCTCGGCCTGAGCGATGTCCCGGCTGCCGGTGACGAATTCGAGGTCTACCCGGACGAGAAGCAGGCCCGCTCGATTGCCGATGCCCGTACCACGGAGCAGCGTCAGTCCCGTCTGGCCCAGGCCATGGCCTCCCGTCGGGTCAGCCTCAGCACCTTCTCGGCCCAGGCTCAGGAAGGCGAGCTCAAGGAGCTCAACCTCATCCTCAAGGCCGACGTACAGGGTTCCGTGGAAGCCATCCTCGGCTCCCTGGAACAGCTGCCCCAGCAGGAAGTGCAGATCCGCGTGCTGCTGGCAGCCCCGGGCGAAGTCACCGAAACCGACGTCGACCTGGCGGCAGCTTCCGGTGCCGTGATCATCGGCTTCAACACCACCCTGGCCACCGGTGCCAAGCGTGCCGCAGATGCGGCCAGTGTGGACGTGCGCGAGTACGACATCATCTACAAGCTGCTGGAGGACATCCAGGCCGCGATGGAAGGGATGCTCGAGCCGGAGCTGGTGGAAGAGCCCCTGGGTCTGCTGGAAGTGCGGGCAGTCTTCAGCATCGGCCGCGGTGCCGTGGCAGGCTGCTACGTCAAGGAAGGCAAGGCGATCCGCAACTGCAACATCCGCGTCAAGCGGGGCAAGGAGATCGTCTACAGCGGCAACCTCGACTCGCTCAAGCGGATGCGCGACGACGTCAAGGAAGTGAACACCGGTTTCGAGTGCGGTATCGGTCTCGACAGCTTCAACAGCTGGGAAGAGGGCGATCTGATCGAGACCTACCGTCTGGTCACCAAGCGCCGCACCCTGACCGTCTAGTCCCCTCAGATCCCCTGCCATGCAAGGCTTCCGTCGCGATCCCTACCTCTGGGTCCACCTGAGTGGGCTGGCGGCGGTGCCGCTGGCCCTGGGGATCTGCCTGCTGGCCCTGGCGGTGGAGAAGACCTTTCTCCCGGGGCCGCTGCAACTGCTGCTGATCGCCCTGTTCGGCATCGGACCGGTGCTGTGGATGCAGTTGCAGCGGCCCTTCAGCATCTTCTCGGTCCTGGCAGTTGCCCTCCGGCCCGAAGCCCTCAGCGACGAGCAGCGCCGGATTCTCGGCTGGTTCCGCACCCCCATCAGCAGGGCCGTGGCGATCGCCACGGCCCTGCTGATGGGGGTTCTCTTCTGGCAGCTGGTGCGGCTGGCGCCCAGTGTCAGTTCCTTCACGCCACTGAACGGGTTCGCTCCGTTCAATGTGCTGCTGCTGGCCAGCGGCAGCTTCCTGGCGGCTAACCTGTTTGCCCAGGTCCCGGTGGCCGTGCTGCGGGTGATGGTCCTCAGTCCGTCCCGGTTCGAAGCGGGCGTTCCCTACCCGAGCGATCGCATCCGTCAGGACTTCACTCTGCTGGGGCTGAAGCTGAACCGCATCCTGCCGGAGCTGAGCTGGGTCGACAGTCCGGCCGCACCCGTGGTGGAGGCCGCCGCTGACGACGCAGTCACAGCCCCGGAACCGGCTCCTGAACCGGTCGCAGCCGAGGCGTCGGAGGGCGAACCTGCACAAGCCTCGGAGCAAGGGGAAACCGAAACCACAGCCGAGGCTTCTGCACCCGCCCCTGCAGTGGCCGTGGACGAGCCTGCCCCGGCAACGGAGACATCAACACCTGACGCAACCGAGCCCAGCGCAGAAACCTGAGCTCAGCGATCGCGACCGCGCCACCAGAGCCAGGCGAACAGTCCGGTCACTCCCAACTGCAGGGCCAGGTTCTGCAGATCCGATTCCGGCGCCTGACCCGCCAGCAACCGGAAGAAGAAGACGAAGGCACCGATGGCCCCCGAAGCGGCAAAGGTGAGGTAGAAGGTGCGACGCAGCCCCCGATAGGGTCGATCCAGCTCCGCTTTGAGGCGGGCGTAGCGTTCCGAGTCGGGGGGAATCCTGGAGTTGCTCATCTGCCTATTCTCGCAGGCGGTCAGGGCTGCTACAATCAAAAGCCGCATGCCGATGTAGCTCAGTGGTAGAGCACTCGATTCGTAATCGAGCGGTCAAGGGTTCAAATCCCTTCATCGGCTTTCCTCAGATCGCCTAGCCAAGCTGCCAGGTCGGCGCTGCGATCGCCCCAGTGGTGGTGCAGGTAGCTGGCAGCGATGCTGCCCTGTAGCAGCCCCTCCTGCTGCTCCTGCCAGCGGAACAGTCCCGGGTGCCCGGACCCCGGCAGACATTCGGAACGATGAAACTCATGGCCGCGCACCACCGTTCCGGCCCTCAGCCAGCCCCAGGAGGACTGGGCGATCGCCTCCCGATTACCCAGGCCCAGGCGCGGGGACATTCGCGTCCTATGGGGCAGCAGCCCCGCCTTCGGTCACCCCCCGCCCTGCAGATCCGTCAGGCTTTGTCCCAGCACCATCAGACCACCGCACTCGCCGTAGACCGGAATCCCCCGCCCGGCCGCCCGACCCAGACTGTCCCAACTACGCCGACTGGCGCTGAGGGGTTCCGCCACCAGTTCCGGGAAGCCGCCACCCAGCAGCACCGCCTGGGTGGCCTGCGGCAGCGGCTGATCCGCCAGGGGACTCCAGTCGAGCAGATCCGCTCCCAGGTGCCGCAGCAGGTCGAGGTTGTCAGCGTAGTAGAAGTTGAAAGCCCGGTCGCGGGCGATCGCCACCCGCACCGCGGCACCCAGCGGTTCCGGCCAGTCCAGGGCCTGCGGTGACGGCGGTGCCAGCAGCAGCGCCAGCCGCTCCCAGTCGAAGCAGGTACGTCCCAGCTGCACCAGCCGTTGCCGCAGCTGCGGCCAGTCCGGCAGTTCCTCCACGGGCACCAGTCCCAGGTGCCGCTCCGGCAGGCGCAGATCCGGCTGACGCCGCAGCACCCCCAGCACGGGCACCCCCAGAGGCTCGAGAGCCCCGCGCAGGAACTGCTCGTGGCGATCGCTGCCCACCCGGTTGAGCACCACCCCCGCCAGCTGCAGACGAGGTTCCAGACTGCGATAGCCCTGCACCAGAGCCGCCACGGAATTGGAGAGGTGTCCGCAGTCGACCACCAGCAGCACCGGCAGGGCCAACTGCAGGGCCAGATCCGCCGAACTGCCCTCGGGGGTACCACCCAGGCCATCGTAGAGGCCCATCACCCCCTCCACCAGCACCGCTGCGGCCCCGCTGCCCCAGTGGCCGAAGCAGCGCCGCACGTAGTCCTTGCCGGTGAGCCAGGGGTCGAGGTTGCGACAGGGGCGGCCCGTCAGGCGGGCGTGAAACATCGGGTCGATGTAGTCCGGACCGACCTTGAAGGACTGCACCGTCTGGCCCCGGTCCACCAGCGCCGCCAGCAGGGCCAGGGTGACCGTCGTCTTGCCGGAGTTGCTGCGATCACCCGCAACCAGAAGTGCCATCCACGGGCTGAAGAATGCGAACTACCTATTATCGAAGACAGCCACCCGGAGAGCCGCCGATGTCCCAGCCCCCGCGTACCCGGATCATGGGGATTCTCAACGTCACCCCGGATAGCTTCAGCGACGGAGGCCGCTACGACAGCCTGGATGCGGCCGTGGTCCGGGCAACGGAACTTCTTGAGGCGGGAGCCGACATCCTTGATATCGGTGGCCAGTCCACTCGCCCCGGTGCCGAGGTGGTGCCTCTGGCAGAGGAACTGCAACGGGTGGTGCCGGTGGTCGAGCGTCTGCGGACCGAACTGGGACCGGAACCGCTGATTTCCGTGGATACCACCCGCGCAGCCGTAGCCGACGCCGCTCTGACAGCTGGCGCTAACTGGCTCAATGACATCTCCGGTGCCACCTACGACCCGGCGATGCTGTCTCTGGCCGCCCGCCGCGGCATCCCGATCGTGCTCATGCACCTGCGGGGCACGCCCCAGACCATGGACCAGCTGACCGACTACGACGATGTGGTCACGGCGGTGCGCGAGAGTCTGGCGGAGCGGGCTGCCGCCGCCTTCGCCGCCGGCGTGCAACCGTCGCAGATCATCCTCGACCCCGGCATCGGCTTCGCCAAGACCGCGGAGCAGAACATCGAACTGC
>CAYZUY010000177.1:0-4424 GCA_964481495.1 uncultured bacterium
AGATGATTTACGACCTCTGGGAAGCAGCCACCGGTCAGCGCCTGATCAACAACAATTACTTCCGCATCGGCGGCGTAGCGGCGGACCTGCCCTACGGCTGGCTGGAGAAGTGCCTCGACTTCTGCACCTACTTCGCCGAGAAGATCGACGAGTACGAGAAGCTGATCACCAACAACCCGATCTTCCGCCGCCGGGTGGAAGGCGTCGGCACCATCACTCGCGACGAGGCGATCAACTGGAGCCTTTCGGGGCCGATGCTGCGGGCCAGCGGCGTCAAGTGGGACCTGCGCAAGGTCGACCACTACGAGTGCTACGACGACTTCGACTGGGATGTGGCCTGGGCCACCGAGGGTGACTGCTTCGCCCGTTACCGGGTGCGGATCCAGGAGATGCGCGAGTCGCTGAAGATCATCCGTCAGGCCTGCGCCAACATCCCCGGTGGTCCGTTCGAGAACCTGGAAGCCCGCCGCATGGCCGAGGGCAAGAAGTCGGAATGGTACGGCTTCGACTACCAGTACATCGGCAAGAAGGTCGCCCCCACCTTCAAGATCCCCAAGGGCGAGCACTACGTCCGCCTCGAAAGTGGCAAGGGCGAACTGGGTGTCTTCATCCAGGGCAATGACGACGTCACTCCCTGGCGCTTCAAGATCCGGGCCGCCGACTTCAACAACCTGCAGATTCTGCCCAGCCTGCTCAAGGGCGTGAAGCTGGCCGACATCATGGCCATCCTCGGCAGCATCGACGTGATCATGGGCTCCGTCGACCGTTAGGTCACACCTCCATGGGCCCTTCGCCGCCGGAAGCGGACCCGGTCATTTCACTGGTTCAGGAAGCTCTGCAGGCGGAAGCCGACCGTCTGCAGAGCTTCCGTGTCCTGCTGTTCGGCTCGCGGGCTCGGGGCGAAGCGCAACCCCGTTCGGACTACGATCTGGGGATACTCGGGGCGGTGCCCATGCCGCTGGTCGACTTCTACGCGCTGGCGGAGCGTCTGGAACAGCTGCCGACCCTGCTGCGGCTGGACTGGGTGGATCTGCAGCGGGCCGACCCGGAGTTCCGCCAACGGGCACTTCAGGACAGTCTGGTGATCTGGGATGGCACGCAACTGGCGACTGGCAAAGCTGGATCGGGCGATCGCCCAGTTGGAACAGGTCCTTGAAGCTCCCCTTCCCAGGGAGCCCTGGCTGGCCAATCTGCAGAAAGCGGGCTGCATCCAGTACTTCGAGTTCAGTTTCGAACTGGCCTGGAAGACGATAAAGGAACTGGTCACCGCCCAGGGACTGGAGGAATGCTACTCGCCCCGCTCCTGCCTGAAACAGGCCTATGCCCTGGGCTGGTTGCAGGACCAGTCCCTCTGGCTGGAGATGATGGAGGGACACAACCGGATGTCCCACACCTACAGCGCCGAGGCGGCCGTCAGCATCTACGACCGTCTCGGCGACTACTGCCGCAGTCTGCGGCAGTTGCACGGGACTCTGCTCGAGGTGGAAGCGTGACTCACGTCCACATCGTGCGGTTCGCGGACACGGACGCCGCCGGAGTGGCCTACTTCGCCCGTCTATTCGACTGGTGCCATGCCGCCTACGAGGAGTCGCTCCACAACGCCGGACTGGATCTGCCGGTCTTCTTCAGCGGTGCCAGCCAGGCCGTGCCGATTGTCCACGCCGAGGCGGATTACCGGGCGCCGCTGCGGGTGGGCGATCGCCTGCTCATCAACCTCAGCCCCCGACTCCGCAGTGCCAGCAGCTTCGAGATCCGCTACCGGCTGGAGCGGGATGGCCAGCTCTGCGCCACGGCTCTGACCGTGCACTGCTGCATCGATCCGGCCACCGGGCAGCGATCGCCGCTCTCCCCCACCCTCCAGGAATGGCTGGACAGAGCTCAGGGCGTCGGTGAAGTGTCGGAGGGGTAGACCTTGGGCCAGGTCTGCCAGTCGGCGAAGCGGGCCGCATCCCGCACCGACTCGTCCGCCAGGAAGCGGGCCCGCAGCAGGGTCAGCTGGAACTGGCCGTCCCGGAAGCGGTAGGTGGCGTAGGTGCCGCAGTCGCCGAGGCCACGGCAGCGGGACCAGACCGTCAGCTGATTCTGCTCGGGCTTATAGGTAACCAGGGCCGCGAACTGATCGGTATCCCGGAACCCAGGCTGGGCCGAACCAGTGATCACCCCCGGCTCCCAGTAGGTCATCAGCTTCCAGGGGCGAATCTGAGTCTGATCCAGTTCGAACAGTTGCACCGCCGTCTGATAGGCAGCCAGGAAACAGCGCAGGATCACGAACTGGCGATCGCTGCCGGGCAGCCGGAACACCTCACTGTGCTGGCGCGCGTAGGCCCAGTCGGTGTTGCCCTGGCAGACCTGGGCTGGGGGCTGCTGGGCCAACCGATCGAGGGTGTAGCTGAAGACGGCCGCCGACACAGGTTCCGGCACCACCACCTCCTGCGCCAGCAGCGGCTGGCCGAGGCTCGCCCCCAGCAGGGCCAGCAGGGTCCAACGCCCGATCCCCATCGCTTGACCTGTTGCACACCAAGAGAACTCAGGGACAGCCTACTGCGCCTTCCCCCGGTTCCGGTAGCCCGACCGTGCCAGTCGGCCGGGCGTCGGTAGCAGGGGCTACACTGCCCTAATCCCGCCCGTTTGGAAGCCCATGGCCCTGGAGACGATCGCCGGTGAAGCCGTCATCGAGTACGGCCTCGAGCGATTCCTGCTTGCCCTCACCGTCGCTCTCAGTGTGGCGACCCTGCCGCAGGTCTTCAGCTGGTTCCGGCAGCTGCCCTACACCCTGCTGCTGGTGGTGGCCGGGCTGGGGCTGGCCTTCTTCAACGTGCGTCTGTTCACACTCTCGCCGGAACTGACACTCTCGATCTTCCTGCCGCCGCTGCTGTTCGAAGCGGCCTGGAACGTGCGCTGGAGCAGCTTCCGCAAGGACTGGGTGCCCATCGCTCTCTACGCCGTGGTGGGGGTGATGATCTCGATTGTCGGCATCGCCCTCGGTCTGAATGAGTTTGCCGGGGTACCACTGGTGATTGCCCTGCTGATTGGCTCCAGCCTCGCCACCACTGACCCGGTGTCGGTGATTGCCATGTTCCGGGAACTGGGGGTGGACGAGCGCACCAAGACGCTGATGGAGGGCGAGAGCCTATTCAACGACGGGGTGTCCGTCGTCACCCTCGGGCTGCTGCTCAGCCTGCCCCTGGAACTGCAGGCCTTCGACCTGCAGGGATCCATTGCCAACTTCCTCAGCTACACCGGCATCGGGGTCGCCGTCGGCTGCCTGATCGGCTTCGGCGTCTCCTTCCTCACCCAGCGGCTGGACCAGCCGCTGCTGGAGCAGTCGCTGACGATGGTGGCGGCCTACGGCAGCTACCTGCTGAGCGAACAACTGGGGGGCAGCGGCGTGATCGCCGTGGTGCCGGTGGGCCTGATTCTGGGCAACTTCGGCAGTCGCATCGGCATGAACCCCCGCACCCGGGTGATCGTCACCGAGTTCTGGGAGTTCCTGGCCTTCTTCGTCAATTCGGTGGTCTTCCTGCTGATCGGCGATCAGGTCTCATTCGCCAACCTCTGGGAGAACCGCTGGGCGATCGCCGTCGCGATTGCTGCCATGCTGGTAGCTCGGGCCGTGGCCACCTTCGGGCTGGGGTTCCTGAGCAACCGACTGGCGGGCTCCAACCTCAACTGGCGGGTGCTGACGGTGCTCTGGTGGGGCGGCATCCGCGGCTCGGTGTCGATTGCCCTGGCCCTGAGCATCCCCACGGTGCTGGCCCAGCGGAATCTGATCACAGCCACGGTCCTGGGGGCCGTGCTGTTCACCCTGCTGGTGCAGGGCATCACCATGAAGCCGCTGCTGCGCTGCCTGGGGCTGCTGGGGGACCAGAAGCTCAAGCAGCAGTACAACGAGGCGATCGCTCGCCAGACAGCCCTGAAGCGGGTGCTACAGCGTCTGGACAGCCTGGAGCAGCGCCAGAGCGATCAGGCCGCGTTCCTGAAGGGCCAGCGGGAACAGGTGCAGGAGAAGCTGGAGGCGGTGGAGACGGAGCTGCGTCAGCTGACCGGTCAGCACCCCCAACTGGCCGCCTATGGCCTCCAGTCGCTGCAGGAGGAACTGCTGGCGGTGGAAGCGGACACCTACGCGGAACTGGTCAAAGCAGGCCTGCTGCAGAAGGAGCTCTCACCGCTGCTACGGGATACGAACGTCGCCGCCCATTAGAGGAAGCGCGGGTCCTCGCCCAGATTCTCGGGCATGAGCCCCGACAGCCGTCGCTGGGCTTCATCGGGGTCCTGATCGATCAGGTCCAAGAGCTCACCGGCCGCCATCCCCAGCCGCTCGGCATAGAATCCCACCTCCGCCATGATCCGCGGCTCGGACTGCCTCAGGTACATGGCCAGGCAGTGCCGCGCTTGAGTTTCGACACTGCGGCTGAAGCGGAAGA
>CAYZUY010000178.1:0-4144 GCA_964481495.1 uncultured bacterium
TCGACTGGAAGCGGCTCTTGCCCCCCTCGACGAAGCGCTCCTGACCGGTGGCGATCTCGTTGCGCAACTCCGCCTCGGTGGCCTGCGACAACCGGGCATCGGCCCAATGACCATGGGCGAACAGCACGCCGGGAACCTTGCCGCCTTGGGTCTTCTTGGGCCGATACAGATTGCCCGTCACGAAAAAGCCCGGCGCGCTCTCGAAATGGACCTTTTCGACGGTGTAATCCCCGCGATCGATACGCCCGTAGACCTGCGCGTTAAGATCGGTCTTGGTGGGCATCGGCCAGAGTCCTTGCGACACGAGGATGCGCTGGCGCACCTGGGCGGAGCGACGTTCCCAGGCCTCCTGGGACTCGGGCGGTTGGAAGGGGAAATATCCGTCGAGGTCCTTCGGGGCCTGAAGTCGTTGATCATCTGGCCGCTGCCCCACCGCAAGCGCCCGAGGACCGGCCGCGGCCGCGTTGGAATTCAGTGACCAAGCAAAGGCGAGGCAGAGAGCGAGACGCAGCGGGGACATGCCCCGGAGATTATCGCCCCGGACGAGCGACACAACCCCCGGAATCGACGGATCGGCCGGAAACTCGACCCCGGAGGCCTGCTCACAGTGTCGCGAACACCGCCTCGGCAGCCCGCACGGTGGCCTCGATATCGGCCGAGGCATGCGCGGTGGAAATGAACCCGGCCTCGAACTGGGACGGAGCCAGGTAGATACCCTGCTCCAGCATGCCCCGGTGGAAGCGGCTGAACTTCTGCAGATCCGACTTCTTGGCGTCCTCGTAGTTGTGGACCGGCCCTGCGGTGAAGAAGAAGCCGAACATGCCGCTGACATGGCCGCCACAGACAGCGTGACCGGCATCACGGGCAGCATCCAGCAGACCGTTGATCAGACGACCGGTGATCCGATCGAGGTACTCATAGGTGCCGGGTTCACGCAGCAGTTCCAGGGTCTTGATCCCGGCAACCATCGCCAGGGGGTTCCCGGAGAGAGTACCGGCCTGGTACATCGGACCGGCGGGGGCGACCATCTCCATGATTTCGCGGCGACCGCCGTAGGCCCCGACCGGCAGACCGCCACCGATCACCTTACCCATGGTGGTCAGGTCGGGGGTGACGCCATAGCGGGCCTGGACACCACCATAGGAAATCCGGAAGCCGGTCATCACCTCGTCGAACACCAGCAGGGCACCGTGCTCGCGGGTCAGTTCGCGCAGGCCTTCCAAGAACCCGGCATCGGGGGTGATGAAGCCCGAGTTGCCGACGATCGGCTCGAGGATCACCCCGGCGATTTCGCCCGGGTTGTCGGCGAACAGCTGCTTGACCGCATCCAGATCGTTATAGGGAGCCGTCAGGGTGCTGGCGGTGGTGCTCTTCGGCACGCCAGGGGAGTCGGGCAGACCCAGGGTGGCCACCCCGGAACCGGCCTTGACCAGGAACATGTCGGCGTGGCCGTGGTAGCAGCCTTCGAACTTGATCACTTTTTCGCGACCGGTGTAGGCGCGCATCAGGCGCAGCACCGCCATGCAGGCCTCGGTGCCGGAGTTGACGAAGCGTACCATCTCGACGCTGGGGACTGCGTCGATCACCATCTCGGCCAGGACATTTTCCAGGGCACAGGGAGCACCAAAGCTGGTGCCCTTCTCCATGGTTTCGCGCAGGGCGTCGAGCACTTCGTCGCGGGCATGGCCACAGATGGCCGGGCCCCAGCTGCCGACGTAGTCGATGTAGCGATTGCCATCCACATCCCAGGCGTAGGCGCCCTTGACGCGGTCGAAGACAATGGGCTGGCCGCCGACCGATTTGAAGGCCCGCACGGGGGAGTTGACGCCACCGGGCATCAGCTTCTGGGCTGCGGCAAAGATCTCTTCGGAGCGGGCCGTTTTCAGGGTCGAGGAACTAACCAAAACACTCTCCTTAACTGGCTGTCGCAAGGACGATGCAGTCGCTGTCCTGGCCGGGCCGACTCCCGTCGCAGTTACCACCGGGCGAGCCGTGGCGGGGCCTGTACTCCGGACAATTACGACATTCTATAGCGTCCGGCTGGGGTCGCCGGAGCCAGGGGGACGGGGGCCCGATGATAGCGTTAAGGAAGTCCTGCCGAGCCCGAACACCATGCCCGCCGCCCTCGCCCTGAACGTGCCCCTGGACGCCATTGCCTACGATGAGCGGGGTCTGGTGCCGGCGATCGCCCAGGACTGTCTGGATGGGGCGGTGCTGATGATGGCCTGGATGAACCGCGAGTCGCTGCAGCGCACCCTGGAGAGCGGCGAAGCTTGGTACTGGAGCCGCTCCCGTCAGGAGCTTTGGCACAAGGGCGCCACCTCCGGGCATACCCAGGCGGTGCACGCCATCCGCTACGACTGCGACAGCGATGCCCTGCTGCTGACCATCGATCAGACCGGCGATGTGGCCTGCCATACCGGAGCCCGCAGTTGCTTCCACCGCAGCGAGAGCGATGACCAGTGCCTGGAGCCCCCGGCGGACATGCTCACCGAGGTCTACCGGGTGGTGCGCGATCGCCGCGACAACCCCACGGCCCAGTCCTACACCAGCAGCCTGTTCGCTGGTGGTGACAACAAAATCCTCAAGAAGATCGGCGAGGAAGCCGCCGAGGTTGTGATGGCCTGCAAGGACGATGATCGCGATGGGCTGGCCGGGGAAGCCGCCGACCTGTTCTTCCACACCCTCGTCGCCCTCGCCCACCACAACGTCGATCTGCGCGACGTCTACCGGAAGCTGCAGAGCCGCCGCCGCTAATCCGCCAGTTCGAGAATCACCGGGGCGTGGTCGCTGGGCTTCTCCCAGCCCCGGGGCTCCCGGTCGATGGTGCAGGCGATCGCCCGCTCCCGCAGCGGCTCACTGATGTAGTGATGGTCGATGCGCCAGCCCCGGTTGCGCTGGAAGCCCGCCTGCCGGTAGTCCCACCAGCTGAAGGCATCCTCAGCCTCACTGAACAGCCGGAAGGCATCCCGGAAGCCGAGACTGAGGACGTTGTCCCGCAGGGCCTGACGCTCCATCGGCGTGGCCATGATGTGGTCATCCTTGCCGGGAACGTAGATGTCCCGGTCCTCCAGGGCGATGTTGAAGTCCCCGCAGACGGACACCGGCTCGGCCTCAGCCTGCAGCGCCGTCAGGTACTGGCGCAGCAGGGTCAGCCAGCGCAACTTGTAGCTGTACTTGTCGGAGTCGGGCGAGGAGCCGTTGGGAACGTAGAGATTGACCAGTCGCACGCCGTTGAGGACACCGCTGATCACCCGTTTCTGGTCGTCGAGATCGCCGACGCTGGCGGCGGGCAGCACACCGCCGAAGCCCAGCCGTACGTCTGTCAGAGGCTGACGGCTGAGAATGGCAACACCGTTGTAGCTCTTCTGGCCAACGAAGGCACAGTGGTAGCCGAGGTCCTGCAGCGCCGACTGGGGAAAGTCCTCATCCACCACCTTGGTTTCCTGCAGGCAGAGGGCATCCACCGGATTGTCCGCCAGCCAGGTCGACAGATGCTCCAGACGGGTGCGGAGCGAATTGACGTTCCAGCTGGCGATGCGCATGGGGGGTCCGGAGCACGACGCTGTCACTCTACCGCAGTGACCGGAACCGCCTTTCGCTAGAATTTGCGGAGCCCTCCCGTGAGTTCGAAGGTCATGAAATACGGCTGGTCTCTGGTCGCTCTGACCGGTCTGCTGCTGGCAGCAGCGCCTGTGCGGGCCCAGGCATCCTGGGGAAATCAGGCCCCGTCGTCCGAATCCAGCTACGGAACGCCCAGCTCGCCCGGTGCCGGTTCCGGCGGCAGCGTCAACCCCCTGCAGCTGTTCCAGCAGTTACAGATGATGTCCGACCGCGGCACTCCCACCAGCCCGGCGGAACAGAGCCGTCTGTTCGACAAGGAAACCGAAGCGTTCCGGGCCAAGCAGCTGCAGCAGATCCGAGCCACCCAGGCCAACCCGAACCCGGCCCTGGCACCGACCACCCCTGCCCAGCCCAAGCCCTAACTGAGACACAGCGTGACCCGACCGGACTGGAGTGCGATCGCCGAGGTTTTCCGGCGGGAACTGGGCGATCGCCAGGTGGTGCAGCGCCGCGAGGAACTGCTGGTCTACGAATGTGACGGTCTGGCCAGCTACCGTCAGGAGCCGGCCCTGGCCGTGCT
>CAYZUY010000178.1:4154-4411 GCA_964481495.1 uncultured bacterium
AGCACCGAAGAGGTGGCGATCGCCGTGCGCCTCTGCAACCGGTTCGGGGTGCCCTTCGTGGCCCGCGGGTCCGGCACCGGCCTCTCCGGCGGCGCCTTGCCGCTTGAAGACTCGGTGCTGATCGTCACCTCGCGGATGCGCAAAACCCTGGCGGTCGACTACGAGAATCAACGGATCACCGTCGAGCCGGGAGTGATCAACAGCTGGGTCACTCAGACCGTCAGCGGCAAGGGTTTCTACTACGCCCCCGATCCCTC
>CAYZUY010000179.1:0-4359 GCA_964481495.1 uncultured bacterium
CAGCAGCAGCACCACTGACGCGTACTGCTCGATGCCCGAGGACTCCTTCAGGTCTGCCAGGGTCGGGCGCTTGTCCGCCCGCTCACTGACGTTGCGGTTGAGCTGCGCCAGCAGGACGATATCGAGCCACAGCCGCTGGCTGACCTCGCGCAGGGCCCGGCAGGCGTTGGTGATCGTCGTGCGCACGTCCTCGCGGGGCAGACCCCGCAGGCAGTGCAGGTGGTCGACCACCACCAGGTTGCTGCCGTTGCGGCGCACCGACAGCTCCACCTGACGGGCCAGCTGCTCGTAGTCCATCTCCACCCGGTCGTTGACCACCAGGGGCAGGTCCAGCCCCGTCAGCTGACGCAGCCGCTCCCGCTCCGCCCCATCCAGCTGCTGATTGCGCAGTTTCCAGGTCTCCACCCCGGCCAGGTTCCCCAGCAGCCGCGCCCCGTACTGGTCCGCACTCATCTCGTAGGTGAACAGCGACGCCGGCTGACGATGGGTGTGCAGGTGGTGCGCCAGCAGGGCCGCCGCCAGGGCCGACTTGCCCATCCCCGTCCCGGCACCGACGACGATCAGCCGCCCCCCGGCCATGGCATCCCGCTCCCGGATGCCGCCATCCAGGAAGCGGTCCAGCTGGGCCGAGAAGGTCGGGTAGCTGCGGATCCGCTTCTGCGGGTTGGTGGCCCGCTCGTAGTTGCGCCGGGCGATGTCGCTCCAGGGCTGCTCACCATCCCCACCGCGATCGCCCAGTTCGTACAACCGGGCCGCCGCCTGGAACGCCTGCTCGCGCACCACCGCCCGCGGTTCCAGCAGCACCGACAGCGCCATCAGGTCCGAGGCATGGGCCTGCAGCTGACGGCGATAGTAGCGGTCGAGGACGATCTCGGCGTAGGCGTCGAGGTTGGCGGTGACCACCACCGCTTCGGCCAGGGCCACCAGACCCGGCGGTCCGCCCACTGCATCCAGATGGCCCTGGTCCTGCAGCCAGGCACTCATCGTCGTCAGGTCGATCGCCTGACCGTGGCCAGCCAGCTGCCGGGCCGCTTCCACCACCCGCCGGGTGGCCGGAAAGTGAAACACTTCGGGGCCGAGGTCCCCCAGGACCCGCTGCAGCCGATCCAGGGCCGGCATGCCCTCGAGCAGCAGACAGCCCGCAATCCGCTCCTCCGCCTCCAGGTTGGCGAGCACCTCCCGCTCCGAACGCGGCTGGGGCCGCTCTTCCCACTGATACCGGGGTTGGGCAATCATGACGCCTCCCCTCCCGCTGCCGTGGACTGCTCCTGCTCCCGCCGCCACTGCTCGAGCGCCGCCGCGTGCGCCGCTTTCTGCTCGGCATCCGGATCCCGCTCCGGTCGGGCCTCACAGGAACGCTGCCGCGCCCGTTCCTGCACCAGGTCCAGCATCCCCAGTACCCGATCCGTCTCACCCAGACGCAGACGGGTGCTGATCCAGTCGCGCGCCTCAATCCGTGTCAGCGTCCGGTCCGCATAGCAGGACAGGCCCCCCAACCACTCGAGCACCTCATCCACCACCGGCTCGGCGTAGCAGGGAAACCGGCCCTGCCGTCCCACCACCAGTTCATCCCAGCGCTGCGGAAAGTCCAGTGCCAGATCCACCAGGCCCCTCCAGTTCACCAGCCGCGGATGGGTCGCCCGATAGGTCATCTCCCGGGTCAGCGGATCCGTTGCGATCGCCGGTGGGTCATCTGTCTCCGTCGGAGATCCCGCTTCCCCTTCTCCGGCCCGGTTCCCCCCCTTGGGGGGTAAGGGGGGATTTTTATATATCTCTATATCTTGCTTTGTGTACTGATTCCGGTAGGGGTCCCCTACCGAATCCAGTAGGGGTGCCCTACCAGGACCAGTAGGGGTGGGGCTACCGGAACCGGTAGGGCTACCAGTTTCAGTAGGGGTAGCGGCCTGACGGAACACCCGCAGGTCATACCGCTCCGGATAATCCGTATTCAGGCGTCGGTGGGCCGGCTGACCCGGCTGCTCCACCGTGTACACGTAGGCCGACTCTGCCAGCTGCTGCAGAATCTCCCGCGTTCGGTCCCGTCCCAGTCCCGCTTCCCGGGCAATGGTCCGGACACTCTTCATGCAGCTCTGGCGATCGCCGCGGGCCGTACGATGCAGCACGGCATAGACCGCCCAGACATCCGACGGCGCACCGTCCATCAGACTCCAGGGCACCTGGGCGAAGTAATCACGGGGGGCAATCCGGTCACTCATGGGAACCTCCTGCAGAACACACGCACAACCGGCCGGGCATCGCATACAAGTTGCCAGGCTCGCTTCCGACGCAGACAGGCTTGAGAACCGTGGCAGAGATTCATGGCAGGACTCCTCGGAGGTAAAACGACGCACAACTCCGTCACCGACCCAGGCAGGCCAGTTGGTGCCGCTCCGTAGAGCGCTCCATGACGAAGACTTCAGGTCAGCTCAACCTGGCAACCCGGGAGGGCAACTCCCTACGCCGTTTGGCTGACATCCCTCCTTGTAGCCCGACTCCTGCAAACTGAGAAGGGGCGGCGATCTCCCCCGATCTCCTTGAGGGACAGGGTTCTGCCCATTTCATGCAGCCCATCGGTAGCTGCCACCACCATCCGGGAAACCGCCATACTGCGGCAACTCCCACCCCGACGTGATCCCCGACTCCACCGCGATCCCGAACGGAAGCTATAGTCACGACGAAATCAGGCCCCGGCTGCCGTTTCGCAGTCCGCAGAACTTTCAGGTCCCCTTAATCTTCCGGTAACTGCACCAGCCCGTACTGCAGTCCCCGGACCACCAGCTGCACCCGGTTGCGCGCCTGCAGACGCTCCCGCAGCATTGTCAGCATCCGCCTTACCCCATCGACGGTCTGGCCCATGGCTGCGGCTATCTCCGCGTCCGAGCATCCCTCCATCAGGTGCTGCAGGAGCTGACGTTCCGCCTCGCTCAGCCCAACCACCGGACCACTACCGTGCTTCAGGACTCTGGCCACGCGCGGACCCAGATAGCGCTGGCCGGCCAGCACGGTGCTGAGCGCCTCCAACGGTCTGCCCCCATCCGGATCGCTGTCGAGGTAGATCCCCTCCACACCTAGCTGCCAGGCCCGCTGCAGACGCTGTGGCTCCAAGTGGCTCAGCAGCAGAATCCGCTGGGGGGGCTGCGGCAGGTTCCCCACCCGCTCGCACAGCGACAGACCACAGCCCCGGGTCAGCTCCTCCGTCACCATCAGCAGCGATGGCCGCAGACGGCTCACCAGCTCCAGCCCCTCCTCTTCCGTCCGGGCCGCTCCCACCAGCTGCGGCGGTTTCAGCGCCAGACCCACCGCCATATTCAGCAGCGTCCCTGAGCAGGTGCACAGACAGATCGTCTGTCCCTGCAGCCGGTACCGGAACCGGCGCAGACGGGATTGGTAGTTGCGGGCCTCACGCCGCAGATCGGAGTCCAGTATCATCGCTCACCCGGAACAGGATTTCCTGACATCAGTGCTATCCAGGCTGGCATCTTTGGCAGTTGCCACCCAACTGCCATGACCGACATCCACCAGTTCCACCTGCCCCTTCCACCCATCGGCAAGGCCCGGCCCCGCTTCTGCGGCCATGCCTACCTGCCCAAGGCCTACCGCGCCTGGCGAGATGCGGCGACGGAGCTGCTGCGCGACCAGTGGCACCATCCACCCCTGGCCCACGTGGACCACTGCGACCTGCAGCTATGGGGCGGCCGGGGGATGACCGATGCGGACAATGCCGCCGGGTCGGTGCTCGATGCCCTGGTGCGGGCCAGGGTGCTCACCGATGACCGGCTACGGGTGCTGCCATCGCTGAGCATTCTCTGGCAACCTGCGGTGGCCGGTCGAATCGAGATCCGGCTGGTGGTCGAGGATGCGTAAGCCCGTCCGGAGATCCACCCGGCGACTCAGTTCGACGGTGGGCCCCAGACCGAGAGTAGATCCGGCACCTGGGCGAAGTCATGGCCGATGTAGAGCAGCGGCCGGTCCAGCTGTTCGCACAGAGCCAGGGCAAAACAGTCCCCGAAATTGAGGCGGGCCGGATGGGCTCCACGCCCGTACTGCTGATGCAACTCTCCCACCCGCCGGGCCCGGCTGCGGGTCAGGGGCTGGACCTGCCAGCGATCGCCCAGTCGCTCCTCCAGCGCCAGCAGCGCGGACTGCTGGCCCCGACGACCCGCCACCATCACCAGCTCCGCATAGGTGCCGCTGCAGAGAACCAGCACGCCCGCGCCAGCCATCACCCGGGCCACCGCCTCGGCCTCCAGTTCCCGGTTGAGCAATGCAATCACCGCACTGGTATCGACAACAATCACGCCGGCAGTCCGCTCTCGGCGTCATAGAGGTCTACCTCACCGAAGTCCGGAGACCCGGCCG
>CAYZUY010000180.1:0-4343 GCA_964481495.1 uncultured bacterium
GCATCCGCCTGCTGCGGGAGTTGGAGCAGCAGCATGGCCCGGTGCGCTACATCATCCTGCCGACCAGCTCCGGCCTCGAGCACAAGGTCTTCGTCGGTCCCTTCGCCCGCCGCTGTCCCGGGGCCACGGTCTACCACGCCCCGGACCAGTGGAGTTTCCCGCTCAATCTGCCCCTGAGTTGGCTGGGGCTGCCGGGCGATCGCACCCGTCCCCTGCCCACCGAGCCCTCCAGTGCTCCCTTCTTCGAGGACTGCGACTACGCTCTGCTCGGCCCCATCGACCTCGGCCCCGGCGTGTTCGAGGAGGTGGCCCTGTTCCACCGCCGCAGCCGCAGTCTGCTGGTCACCGACAGTCTGGTCTCGATTCCCGAGGAGCCCCCGGCGGTCACCCAGCTCGACCCCTATCCGCTGCTCTACCACGCCCGGGAAACCGCCCGCGAAGCGATCGCCGACAGTCCGGAGGCCCGCCGCAAAGGCTGGTGGCGCACCGCCCTGTTCAGCTTCTACTTCCGTCCTGCCGCCCTGGAAACGCCCAGTCTCGGGGAATCCCTGGCCGCTGCCCGTCAGGCCCCGGATCGCAGCCGTCGGGCCCTGTTCGGCCTCTATCCCTTCCGCTGGCAGCCGGACTGGGCCGAGTCCTTCCAACGGCTCAGCCGCAGCGGCGCCCTGCTGGTGGCCCCGATTCTGCAGCAGCTGATCCTCAACCGGGACCCCGAGCAGACCCTGGCCTGGGTGGAGCAGATCTGCCAGTGGCAGTTCGAGCGCATCGTGCCCTGCCACCTGGAGGTGCCGATTCCGGCCCGCCCCGACGATCTGCGGCAGGCCTTCACGGTCTTTGCCGAGCCCGGCCAGCAGGCTCTGCCGGACGGCGATCTGGCCCTGCTGCGCAGCATCAACCGCACCCTCGATCAGCGCCGGATCACCCCCCCCGCCAAGGTCAGTCTCTAGGACGGGTGCCGCCGGGTCACCACGGTAGAATCGAGATTCTGCAAGGCATCCAGCGGTTATGGGCAACAGCTTCGGTCATCTGTTCCGGATCACCACCTTCGGCGAATCCCACGGCGGGGGGGTCGGGGTAGTGATTGACGGCTGCCCGCCGCGCCTGGAGATTTCCGCCGAGGAAATCCAGTTCGAGCTGGACCGTCGTCGTCCCGGTCAGAGCAAGATCACCACGCCCCGCAAGGAAGCGGACCAGTGCGAGATCCTTTCCGGGGTGGTGGACGGCAAGACCACCGGCACGCCGATTGCCATCCTGGTGCGGAACAAGGACCAGCGCTCCCAGGACTACAGCGAGATGGCGGTAGCCTACCGCCCCTCCCACGCCGATGCCACCTACGACGCCAAGTACGGCATCCGGGCGATCGCCGGGGGGGGCCGGTCCTCGGCCCGGGAAACCATCGGCCGGGTGGCCGCCGGGGCGATCGCCAAGAAGATTCTCCGGCAGGTGGCCGGGGTCGAAATCATCGGCTATGTCAATCAGATCCGCGATCTCAAGGCCGAGATCGACAGCGACCGCGTCACCCTCGAGCAGGTGGAGAGCAACATCGTCCGCTGTCCGGATGCGGCGATCGCCGAGCAGATGATCGCGATGATCGAAGCGATCGGCCGTGAGGGCGACAGCCTCGGCGGCGTGGTCGAGTGTGTGGCCCGCAACGTTCCGAAAGGGCTGGGCTGCCCGGTGTTCGACAAACTGGAGGCGGATCTGGCCAAGGGCTGCATGTCCCTGCCCGCCACCAAGGGCTTCGAGTTCGGCTCAGGCTTCGCGGGCAGCGAAATGACCGGCAGTGAGCACAACGACGAGTTCTACCTCGACGAGCAGGGCGGCATCCGCACCCGCACCAACCGCAGTGGCGGCACCCAGGGCGGGATCAGCAACGGCGAGAACATCGTCCTGAGGGTGGCCTTCAAGCCCACCGCCACGATCCGCAAGGAGCAGAAGACGGTCACCAACACCGGCGAGGAGACCACCCTGGCAGCCCGGGGGCGGCACGATCCCTGCGTGCTGCCCCGGGCGGTGCCGATGGTGGAGGCAATGGTGGCCCTGGTGCTCTGCGATCACTTGCTGCGGCAGCAGGGTCAGTGCAGCCTCTGGTGAGCGCCTAGTCCACCTTGGCCAGCAGCGCCGACCAGCCGCTGCTGATCAGGCTGATGCCGACCAGCGTGCCCAGCACCCAGGCGGCATCGAAGGGCCAGAAGGCAACCACGAGAATCCCCAGCAGGGTCGTGCCGACGCCATCGAGGATGAACCAGCGACTGCTGGGCAGGTCCCGGCGGCTCTGCCAACCGAAGATCCCCAGCAGCACGCCCTCGGTCATCAGCATCAGCCCCAGAGCGTAGGTGAGCCAGAAGTCTCCCTCCAGGGGGTAGCGGATCACGAACAGGCCACCCGCCACGTAGAGCACCGCCAACAGAATGCGGGGGATGCTGGCACCGAGGCTGGGGGTCTGTACCGCCTTGATCCCCTTGGCCACCCCGGCGAACAGCAGAATCCAGCCCAGGAAAAGCGTGACGCTCAGACTGGCCCAGAAGGAGAACAGGACCGCCAGGCTACCCAGGACCAGCATGGCGATCGCGTAGAGGCGCAGCCAGCGCCCGGTGGGCAGATTCGGAAGCATGGGAATTCCCCCTGAAAGACGGAATATTCCCACAATACTCAGCCGGTCGCGCTCGGCTCGGTTGCGCAGATGGCCGACAGGGCAGCAAAGTCGCGGGCTGCAGCGGCGATCGCCGCCCAGTTCTGCGCCGTCACCCACTCGCGTCGGAACAACTCACCGCCGACGCCCACCGCCAGAGCCCCGGCCCATAGGCAATCGGCGGCCACCGTGGCATCGATGCCGCCGCAGGGAATCAGGCAGGGATGCTCCAGAGGGGCCTGCAGCGATCGCAGGTAGCGCACCCCACCCAGCGCCTCCAACGGAAACAGCTTCACCACCCGAGCTCCGGCCCTCCGGGCCGCCTGAATCTCACTGGGGGTGAGAGCTCCCGGCACGTAGGGCAGATCCAGCAACCGAGCCCGGGTCAGCAACGCCGGGTCCCAGATCGGGCTGAAGGCAAACTGGCCCCCTGCGTCCAGGACCGACTGCAGATGCGCCTCCGTCAGCACACTGCCCGCCCCCACCCAGATCTGGGGATGGCACTGGCGCAGGGTCCGCACCAGCCGGGCCGGTTCGGCTCCGGTCCAGGTGACCTCGATCAGACGCAAGCCCCCGGCGATCGCCGCCTCAGCCATCGCCAGCCCCCGCTCGAAATCAGGGGCCCGTAGCACGGCCAGACAGCGATGCTGCCCACAGGCCTCGATGAACTCCTGCACCCTGTCTCCTGCCCGGGCCACTGATCCATCCATAGCAGACGGGGCGGCCCCTTCGGACCGCCCCGCCAGCGCTATCGGATTGTCAGAGTCGGAACTCAGGCGAAAGCGGCGATGCGCACGTCGTTGCGGTTGAGCAGCTGTTGCAGCTCATCGGAATCGACGGTTTCCTTCTCCACCAGCATCTCGGCCAGCTCATCGAGGACGCGACGGTTATCCTGCAGCACCTGCTTGGCGCGGGTGTAGGCGGTATCCACCAGCTGACGCACCTCATCATCGATGGCAGCGGCGGTCTCCTCGGAGAAGTCACGCTCGGCAGCGATGTCGCGGCCGAGGAACATGTTCCCCTGCTGACGCCCCAGAGCCACGGGGCCGAGGCGATCGCTCATCCCAAAGCGGGTCACCATCTGACGGGCGACACGGGCCACCTGCTGCAGGTCGTTGGAAGCACCGGTGGTCACTTCCTCTTCACCGAAGACGATTTCCTCGGCCAGACGACCGCCGAGGGCGACCGCCATCTGGTTCTGCAGGTAGCTGCGGCTGTAGAGGCCGGACTCCATGCGGTCTTCGCTGGGGGTGAACCAGGTCAGGCCACCGGCACGGCCGCGGGGGATGATGCTGATCTTCTGCACCGGGTCGTAGTCGGGCATCAGGGCACCGACAAGAGCATGACCGGCTTCGTGATAGGCCACGAGGGTCTTGCGCTTCTCGCTCATCACCCGATCCTTCTTCTCGGGACCGGCGAGGACGCGATCGATAGCGTCGTTCACCTCATCCATGGAGATTTCGGTCAGGTTACGACGGGCCGCCAGGATGGCTGCTTCGTTCAGCAGGTTGGAGAGGTCCGCGCCGGTGAAGCCGGGGGTACGGCGGGCGATCTTCTCCAGGTCGATGTCCTTGGAGAGGGTCTTACCACGGGCATGGACATTGAGGATTTCCAGACGACCGGTGTAGTCGGGGCGATCAACCACCACCTGACGGTCGAAACGACCGGGACGCATCAGCGCCGCATCCAGCACGTCGGGACGGTTGGTGGC
>CAYZUY010000181.1:0-2090 GCA_964481495.1 uncultured bacterium
CTATAAACACAGAGAGCACACCTCTTTTAGGAGATGTGCTTTTTGCTTTTTATCGATACGTCACGCACTTACCGCCAACTGGCGATGACGCTGGCGCAGATGTTCCCAGAAGGGGGCCAGTTCCCGAGCGGGTTGAAAACGATACCCGTGTTCCGCATCGGTGACGCAGTCCAGCCATCCCATCTGTTCGAGACGAATCAGCTGGCTGAGGACGGTTCCGGCGGCATCTTCGCCTGCCAGATTGAGGTGCGTAGCGGATTCAGGCGTCAGGGCTGTCTCCTGAATGGCTCCCTGGCGAGCCAGTTGGCGCAACTCAGGGCTGAGCTGAGCGAATTCCAACTCCAGAATCTCCTGAATGATCGCGTCCCAGAGAACCAGATCTTGGGGCTGTAGACAGCAGGGTTCCGTGCGATCGCCCCCGTAGCGCTGCTCCCAATGGCGCAGGGCCGTCAGGGTCAGACCGGGATTGCCCGCCGACAGCTGATGAATCTCCTGCTGATGACTGCGGTCATAGCCATTCTGCTCCAGGAGTTCTCCGAGTTCCTCCGTGGTCAGGCCTGAAAGGGATAGATGGCGTACGGTTTCGGTGCTGGCAGTCTGCAGTTCCAGGGGGCGGAGGCGGTGTTTGGTCGTGACGATCAGTAGGCTGGAGTGCTTGATTTCGCAGGCTTTCTCGAGGGTGAAGAGCAGGGATTGCAGTTCGGCAGGAATGCCGTTGTGCGTGTTCGGATTGGAACTGATCAGGTGGTCCAGACCATCCAGCACAATCAGCCAGCGGCGATCGCAGATGAATGTCAGCCAGTCCCGAATCGCTTCACCGGTAGTCTGCTCACCCGGATGCTTCTCCCAGGTCCGGAAGCAGGACTGAATCAGACTCTGAAGGTTGAATCCCGGCTCTACCGGAATCCAGCACAGTCCCTCGAACTTCCCCTCCATCCGTCGGATCAGTTCGATAGCCAGCCAGGTTTTGCCGACGCCGCGATGGCCATTGATCACCAGACAGCGGCCATTATTGGCCCACTCATTCAGATCTTCGAGCAGGGCCTCGCGCCCCAGGAACGAGGTAGTATCCGGGAACAGATGGGTCTGCGGGAATGCCTGGGCGGGTTTCCAGGTGCGGCGGAAGTAGGGATGCTGTATGTCGCTGCCTTCGAGGTTGAGTCCTAGGAAGCGGAACACCTGCTCAATGGAGCGCCGATCGACCGGCTTGCGGCGGGTGCGGATCTTGGACAGCGTGGTGGCATCGATCTCGATCACGCGGGCCATGCAGCGATTGGAACTGGAGGCATGGCCTAGGGCATGCAGAGCATGCTCGAGCCTTTCGAGTCCCTTCTCCGTGAGCACCACTCCGCGGATCCGCTTGACGTTCTTATCCTCAAGCACAGTTAACCCACCTGAAATCAGCTAATCGTGGGCTTCAGCGTATAGGCAGTGATTAGTAAAAAATG
This sequence comes from uncultured bacterium, assembly GCA_964481495.1. Lineage (GTDB taxonomy): Bacteria > Cyanobacteriota > Cyanobacteriia > Synechococcales > Synechococcaceae > CAWUMD01. The sequence continues at coordinate 1,449 of CAYZUY010000181.1, forward strand.
TTCAGATTATAGTCTCTTAAGATCCGGATCGAGACTGTCAAGGTGGCCTGCAAGATCAGAAAATATGACTTTGATATATCAGAATTGAAGTTGCGCTGTAGATCAGTAGCCAGCCCAGAAAACAGCGGCGTGTCAGTGTCAGTGCCGCATGAATCTGAGATGTCTGGAGCGGGTGAATCGGATCGCCCAGCAATGGTTTGTGCCGAAGCTGACCCTGGTAGTAATTGCTACCTCCTAACTGTATGCCCAGCGCCACCGCATAGGCACATTCACTCCACCCTGCATTCGGACTCGGATCGGCGGGGGCATCCCGGCGGCAGATCCGCAGGACTCGGCGGGGCTGGCCGCTGAGCAGAGCAATGCTGAGGACAACCAGGCGGCAGGGCAGCCAGGTCAGACGATCCTCCAGACGGGCGCCACAGCGCCCGATGTCCCGGTAGGGTTCGCTGCGGTAGCCGATCATTGAGTCCAGGGTGCTGGCGGCCTTGTAGGCCAGGGCCAGGGGCAGCGGCCCGACACCGGGCAGACTGGCACCGACCAGAGCCCAGAACAGGGGGGCGAGGACGCCGTCGGTGGCATTTTCGGTCACGGTTTCCAGCAGGGCGCGGATGACGCCCGTTTCATCCAGCTCATCGGTGTCGC
>CAYZUY010000181.1:2158-4327 GCA_964481495.1 uncultured bacterium
GGGCCCGTTCGAGGTCGCCCTGCTGCAGAGGGCGAAGAACATCGACGGCAGCATCCCGCAGGCTGCGGCCGGCAAAGCAGCTGGCGAGCAGCAGCGTCCCGAGGATGTCACCCAGGTGGGGCAGACCCCGATTCCCCAGTCGGACCAGTGCCCAGCCAAACAGACCCGACCCGGTTACCAGGCCGACCGTCAGTAGTAGGCCAGCCCGCTGACGTGCTGCGGGGGCTGGCCAGCGATCGCAGACCCAGCGCTGATAGCCTCCGATCACCCAGCCCATGGCCTGGACCGGATGGGGCCAGCCCCAGGGGTCGCCGATCAGAAAGTCCAGCAGGGCAGCGCCCAGCAGCATCAGCACAGGAACGGACACGGGTGCCTCCGGAACGGAAACGACCGGCTTCCCCGTAGGGCCGCCGGTCGTGAATTCAGGCGGCAGAGGCTGAAACCTCTGCCGTGGGGAACTGCCGGTGCAGGCTTACTTCTGCATCCAGCTGAACATGGCCCGCAGTTCCTTACCGACGGTTTCGATCTGGTGCTCGGCTTCGGAACGACGGGTGGCGGTCATCACCGGCTTGCCGGCGTTGCACTCGACCACGAAGTCGCGGGCGAAACGACCAGCCTGGATGTCGGCCAGGACGCGCTTCATCTCGGCCTTGGTTTCGGCGGTGACGATGCGGGGGCCGGTGACGTAGTCGCCGAATTCGGCGGTGTTGGAGATGCTGTCGCGCATGGTGGCCAGACCGCCTTCGACGATCAGGTCAACGATCAGCTTCACTTCGTGCAGGCACTCGAAGTAGGCCAGCTCGGGCTGATAACCGGCTTCCACCAGGGTTTCGAAGCCGGCCTTGATCAGGGCGCTGAGGCCACCGCAGAGCACGGCCTGTTCGCCGAACAGGTCGGTTTCGGTTTCTTCGCGGAAGGTGGTTTCCAGCACGCCGCCGCGGGTACCACCGATGCCCTTGGCATAGGCCAGTGCCAGATCGCGGGCCTTACCGGAGGCATCCTGGTAGACAGCGAACAGTGCGGGCACGCCCTGACCCTGTTCGTAGGTGCGACGGACCAGGTGACCAGGGCCCTTGGGTGCGATCATCACCACATCGACATCGGCAGGAGGCACGATCTGGCCGAAGTTGATGTTGAAACCGTGGGCGAAGGAGAGCACCTTGCCGGGCTTGAGGCCGGGCTTGATTTCGTTCTCGTAGACCGCCTTCTGGGTTTCGTCGGGCAGCAGAATCATGATCCAGTCGGCAGCGGCAGCGGCATCGGCAACGCTGTGAACCTTCAGACCGGCGGCTTCCGCCTTGGCGGCGGACTTGCTGCCGGGGTAGAGGCCGACGATGACGTTGACGCCGCTGTCCTTCAGGTTCTGAGCATGCGCGTGACCCTGGGAGCCAAAGCCGATGATGGCAACGGTCTTGCCGTTAAGCAGGTCGAGGTTCGCGTCGGCGTCGTAGTACATCCGGGCCATCGAGGGCGCTCCTTGGAGTTCTTTCTGTGGCAGTCGTTACAAGCTTTCCAGTTTATCAAAGTCGCAGTTGACGATGCCTTAATGATTCGCCGACCACCGAGACGGAACTGAAGGCCATAGCCGCTCCGGCGATCGCCGGGTCGAGCCACAGCCCGGTCCAGGGATGCAGCAGCCCGGCGGCAACCGGCAGGGCCAGCAGGTTGTAGCCGAAGGCGAAGGCGAGATTCTGGCGGATGTTGCGCAGGGTGGCCCGCCCCAGGGTCAGAGCGGCCAGCACTCCGGCGGGGTTGCTGCCGAGCAGGGTGATGTCGCTGCTGGCCCGGGCCAGGTCGGTACCGCCGCCCATGGCAATGCCGACATCGGCCTGGGCTAGGGCTGGGGCATCGTTGATGCCATCTCCCACCATGGCCACCCGGCGTCCTGCCTGCTGCAGCTGCTCGATCACCCGGGCCTTGGCGTCGGGGCGCACCTCGGCAATCACATCGGTGATCCCGGCTTCCCGGGCGATCGCCTCGGCGGTGGAGCGGCGATCGCCACTCAGCAGCAGGACACCGCGGCCCTGGCGACGCAACTGCCGTACGGTCTCTGCCGACTGGGGCCGTAGGCTGTCCCGCAGCCCGAAGGCGGCCACCACCTGATCGTCAATGGCGACCAGTACGAGACTGCAGCCCTCGCCCGGCCAGGGGCGGATCCGCTCGCTCAGG
>CAYZUY010000182.1:0-4293 GCA_964481495.1 uncultured bacterium
ACAAACCATAAGCATTGGGGCTGTAGCTATCTACGGCCTGCGGCTGGCCCGGATCGCCAGCGTGCTGGGGGAGGGGGGAGTCCGCTGTCGGGGAGCGCTCGCGCCGCCGGTGCAGGGAGGTGCGATCGCCCCGCCCCTCGATCTGCGCCCCCTGGCCATCCAGCTGATGGAGCCCAGCCTGCGTCAGCCCGGGTTGCCCCGCCGCCGTCGCCTGCTGCTCGAGCGCCTGATCCACCACGGCAACCAGTGCAGTCGTCTGGCCCAGCTGTTGGGCAGCCAGTCCGGCTCCCCGGCCGCCGAGGATGGGCAGCTGCTGGACCTGGCCCGGGAGGGACAGCGGCGGCTGCAGGGCCAGGGGCCGACGGGTTCGCGCCCCCGCTCCCGCCCCTGGCAGGGGGGGGATCTGACCCGGCTGGCCCTGGAGGATGAGCTGCTGCGGCTGGGAGACGTGGCGCGTCTGCTCGGTGCGGCTCCGCCGGAGCCGGTGGCCCGATGACCTCCCTGCAGTTGGACCTGCGCCTGAGCGTGGCGATCGCCCTGATCAGCGGGCTGATGCTGGTGCTGGGCAAGCCGGAGGGGTTCTACTACGCGCCGCTCTCGGCGCTGCTGCTGCTCTCAGGCACCTACGGCGGCACGGCCCAGGCCAGTCGCGAACGCTTCTACGGCACCCTGCTGGGGGCCGCCGTCTATCTGCTGGTGCGCACCACCCTCGATCTGCCCCTGGAGTTCCAGGCCCCCATCGGCATGGGGGCCATCTGGGTGCTGGGCTATCTCTGCGGCCTCAGCAGCGGCTACAAGGTGGCAGGCACCATTTACGCCATCGGTCTCACCAGCCACCGGGCCGACTGGGTGCAGTGGCTGCCCCACCGGGTGGTGATGACCAGCGTCGGGCTGCTGCTGACGCTGGTGATCGTGCGCTGCTTCTGGCCGTCGCGCACCCTCGACCAGCTGCGATCGCTGCAGCGGGAGAGCCTGCAGGCCCTGGCCGGAATGACCCGTCAGCTGGCGGGCCAGCTGGAGCAGCTGCTGGCGACCCTCGGGGAACCGGAGCGGCCGACACCCCTGGTGCTGGAGCTGTCCCAGGCGATTGTGCGCCGCAACCGGATCAGCGGGCTGCGGGGCACGGCCCGGCTGGAATTCACCAGTGACCTGCGCGGGCGGTTGATCAGCGAATTCTGGCAGGTGCTTGAGGATCAGACGAGCATCGTCATCGCCGCCCTGCGGACCCTCAGCCGTCTGCCCCCCGGGCTCTATCCGGTCGACTCGCCCCTGCGATCGCTGCAGCAGGCCCAGCAGCAGGTGCTGACCAGCGTGGCCGACTGGCTCGAGCAGGCTGCGGCCAATCTGCCGAAGGCGCCCCGGGAGCGTACCCTGGTGCCCCTGGAGACGGCCCTGAGCCGCCTCGATCAGCTGGAGGCCGACCTGATGCGCACCCCCAGTCTGCTGGGGGGCGATCTGCAGTTGCGCAACACTGCCCGGCGGCTGGTGGCCCTGCGTCAGCTGGCCGAGGCGATTCGGGTGCTGCACCGCAGCTGGCCGCGCAACCTCAGCGGTTGACCAGCCGCTCCCAGCGGTAGACCAGCAGAATCACCAGCAGCGAGAACCAGAACCAGACTGCTGGGGGGTTCGAGGCCAGCAGAATCACGAGAATCGCCAGCTCGGCCACCAGCCAGGGCAGTTCGCGGCGCCAGGGACTGCCGTTCATGAGGGATCCTCCCCGGGCAGGGAACGGTAGACGCCGGTCAGCTGCCGCAGCCCCGGCAGCAGATAGCTGAGGGGCGATCGCCACTCCACGTAGGCATGGGTGCTCAGGGTCAGCCCATCCCGGATCGGGAACAGGGGGCTGCCCTCGGACAGGGTCCAGCGGTAACCATCCCGGGATTGCGGGTCCCGCTCCAAGGTCAGACTGGTGCGGACCACCGGACCGCCCTTGACCAGGGCCTGGGCCAGATCTGGGTTGCCGATGGTGCGCTGGATGTCCTCGGCGGTGGCGGGCAGGGTGGCCACATGCTCAACCCGCCCGACGATGCCACCGAAGCGGGGCCGTTCGCCCCAGTCCGGGACGATTTCGGTGCTCATGCCCGGCCGTAGCCGCCGGGCATCCCCGGGCGGGAAGTAGGCCACAGCGGTCATCGGGGCCCGCTGCTGATCCTGGCCGAGGGTACCGAGGCGCTGCCCAGCCCGCACGAACTGCCCGGAAATCACCTGCAGGTCGAGGATCACCCCATCCCGGTCAGCCCGGAGGTTGCGGTCGAAGGCCAGCCGGGCCTGGGCGACGCGGATCTGCCGGGCCAGGTCATCGATCTCCCGCCGCCGCTGCAGCCGCAGGCCGGCAATCTCCTCCTCCACCTGGGCCAGCTGGGTGCGCAGGGTGCGGCGCCGGTAGGGAAACTCCGCCAACTGCCCCCGCACCTCCAGCAGCCGCTCATCGATCAGCACCACTTCCCGGTTCAGGGGTGCCACCACGTCCTCGTCCACCAGCTGACGCAGGGCCAGGGTCTTGGTCTGGAACAGGCGTTGCAGCTGGCGGAGATCCCCTTCATCGCGGTCCAGGTCCGCCAGACCGGCGGTGACCTCCCGCTGTTTATCGACCAGTCGCCGCTGATCATCGGCGGTGAGGCGGCGATCCTGGGCTACCAGTTCCGCGAGGTTCTGCTGCAGACGCTGCAGTTCCTTCTCCTGCACCGGCTGGTAGAGGTGCATCAGGGTCTGGCCCCGCCGCACCCGATCCCCGGGGCGAATCAGCAGCTGCCGGATCTGACCGTCCGCCCGGGCGTCAATCATCGAAGCCCCTTCAGCCACCGCGAACACGCCCTTGCCGACCACCTCCGTGGGGATGCGCCAGAACACCGACCAGAGCCCGGTCAGGGTAGCGACTCCCACCAGGGCGATCGCCACCGGGCGCTGCTCCGGGGCCAGACGCCCGGGCAGCGGTAGATTCAGCTTCAGCGGATGACGTGGGCTCATGGGGGGTGAACGGTCTCGCCCTCAATTATTGGGCCTGACGGCCGATGCGCCGGAGGGGCTCAGGGACCGCCCGGTTTACGGGCGTCGCCGCCGGGGCGCGTGGCGATCGTAGTAGTCCGGGGGCTGGCGCCGCACCCAACGGATGAAACGCTGCATCTCCGGGTGGTCGCGCAGGCGACCCGGATGGTGATACCAGGCCGCCAGCTCCGCTTCGCTGAACAGGGAGTGGATCTTGCGGTGGCAGATCTGGTGCAGCCACTGCCACTCGGTACCGCCGTGGCTGCGGGGCAGGAAGTGATGGCGATCGACGAAGCGATCGCACCAGAGCGGGCGATCGCAGATCGGACAGAGCCCCAGCACCTCCGGCTCGGACGGCATCAGCGGCAGCCGAGGCTCTCGCGGGTGTCGGCACCGGTACGGGGGTTGGTGCCGGAGGCGCGGTCGCACAGGTCCTTGAGCTGTTCCTTGTCGATCACCGCGAAGCTGAAGTCGGCGCCGGTGATCGTGGCACCGCGCAGATTACTCTGCATCAGCATGGCGGAGTCGAGCACGGCATTGGTGAAGTTGGCCTGACCGAAATCGCTCAGATAGGCAATGCCGTCGCTGAGGTCGGCGCCGCTGAAATCGGCCTCCCGCAGGCTGCTGGCGTTGAAAACAACGCCCCGCATATCCGCATCCCGGAAGCTGACACCGTTCAGCTTCACCTTGGCGAATTCGGCGGTGACCAGACTCTGACCGGTGAAGTCACTGGTGTTGGCGGTGGGGTCGTCGACGGCCCGCACCGAAACGGAGCTGGCAGCCCAGGCTGGGCTCAGGCCCACGAACAGGGCCAGAAGGGTGGCGATCGCCGTGGTCAGAACACGCATGGTCGATGGTTGGGATGAGCTCACCTGAGCAGGATCGCCTCCCGGAGCGGAATCGGGCAAGGGGTGAAAACCGGGCAACCGGCCGCTCCGGTAGCATAGGCCCCTATGGCTGAACCTCTTCTCTCCTGTCAGGTGCTGGTCGTCGGCGCTGGCCCCAGCGGTGCCCACTGTGCCCGTCGTCTGGCCGAAGCCGGGCTGGAAACGCTGCTGATCGAGCAGCAGCCCGACTGGTCCGTCAACGACTTCTCCAGCGGTGGCACGCCCCTGGAGACCCTGCACCGCTACGACCTGCCGGAGTTGGTGGTCGGTCGCTACTGGCATCAGCTGCGGGTGGAGACCACCACCGAGCAGGGCCACTGGCGTAGCGATCGCGTCCCGGGCGTGGTGCTCGACTTCGCTGCCCTGCGGGAGTTTCTGGCTCAGGCCTGCCGTCAGGCGGGGGGCAGTGTCCTGATGGGGC
>CAYZUY010000183.1:0-4279 GCA_964481495.1 uncultured bacterium
CTGGTGGGCGAGGCGATCCCGGGTCTGAGCATCGCTGCGGATGGAAGCTGGAGCTTCGACCCGAGCGTAGAGGCGTACCAGTCCCTGGCGGCAGGTGAACTGCTGGATATCACCGTCAATTACGCGGTGACGGATAACCATGGCGCCAGCGACACCGAGTCGTTCACCATCACGGTGACGGGCAGCAACGACGCGCCGGCAGCGACCTTCACAGAAGCGCAGAGTGCGACCGAGGGTGCAGATATCATCGGTGGTCAGCTGACCTCACGAGATTGGGATCAGAATGACATCCACACCTATGAACTAGTCGGAGATGCGATCGCCGGTCTGACGCTGGATGCCGATGGCCGCTGGAGCTTCGACCCGAGTGATGCAGCGTATCAGAGTCTGACACAGGGTGAAACGCGAGCGGTGGAAGTCACCTACTCGGTGACGGATAACCACGGCGAAGCAGGTACTGCCAGTTTCACGATTACCGTGACTGGAACTGGAGATATTCCTACCCTGTCTGTGGAGCCGATTGAGTTCATCGAAGATGAGGACGCATATGCTCAGAGTCTTGAGCACCAGGGAGTGCTGGTCTTTTCGGACCTGAATAATGATCGGCTCCTGACTCATCTGTCCTGGCAGGCTACTCCTGTCGCCTGGACAGGCGGTTCTCTAGAGGTGGAACGGCAGACTCTGATAGAGGCGCTGGTGGCTGGCTTCACAGCCCATCAGGATGCACCGGGAGACGTGATCTGGGAATATACGTCCTCTGCCGTTGATCTCGACTTCCTGTCCCAGGGTGAATCAATCAGCTTCGGGTTTGATGTCGAAGCAATTGATGATGATGGCCTCTCCCAGTACGCAACCGTCAATTTCATCATCCATGGGACTCCTGATCGGCCCTGGATGGATATTCAGATTGACGATGCCCCGACTGGACTGCTGGAGATTGACGAGGAAAACCAGGCAGGTCATCAGCGACTGCGCTCCCAGGGGACTCTGTTCTTCTACGATCTGGACGTCAATGACCTGATTTCGACCGATGTTTCGGCTCGGACGGTTCTGCTGAACGGACAGACTCTGCAGAACAGCGCTCTGGCCGACCAGATCCTGCAGGGCTTCACTCTGACTGATGCGACCAATCTCGGGGTGCCCGGCAACGTTTCCTGGTCCTACGATGCAACTGCCGACCTGGATTTTCTGGGTGAAGGCGATTACCTGGATATCACCTTTGACCTGACGGCAACGGACCTCGATGGCCAGTCGGACACTCAGCAGATTCATCTGCGCATCAATGGGACCAACGATGCTGCTGAAGGATTCTCTGGCATCGCTAACGGAACGATCACGGCTCCCGGCATTCATAGCCTGGGACAACTGATCACCCAGGGAGACCTCGGGTACACCGACCGGGATGCAGTTTCGGACCTGTGGCAGGCACAGCAGGGCACCAGCCGCTACGGCAGCTTTACCGTGGATGATGCAGGGCGCTGGCATTATGAACTCAATACAGAGTCCCCGGATGTCCGGGCGCTGCTGAGTGGTCAGTCTCTGAGCGACCAGTTTCAGATTCTGACGGCGGATGGCACCAGCCGCGCGATCGATATTCTGATCAATGGGGCACCGGATACCGACCTCAATCGTCTGGTCGCCACGGAACAGTCGAACGCACCTTTATTTGATTTTCGCGACTCGGCTCTGGCGAATAAGGATATTACCGGTGTGCTGGCGATTTCCCGGGAAGCCAGTTACAACAACGTCATGGGCTTCTATCGGGTCCTCGATACCCTGGGCTCCGTTCGGGATCCGCTCTCCGGGAATGTGTATCGACCCGGTGATGCCGGTTATCGTGGCGTTGCCCTCAAGTCAGAGAACCGGGTGACCGAACTCGATGGGCTGACCACCCGGAATGGCTGGCGGGTGAGTTCGGACCTGAGCATCACAGGTGAGAATTCCCTGCTGGCACCCTTCGCCCAGGTAAACGGCAACACTTACTTTGCCTTTGGTGCAGCCAATGTAGACGGCTTCAATCACTTCCGGGTGGTGGGTCGCAACACCATTGGCCTGGAGGATCTGCGGGGTGGTGGCGACCAGGACTTCAATGATCTGGTGATCAGTGTTTCGGTGCAGCGGGCTGTGTAGCTCCTGAGACACACACGCTTTGGGCAGGGGGCGTCAGGAGGCCAGCTTCTGGCCGATCTTCGGTTCCTTGCCCTGGCGCAGACGGTCGATGTTGCTGCGGTGGCGCCAGATGATGAAACCGCAGGCCAGAACTGCGAACAGCTTGTAGGCCAGATAGGGGCTGCTGAGCAGCATCATCCCGATCACGCTGGCGGCGGCCACGATCGAGCCCAGGGACACGATCTGGAACAGCGCCAGGGTGAGCAGGAAGAAGCCGAAGCCCGCCAGCCCCACCGGCAGGTTCATCGCCAGCAGCAGGCCCAGGCCAGTGGCCACGGACTTGCCGCCCTTCCAGCCCAGCCAGACCGGCTTGCTGTGGCCGAGGATGGCCATCATGCCGGCGATCGCCGCCAGCCAGGCTGCCGCCTGGGGATCGAGCCCCGCCGCCAGCCAGTTCTGGGTCAGGGCCACCGCCAGACTGCCTTTGAGAATATCGACGGCGAAGGTGAACAGCCCCGGCCCCTTGCCGAGGGTGCGCAGCACATTGGTGGCGCCGGTGGAGCCGGACCCATGCTCCCGGATGTCGATGCCTTTGAGGGCGCGGCCGACCAGATAGCCGGTGGGCAGGGAACCGAGCAGGTATCCCCCCAGGGGAGCAAGCAGCCAGGCGGCGAGGTCGTTCATCGGGGCGTCAGGGATCGGGTCGTATCTACTTATACGACCTCACCGCCGCTGCACCCTCAACTGGGGGTGTCGGTCAGGCGCTGCCATTCGCGGACGATGAATGGCGGCACCGTCAGCTGCAGCCGGTCCTCGGGCAGCTCCAGCTCCAGGGCCGGACTGCCCTCCAGCGCGGTGATCACCTGGGCCAGATCGTATTGGCCGACGTTGGCGGTGAGGTTCGGCTCGATGCCGAAGTCATCGGGGGCCTGCCACTGCTGGCCGAAGCCGGTGCGCACCATCAGGGCCTGGGGGTGGCTGAGGCGCAGCCCCGGGAATCCCACCAGCCGCAGTTCCGTCTGCAGCACCTGACCCGGCTGGCGGCGCTGGAAGAAGACCAGCTGCCAGGCGCGATCGCGGCTGTCGCGCAGGGTCTGCAGCGATCGCACCATCGTCCGCCCTTCGGCTTCCGGGTAGGTGTGGATGCTGGCGGCGGCGGGTGGGGTGACGGGCAGCCAGCAGAGCAGGGTGAGCAGCAGCAGTGGCAGGAGCGATCGCAGCATGGACAGTCGCCGGGGGAATGCCCCCGATCCTACTGGTTACAATCGCGGGGTTCCGGGAGAGGCTGCGCAGCGATGACGGTGGTGGGCCGCTTTGCCCCGACCCCGAGCGGGGATCTGCACTTCGGGTCGCTGGTGGCGGCCCTGGGCAGCTGGCTGCAGGTGCGCTCGGTCGGGGGGCGCTGGCTGGTGCGCATCGATGATGTCGATCGCCCGCGGGTGGTGCCCGGAGCCGCCGACCGGATTCTGCACACCCTGGAGGCCTTCGGGCTGACCTGGGATGGAGATGTGGCCTATCAGTTGCCGCGGGGCGATCGCTACGCCGTGGCCCTCAAGCAACTGCAGGCTCAGGACCTTCTCTACCGCTGCGACTGCTCCCGCTCCCGGCTGGCGGCCCTGCAGCTGCCCCGCTCCGAGGAGGGCGCCTGGATCTATCCGGGGCTCTGCCGCAACCGGGGTCTGGGCGATGGGGCTGTGGCGGTGCGCCTGCGGGTGACGGACCTGCCAACCGTGACGGTGGCGGATCGGCTGCAGGGCAGCTACCACCAGGATCTGGCGACGGATGTCGGAGATTTTGTGCTGCGGCGGGCCGATGGCGTCTATGCCTACCATCTGGCGACGGTGCTCGACGATGCAGACCAGGGGGTGACCCACGTCGTGCGGGGGGCAGACCTGCTGCCCTCGACGCCGAGACAGGTGGCCCTGCAGCGGCTGCTGAATCTGCCGACGCCGGTCTACGCCCACCTGCCGGTGGTCACGGTCGCCGGGCAGAAGCTGAGCAAACAGACTCTGGCCCAGCCGCTGCAGCCGTCCCTGGCCCCGCAGCAGATCCGGGCGGCCCTGGCGTTTCTGGATCTGCACCCGCCCGCTGAGCTGACGAGCCTGCCTGACCTGCTGGCCTGGGCGATCGCCCACTTCGATCTCGATCAGCTCCCCCGTACCCGCAGTCG
>CAYZUY010000184.1:0-4270 GCA_964481495.1 uncultured bacterium
CCCGCTTCTGGCGGTTGAGGAAGTAGATGATCTCCGAGCGCAGGCTGTAGTAGCTGGGGTGGTGCACCACTTCCATGCGCTGGCGGGGCCGGGGAATGTCGACTTCGAGGATGTTGCCGATCTTCGAGCCGGGGCCGTTGGTGAGCATGACGATGCGGTCCGAAAGCAACACCGCTTCGTCGACATCGTGAGTGACCATCACTGCGGTCAGCTCATGCTCGTTGCAGATCTGCATCAGCTTTTCCTGGAGGTTGCCGCGGGTGAGGGCATCCAGGGCGCCGAACGGTTCGTCGAGCAGCAGCAGTTTGGGACGGATGGCCAGGGCCCGGGCGATCGCCACCCGCTGCTTCATCCCACCGGACAGTTCGGCGGGGCGCTTGTCGGTCGCGTGGCGCAGCCCGACCAGATCGATGTGTTCCTCGACCAGGGCACTGCGCTCGGCCCTGGGCAGATCGCCCAGGACCTCATCCACCGCCAGCTGGATGTTCTCGCGCACCGTCAGCCAGGGCAGCAGCGAGTAGTTCTGGAACACCACCATGCGGTCGGGACCGGGGCTGGTGATGCGATCGCCGTCCAGGCTGACGATGCCGTCGCTGGGCAGATCCAGACCGGCGATCATGTTCAGCAGGGTGGATTTGCCGCAGCCGGAGTGGCCGATCAGCGAGACGAACTCGCCCTTGCGGATTTCCAGGTCGATGCCCTTGAGGGCCAGATATTCGCCGCCGCCGCTGAGGCGGAAGACCTTCTCAATGTTGTTGACACTAACGAGGCTGGACATCGTCATTGACTCCGAATCGGATGGCACGAATCACGGCTGACGACTAGGCGCCGGGGGAGATCTTCTTCTGCAGCCAGGCCATGCCGCGGTCGAGCAGCAGGCCGACGCCGCCGATCCAGACCACCGCCAGCACGATGTCACTGACGTAGTTCTGCTGGTAGGCGTCCCAGATGAAGAAGCCGATGCCGACGATGCCGGACATGACGATTTCAGCCGCGATGATGGCCAGCCACGCCAGACCGATGGCGATGCGCAGGCCGGTGAAGATGTAGGGCAGGGCCGAGGGCAGCAGGATCTTGGTGAAGAAGCGCTGCTTGGACATCTTCAGCACCCGGGCGACGTTGCGGTAGTCCGTGGGAATCTGCCGCACCCCTTCGGCGGTGTTGATCAGAATCGGCCAGACGGCGGTGATGAAGATCACGAAGATGGCAGCGGGCTGGTTCTTCTGGAACAGCACCAGGGCGATGGGCACCCAGGCCAGGGGCGCCACCATGCGCAGGAACTGGAACAGCGGGTCGAGGGCGCGGTCGAGACTGCGGTTGAGACCGACCAGGATGCCGACCCCGATACCGGCGACCGCCGCCAGGAAGTAGCCCTGGGCGACCCGGCCAAGGCTGGCCAGGGTCTGCCAGAACAGGCCCTTGTCGAGACCGCCACGGTCGTAGAAGGGGTAGAGCATCAGGTCGCGGGTGCGCTCATCGGTCCAGAGGCTGAGGGGACCGGGCAGACGGCTGAGGCCGAGACTGGCGCTCAGCTGCCAGGCGAGCAGGAATCCGCCGATGCCCAGCAGGGGGGGCAGCCAGTTGCGGCGGTTGCGCTGCAGCCAGGTGATCGGGTTCTGGGGGGCCGCGGAACGGCGGCTTTCACGGGTTGCAACCACGGGGTTCGGCTCCTATGGGATGGGGACAGAGAGAAAGAATGGGCCCGGGGGCTTTTCGGTGGCCGATGCCAAGTCGGATCGGGCTGGCTCAGCGCTTGATCTTCAGGCTGTCGAGGTAGGCCTGAGGATTGCTGGGGTCGTAGACCGTGCCGTCGAAGAAGACTTCCTTACCCCGGCTGGAACCGGTGGGAATGTCCTTGGCCGGAATGCCCAGCTCCACGGCAGCCTGCCGCCAGAGGTCTTCCCGCACGGTGCGGTCATTGATTGCCTTGGCCTGTTCGATCGTGTCGAGCTTGCCGGGGAAGAACTTCCAGCGGATGGCCTCAAGCAGGAACCACTGGGTCAGGCTCTTGTAGGGGTAGGAGATGATGCCGCGATCGCTGCTCCAGTAGAGAGGGCCCAGCTTGGGGTCGTTGTTCACCACCTGGTTGGCACCGATGCGGTAGTTCCCCTTCAGGGCCGGCTCCAGCACGGTGCTGGGGACGTTGAAGTACTGCCGGGAGCTGAGGATGCGGGCCGCCTGGGCCCGGTTCTCCGGTCGATCCAGCCACTGCTGGGCTTCCATCAGCCCCTTGAGCAGGGCAACAGTGGCCTTGGGATGCTGCTCCACCCAGTCGGCCCGTACCGCCAGGTACTCCTCGGGGTGTGCTTTCCAGATCTGGGCGGTGGTGGCGGCCAGATAGCCGATGTTGTCCTGCACAATCCGGGAGGGCCAGGGGTCCCCGGTACTGAAGGCCTCCATCGTGCCGTTCCGCATGCCCTGCAGGGTTTCGGTGGCAGGGACCGTCAGCAGTTCGACGTCCTTATCCGGATCGATCCCTCCGGCTGCCAGCCAGTAGCGGATCCAGATGTCCTGGTTGGCATTGGGGAAGGTGTAGGCGGCTCGGAACTTGCGTCCCTCGCGCTTGGGAAACTCCCGCAGGAAGCTGGCGGCTGCCTTGCTGTCGATGCTGAGGTTGGCTGCCCGCACGCTTTCGGAAGCGGCGATGCCATTGCCCTGGCTCATCAGTTGGGCCAGCACCACCATGGGTACCTTGCGACCGTTGGAGATCACGCCCTCGCTGATCATCTGGGGCATGGGCATCTGCCACTGTCCCCCATCGATACCACCGCCGGCATTGCCGAGGACAACATTGTCCCGGGCGGCGGGCCAGCTGGCCTGTTTCGCCAGCTTGACGTCGAGGCCATGTTTGGCGAAGAAGCCCATCTCCGCCCCGATCACCAGCGGGGCGGCCTCCAGGATGGGAATGTAGCCCAGGCTGATGGTCTTGGTCTCAAGGCCTTTCTCGGCGACCGCGATGGGCTGGCGATTGGCCAGACCGGTCCGGTCCGGCGGGTTACCGAGACAGCCGCTCAGGCCGACCGTGGCGACGACGGAGGTTCCCGCCAGAGCCAGCAATCGGTGACGACTGCGAGAAAACATTGTTGACAGCATGAACTTCCCCTGTGCCGGACAGGACACACGAATGACTGAAGGTGAAACCAAGGTCAGGGGTGCCATCGATGCAGTCTGATCGCAGTCACCCCGCAGCTGAAGATTCAAGGGATTGAAGTCAGTCAATCTCAACTCGTTTCTTCATGTAGAGAATTACAGCATCAGGGGAATTGCACTGACAAGCAGTTGGTCTGACAAAAAATCAATCTCACTGATTGGAAAAACGCATCGATTGAGGCTTTCTATGATCTGTATAGCCGTCTTTATGGGCCGAGTATCTGAATTGCTTTTTGGCATTTATGAAGACGATTGATGAACTCAGTGGATGGGCTCCTGTGGCAGGGGTGGCTGCTCTTGGTTGCATGCAAAAAAACGACCTCCCAGGGGGAGGTCGTTTTGGGCTTTCTTCCGGCATCCGTATTGAGATGCCAGGTCGTTGTTCGAATTAGTACCGATGTTCCCGCAGGGCTTCTACCGTGGAGATGTAGGTAATGATCGAGTAGTCCGCGTAATACTTGGTTTCGATCTCGTGGGTGATCTTGTCAGCCAGTTCGCGACTGCCGGTCAGTACCTCGATTTTTACATTGGCAAGGGTGTGCGAAACGCTCGGCTCGCCGGTGGAGCGTACATTACGGCTGCCTTCTCCGCCCGCTGCCATCACAGTGTAGCCAGTAGCCCCGGCTTCCTTGATCAGCTTGATGAGCTTTTTGGAAAGGATTTCCTCGGCGACGATCGTGAGCTTCCAGACCTGTTGACTCATGGTTTCAACCTCCGAATTGATTGCTGTTGTGAAGTTTTATCGTCCGAGCATGACCTCGGCAATCCCAACGAAGAGTGGGATGCAGATGGCGATCGCCACTGGCGTGCCGATGGCTGTGGAGGCACCGATGTAGGCCGAGGGATTCGCTGAGGGAATGCCAGCGCGCAGGGTCGGAGGGCCAGAGATATCCGAGCTCGAGGCCGCGATCACGGCCAGCACGACGGCGCCACCGATGCTGAAGCCGGTGAGCTTGTGGATGATCAGGCCGAGACCGAACGCCAGGAAACCATGCACGATGGGAGCGATGAATGCATAGATGGCAAACCACTGGGCAACCTTGCGCAGCTCATTCATACGCTGGGCGGCTTCCATGCCCATGATGATCATCAGAACCGAAAGGACGCCACGGAGCAGGGG
>CAYZUY010000185.1:0-4268 GCA_964481495.1 uncultured bacterium
GATGATGCCCTTCCTGACGGGCGATTTCGGCAACGCCGCCAGTCGCAGCCACGCCTTCGGCTGGAAGGCCGAGGAGGCGGTCGAGTACGCCCGCGAGCAGGTGGCCGCCCGCATCGGCGCCAACGAGAAGGAGATAGTTAATGACACCGCGGCCACCGAGACCCACGCCTGCGAAGTCGCTCTCCCCCTACGAGACGCGCCTCCGATCCCCCTGGCCCCGCGCGCGGCCCTCGGGGAAATCGGTGCCGTGGACGCAGTCGATGCGATCCTGCGCTTCGCCGATGCCGAGGACTGGCTGGTGCGCCAGCGGCTGGCGGAAGCCCTGGGCAACCTCCCGGGCGAGAAGAGCGTCTCGGCCCTGCGCTATCTGGAGAAGGACGCCCATGACCACGTCCGGGAAGCAGCGCGGCTTTCCCTGGCCAAAGTGAGCGTTTCTTAACCTTTCGGGACCAGCTGCTGCTGCGATCCCTGTCTTTGATTACGGAATGCCCCAGTCACAGTGCGGCTTCCTATAGTGGTGAGTGAAGCGAGCTAGCCGCTTCAGCAAACCGCGGTTTCGGTTCAACTGATTCAGTAGTGAGGACACTCCGACTGAAGTCATCTGATTGGTTCGATGGTTCCAGGTTCGGGCAGTTTGTCCGCGTCGCCTCGTTCTGACAGTTTGGGAGTTATCCACCTCGGGTCCTAGGCACCCGGCGGTTCGGAGCTTCAAGCAGGCTTGATGATGCCTCGGAGGCCAACGCAACGGAGATTCTGCCATCAGCACGAATACTGACGACGGGGTCGGCGACAGTTGTCACCGGCCCCTTGTCGATACTGAGGCTGGTTACGCACCTCTGCGGATGGGTCCCATGGCCAGAACACCCAGTGCCTACAACGTCGAGCTGATCTTCCAGGGGGGCGAGCGGCAGACCGTCCGCTTCCCCACCCTGGGGGAGTTCCAGCGCTGGTATCAGGGGGAACTGCTGCCCCGTCAGGATTCGGATGAGTTCCTGAACGTGCCCCTGCGGGACAACCCCGGCGAGTACCTGCTGGTGCGGCCAGGACGGATTCTGGCGCTGCATCTGGAGCCCTACTTCTCGTCCAGCCTGTGACCGCAGCCTCCATACTGGTTGAGCGGTTACCTGCCCCTGGAGCGCCTGCCACCGGAATGGAGTCCGGATCGATCACCAATCTGATGGTCACGACCGTGGCAGCAGGCCTGACGGCCGTTCTGCTGGGCCGTTGGCTGAACCTTCCGGCGATTGTGCTGCTGCTGCTGTTCGGGGTGGCCCTCGGCCCCAGCGGCCTGGACTGGGTCCGCCCAGCACTGCTGGGGGATGGGCTCGAGACCCTGGTTTCGCTGTCGGTCGTGATCATTCTGTTCGAGGGGGGCCTCAGTCTTGACCTCTCGGCCCTGAGCGGTCTTTCCGGCAGCCTGCGCAATATGGTCAGCCTCGGACCACTGATCACCCTCGGAGGAGCCGCGGCCGCCTCCCACTGGCTGGCGGAGCTGCCCTGGTCCCTGGCTCTGATCTTCGGGGCTCTGGTGACGGTCACCGGTCCGACGGTGATCACCCCGCTGCTGCGGCAACTGGGCATCGAACCGGAAGCTGCCGCCATCCTCGAGGGGGAGGGCGTGCTGGTGGACCCGCTGGGGGCGATCCTGGCGGTTGTGGTCTTCAATCTCACCACCAGCCCGGTTCCCGCCTGGGAGAGTCTGGTCGGGCTGGGGCTGCGCCTGGGGGTCGGTGGCCTAGTGGGCTGGCTAGGGGGCTGGCTGCTCGCACGGCTGCTCAGCAGCCCCCGGGTTGGCGAGGACCTCTACAATCCCCTCGGGCTGGCGGCGGTCTGGGGCATCTTCGGCCTCAGCGATCGCCTGATCAGTGATTCGGGGCTGCTGGCCGTAGTGATTGCCGGACTGGTGGTGCGTCAGCAGGCCAGTGCCGCCGAGCAGGAACTGGCCCCTTTCAACCGCAATCTCACCCTGGTGGCGATCGCCGTTCTCTTCATCCTGCTGGCAGCGGACGTCTCGCCCCAGGGGCTGGTCGCTCTGGGCTGGGGTGGGCCGCTGACCGTGCTGGCCCTGATGCTGGTGGTGCGCCCCCTGATGGTCGGCCTCTGCACCCTGGGCAGCCCCCTGAGCTGGCAGCAGCGGCTGTTCATCAGTTGGCTGGGGCCCCGGGGTATCGTCTCGGCCTCGGAAGCCTCCCTGTTTGCTCTGCTGCTGAGCGAGCGGGGCATCACCGGGGGCGCGGCGATCAAGTCGCTGGTGTTTCTGACGGTGTTTCTGACGGTGACCCTGCAGGGGCTCAGTGCCGGGGCTCTCGCCGGGTGGCTGGGGCTACGCCGTTCCCTGACCGAAGAGGCCCCGGAAACCCCGGCTGCCCCGGTCGGGACCGTCGTCGACCGCTGAAGCCTCGGAGCGTCAGGGCTCGATCTGGGCCTTCATCCGCTCCAGGGTGACGTGCAGCTGCTGGAACATCTGGTCGGTGGTCATGCCGAACTGACCGAGGTAGGTCTTCAGCTGCTCGGCGGTCATCTTGGCCTGGAAGTCGTCGGAGAGCTCGAACCGCTTCTGGAAGATCCGGTAGCGCTCCATCAGGGCTTCCATGCGCTCGATGTAGAGCTTCTTGCCCTCGCGGTCGAACTGGCCGTACTGCCCCCCCAGCTGCATCAGAGCCTGGTAGTCGCTGAACAGGGCCTGGGCGTCGTGCTGGACGATTTCGGAATCGAAGAAGCCCATGGGGGAACGGCGATCGCCGCGGAATCAGGTGGAATGTCGGCATTGTAGAAACGCCGTCCCGAGCCCGGCAATCGGCGGGTATCCGTACCGCCGGATCGGCTCTCAGGGCAGAAAACCGGGGTCGAGTGTCGCTCAACCCCGGACTTGACTGACCTCCACCACTGCCCGGTCCCAGGCCTGCAGTCAGGTTTGACCGGCCGGGCCGGAGTGATCAGGCCCGGTTGGTCAGCTGGCGCAGCGCCAGACCGGGGTCGTCCTGACGGACCAGGGTCTCGCCCACCAGCACGGCCGAGGCTCCTGCGGCTTCCACCCGCTGCAGGTCTGCCCAGGTGGCCATGCCCGACTCGCTCACCAGCAGCAGGTCCCGCTGGCGGAAGGTGTCGCCATGGCTGCGCATCAGGTGCTCAGTGACGCCCAGATCGGTGACGAAGGTCTTGAGGTTGCGGTTGTTGATCCCGATCAGCCGGATTTCCTCGACCGCCAGTACCCGCTCCATCTCCTCCTGGCTATGGACCTCCACGAGGGCGGTCATGCCAAGGCTGTGGATGATTTTGGTGAAGTAGCTCAGATCCTGATCCGAGAGGGTGGCTGCGATCAGCAGCACCGCGTCCGCCCCGTGGGCCCGGGCCTTGTAGATCTGGTACGGGTAGATGACGAACTCCTTGCACAGGAGCGGGATCTCCACCGCAGCCCGGATGCGGCGCAGGTTCTCGAAGCCACCCTGGAAGAACTTCTCGTCGGTGAGCACCGACAGACAGGCGGCACCGCTGGCGGCGTAGGCCTGGGCGATCGCCACCGGGTCGAAATCCTCCCGGAAGACGCCCTTGCTGGGGGAGGCCTTCTTCACCTCGGCGATCACCGCCGGGCGGGTCGGTCCCTGGCGCAGGGCCCCCAGGAAATCCTTCGCAGCCGGGGCGGCCATTGCCTGCTGGCGCAGCTGCTGTAGACTAACCTGTTCGCGCCAGGCCGCCACTTCCCGCTCCTTGTACCAGACGATCTCCTCGAGGATGTGGCTGGGACTGGCCCCCGGCACCTTCACCTGGAAGGTGAGGCTGCTGACGTGGACGGCGGGATTGGGCGGGCGACGGCGGATTTCCATGGGAGGCGCTGATGGGAAAAACAGACGCCGCCGAGCCCGAAGGACGGCGGCGGGGGTTGGCAATCAGCCTAGGCGATCGCGTGGGCGGCCTGCTTGTAGGCGGCTTCCACCACCTCGCTCAGGGTCGGGTGGGTGTGCACCTCGAAGGCCAGCTGCTTCACCGACTGCCGCCGGGCAACGGCGTTGGCGATCTCCTGAATCAGGTCGGCAGCGTGGAGGCCGAACATATGGGCCCCCAGCACCTCACCGCTGTCCTTGCGGATGATCAGCTTCAGGAAGCCGTCGCTGTCCAGCTCCGCCAGAGCCTTGGAGTTGGCCTTGAAGTAGCTGCGGACGGTGGCGACTTCGAAGCCTTCCTCGGCACCCAGGGCCTTGGCATCGGCTTCGCTGAGACCGACGTTGCTGATTTCCGGGTGGGTGAAGGTGGCTGCCGGGATGCTGCGG
>CAYZUY010000186.1:0-3922 GCA_964481495.1 uncultured bacterium
GGTCAGATGACCCGGCTTTTCTGTTTTCTGATGGACTGCGAAAGCCCAAAAAAAGAGCAGCCCACCGAACAGTTGCGGTGGGCTGCCAATAGCACCGGCCCGGCAATCAGCCGAAGATAGCCCCGAAGAAATCGACGGCTTCCTTGAGTGCGGCAATGAAGGTATCGATTTCCTCGACGGTGTTGTAGAAGTAGCAGCTGGCCCGGGCCGTGGACTGCACCTGTAGGTGGCGGTGAAGCGGCTGGGTGCAGTGGTGACCCGCCCGGATAGCGATACCATTCTGGTCGAGGATGGTCGAGAGATCGTGGGGATGCACATCTCCGGCCGTGAAGGAAGCGAGGCTGGCCCGCTCGGGGTCCTCCTCCGGGGTCGGCCCGTAGATCGTCACCTCGGGAATCTCCGCCAACCGGGCAAACAGGTGGCGAGTCAGTTCCTGCTCATAGGCGTGGATGCGATCCATGCCTATGGCACTGAGGTAGTCGACCGCAGCCCCGAGGGCGATCGCCTCGCCGATGGCCGGGGTGCCGGCCTCGAACTTGTGAGGCAGATCGGCGTAGGTGGCGTGGTCCAGGAAGACGTCAGCAATCATTTCGCCACCGCCCAGGAAGGGCGGCATCTCCCGCAGCACCTCCAGCCGACCGTAGAGGAAGCCGATACCGGTGGGGGCGCACATCTTGTGGCCCGATCCCACCAGCCAGTCGCAGCCGATGGCCTGAACGTCGATGGGCAGGTGGGGCAGGCTCTGGCAGGCATCAATCAGCACCCGGGCCCCATGTTCGTGGGCGAGGCGGGTGATCTCCGCCACCGGGTTGCAGCAGCCCAGGGTGTTGGAGACATGCACCACCGAGACCAGGCGGGTGCGATCGCTCAGCAGGGATTGGTACTGGTCGAGGTCGAACTGCCCCGACTCGGTCACCTCGACAAACTTCAGCACCGCCCCGGTCCTGGCAGCCACGAACTGCCAGGGAATCAGGTTGCTGTGGTGCTCCATCACCGAGAGGATGATTTCATCCCCGGCGCTGAGGCAGTTCATGCCGAAACTGTAGGCGACCAGATTGATCGCCTCGCTGGCATTGCGGGTATAGACAATCTCCTGGTGGGATGCCGCATTCACGAAGCGGGCCACCTTCTCCCGAGCTCCTTCGTAGGCATCGGTAGCCCGACCACTGAGGGTGTGCACGCCCCGGTGAACGTTGCTGTTGTACCCCTCGTAGTAGTCGCGCAGGCTCTCGATCACCGCCCGGGGCTTCTGGGACGTAGCGGCATTATCCAGGTAGACCAGAGGATGTCCGTTCACCTGCTGGTGCAGGATCGGGAAGTCCTGACGCAGGTCCGTAGCCAGAGCAGGGGCAGCGATCGCAGACATGGCAGCAACTCGGGGGAGAGGGGCAGGAAACAGCAGGCTCAGGCGCGACAGCTGACGCAGCGGGCCAGTTCCTCCCGCAGGCTGGCCAGGGGCAGCTGCTGCAGGATTTCTCCGGCGAAGGCATCAATCAGCAGGGCCACCGCCGCCGGGCGGCTCAGACCCCGGCTCTGGAGGTAGAACAGCTCATCCTCCCGCAGCTGGCTGACCGTGGCGCCGTGGCTGCACTTGACGTCGTCCGCCACGATTTCCAGCTCGGGCTTGGTGTCCACCCGCGCCTGGGACGAAAGAATCAGGTTCCGGCTCAGCTGGGCCGCATCGGTGCGCTGGGCCGCCTGGGGCACATCCACCTTGCCGTTGAACACGGTGCGGGCCCGGCCATCGACGATGCACTTGTGCAGCTGCTGGCTGCGGCAGTCGGGATGGCTGTAGAAGATGCCGCTGTGGGTGTCGCCCACCTGGTCGCCGTTGGCCAGATTGAGCCCGTTCAGGGTCGTCTCCACCTGGGAACCGGTGTGGAACACCTCCCAGTTGTGGCGGGAGATGCGGCCGCCGTTGCTGACGGCGACCCCGTGATAGCGACTGTCCCGGGCCTGACGCACGGCGGTACGACCGATGTGGAAGCTGCGATCGCCATCCCGCTGCACCCGGCTGTGGCGCAGGCTGGCGTTCTCGGCCAGGTCGATTTCGGTGACCGCATTCACGAAGTAGTGGGCGGTGCAGTCGTTCCCCAGAGGCGCGTAGTCCTCCACCAGGGTCAGTTCCGCTCCGGATTCCAGCTGCACCCAGCAGCGGGGCTGGCTGAAGCTGGTGCGATCGCCGCTTTCACTGGTGCTGACGAACAGCAGATGCAGCGGCTGGTCAATCCGCACGTTCCGGGCCACCCGCAGCACCGCCGCCTCGGCGAAACCGGCCGTGTTCAGGCGGGCGAACAGTTCCTCCGCGCCCGGCAGGGTGGCGATGTCGCTGCCCTCGGGATCGGTGCTGACGCTCAGGCCCTGGGGCAGTTCGGCACTGGACAGGGACGCCGCGAAGCGGCCATCGATGAACACCAGCCGCAGGGGTGCATCCTCGAGCAGCAGCGGCTGCAGCCAGGCAGCTTCCGCCGCCCCGGCACCCAGCGCATAGCAGCCCTCGAGCAGCGGTGACAGGTCGGTGAACCGCCAGGACTCCTCCCGGGTGGAGGGAATCCCCTGGCCCACCAGACTTTCCCGGGCCAGGGCCCGCCGGGACTCCAGCCCCCGGGCATCCTGCCCCAGGGCCAGTAGTTCGGTCAGGGTCGCCTGACGGCGTTCGGCGGCACTCACCGGTGCCGCGTCAGAATTGGCCCGCAGGTCCTCGGGTGCGACGGTAATCGTCATCAGACCGCAACCTCCGCCAGGGCTTCATCCACCCAGTCGTAACCGGTCTCCTCAAGTTCCAGGGCCAGTTCTGGCCCGCCGGTGCGGATGATCCGGCCGGCCGCCATCACGTGCACGAAGTCCGGCTTGATGTAGTCGAGCAGCCGCTGGTAGTGGGTGATCAGCAGCGTGGCATTCGCCGGGCCGGTCAGCTGGTTGACACCATCGGAGACGATGCGCAGGGCATCGATATCCAGACCGGAGTCGGTTTCGTCGAGAATCGCCAGCGTCGGTTCCAGCAGAGCCATCTGCAGAATTTCGTTGCGCTTCTTCTCACCGCCGGAGAAGCCCTCGTTCACCCCCCGGCTGAGGAAGTCGGGATTCATCTTCACGACGTCCAGCTTCGACTCCACCAGATCCTGGAAGTCAAAGGCATCCAGTTCCTCCAGCCCAGCTTCCTTGCGGCGGGCATTCACGGCCACCCGCAGGAAGTCGAGGTTGCTCACCCCCGGGATCTCCAGAGGGTACTGGAAGGCCAGGAAGACCCCGGCACGGCTACGCTCCTCGGGCTCCAGCTCCAGCAGGTTCCGGCCCTGGTAGATCACCTCGCCACCGGTGACGGTATAGTCGGGATGCCCGGCCAGCACCTTGGAGAGGGTGCTCTTGCCGGAACCGTTGCGACCCATGATCGCGTGCACTTCCCCGGCGCGGATCTCCAGATCCAGCCCCTTGAGAATCGGGGTGCCGTCAATTTCCGCGGTCAGTCCCTTGACCGAGAGAATCAGCTCGCTGTTGTCGATAATCACGTCTCTAAATCCTTGCGTTCGCGTCTCAATGGGGCCGGATTAACCGACGGAACCTTCCAGCTTCAGGCTCAGCAGCCGATCCGCCTCAACCGCAAATTCCATCGGCAGCTGGTTGAATACGTCCTTGCAGAAGCCGCTGATCATCATCGACACAGCATCCTCGGCGGAAATCCCCCGCTGCTGGAAGTAGAACAGCTGATCCTCGCCGATCTTGCTGGTCGAGGCTTCGTGCTCCACCTGGGCGCTGGGGTTCTGCACCTGGATATAGGGGAAGGTGTTGGCGGCAGCGCGATCGCCGATCAGCATCGAATCGCACTGGCTGTAGTTGCGCGCGCCCTCGGCCCGGGGACCGACCTTCACCAGCCCGCGGTAGCTGTTCTTCGAGCGCCCGGCGGAGATACCCTTGCTGACGA
>CAYZUY010000186.1:4001-4253 GCA_964481495.1 uncultured bacterium
CACACAGCTGGGGTACTTCCAGGTGATCGCCGAACCGGTTTCCACCTGAGTCCAGGAGATCTTGGAATTACGCCCCTTGCACAGTCCGCGCTTAGTGACGAAGTTGTAGATGCCACCCTTGCCGTTCTCGTCTCCGGCGTACCAGTTCTGGACGGTGGAATACTTGATTTCCGCATCATCGAGCGCCACCAGTTCGACCACCGCCGCGTGCAGCTGGTTGGTGTCGAACATCGGCGCGGTACAGCCTTCGAG
>CAYZUY010000187.1:0-4199 GCA_964481495.1 uncultured bacterium
CTGTCCGCCATCTGCCGATCCAGCAGCCCGGCCATCAGCTGCTCGTAGTCCTCCAGGGGAATCACCAGTCGCTGGAAGGTCATCCCCTTGGGGCGCAGCAGGCGGTTGAGTTCGTCGAGGGCTTCGAGATTGCTCGGCTCCACCATCGCCACTTCCAGCCGGGGGGGCGATTCCTGATGGGCCAGGGGCAGCAGCCGGAAGCGACGGCAGGTCTCGATCGGCAGGAACTGCTCGATCAGCGGCTGAATGGCGGTGGCACCGTAGCGGTCCGGCGTCGCATCCCGGGCCTCAACCCCGTAGAGGAGCTTCAGTTCGAACAGCCGCTGGCGCCGGTACTGCTGCTGCAGCTCCACCGGCAGGGTCTGGCCGGTCTGCTCCTCAAGCACCCGCGGTAGGGATCGACCACTGCGGCGACTCTCCACCAGGGCCGTCTGCATCTGTTCGGGGCTGACCAGTCCCGACTGCACCAGTTTGTTGCCGAAGGGCGAGAACTGGTTCTGGAAGACCAGGGCACGGCGGGGATCGATGGAGGACTGCATGGTCACACACCCGGGTGGCAGACCGCAGTATGCCCCGTTGCCCAGGTAGGGCTTTCCGCCCTGGCATCGCCTTGACGGCGTCGGAGGCCGGGTGAAATCATCCAGGGTCAGGCGGCGATCGCCTCCTCATCCCTAGCGAAGCTGCAGACGTATGAGCGAAGAACAGGACAAGGCCCAGGAGCAGACCCCCGTGGCGGAAGGCGAAGTGATCGCCCCTGCGGAGGCGGAGATCACCCCCGAGGCCGCCCCGACCGAGGCGTCGGCGGAACTGGCCACGGCGATCGCCGAGCGCGACGCCCTCAAGGCCCAACTGGAGGAGCAGACCAGCCAGTACATGCGCCTGGCCGCCGACTTCGAGAACTTCCGCAAGCGCACCCTCAAGGAGAAGGAAGACCTTGAGGTGCAGATCAAGTGCACCACAATCACCGACATCCTGCCGGTGGTGGACAACTTCGACCGGGCCCGCAACCAGCTCCAGCCCCAGCATGAGGAGGCCGTGAGCATCCACAAGAGCTACCAGGGCCTCTACAAGCAGCTGATCGACTGCCTGAAGCGGATCGGCGTCCAGCCGATGCGGGCCCAGGGCGAACCCTTCGACCCCAACCTGCACGAGGCAGTGATGCGCGAGCCCTCGACCGAGTTCGAGGAGGACGTAGTCAGCGAGGAACTGCAGCGGGGCTACATCCTCGGCGAGCGGGTGATCCGCCATGCCCTGGTGAAGGTCTCCATGGGCAACCCCGAGGCCTGATCCCACGGTCTGAAACCGACGAAAACCCGATGGCCCCTGGGGCTGTCGGGTTTTCTGCTGCAGGCTCCCGGGCAGACTGACCCCAGACCGAGTCGGGGTCCGGCATGGGCAAGGTGATCGGCATCGACCTGGGTACGACCAACAGTTGCGTGGCCGTGCTGGAAGGGGGCAGACCGCGGGTGATTCCCAATCGGGAGGGCGATCGCACCACCCCCAGCGTGATCGGCTTCGTCCGCACCGGCGAACGGCTGGTCGGCCAGGCCGCCCGCCGCCAGAGTCTGACCAACCCGGAGCGCACGGTCTACAGCATCAAGCGCTTCATCGGCCGTCGCTGGGAGGACACCACCGCCGAGCGGTCCCGGGTCGCCTACCCCTGCGTGCCGGGACGGGACGGCACCGTCGATGTGCAGATCGGCGAGCAGGTCCTGACGCCCCAGGAGATCTCCGCCATCGTCCTGCGACAGCTGCGCCAGGATGCGGAAACCTCCCTGGGGGAAGCCGTCAGCCAGGCGGTAATCACGGTGCCCGCCTACTTCACCGATGCCCAGCGACAGGCCACCAAGGATGCGGGCCAGATCGCCGGCCTGGAGGTGCTGCGGATCATCAACGAGCCCACCGCAGCCGCCCTGGCCTACGGTCTCGACAAACAGGATCAGGAACTGACTATCCTCGTCTTCGACCTCGGCGGCGGCACCTTCGATGTCTCGATTCTGCAGCTGGGGGATGGCGTCTTCGAGGTGCGGGCCACCGCCGGCAACAACCACCTGGGCGGGGATGACTTCGACGCCGTGCTGGTGGACTGGCTGGTGACGAACTTCCAGGCCCGGGAAGGGCTGGATCTGCGCCGGGATGCAGCCGCCCTGCAGCGACTACGTGAAGCGGCAGAACGGGCCAAGATCGAACTCTCCAGCCAGACGGAAACGACGATCCGCCTGCCATTCATCACCGTCGATGACAGCAACCCGCCCCAGCCCCGACATCTGGAGGAGACCCTCAGCCGCGGCCAGCTGGAGACGCTGGTGGCACCGCTGATCGCAGCGACCCAGGAACCGCTGCGCCAGGCAATCGCCGACAGCGGCCTCTCCCCGGAGCGGATCGACCGGATCATCCTCACCGGCGGCTCCACCCGCATGCCCGCCGTGCAGCGAGCAGTCCAGAACTTCTTCGGCGATCGCCCCCTGGATCAGACCGTCAACCCGGACGAGGCCGTGGCCCTGGGGGCCGCGATCCAGGGCGGCATCCTCGGGGGGGATGTCTCGGATCTGCTGCTGCTGGATGTGGCACCGCTCTCCCTGGGCATCGAGACCCTGGGCGGTATCTTCACCCGGCTGATCGAGCGCAACACCACCCTGCCCACCAGCCGCACCCAGGTGTTCTCGACCGCCACCGACGGCCAGTCGGTGGTCGAGGTGCATGCTCTCCAGGGTGAACGGGCCCTGGCCCGGGACAACCGCAGCCTCGGCCGATTCCAACTCACCGGCATCCCCCCGGCACCCCGGGGCGTTCCGCAGATCGAGGTCTGCTTCGAGATCGATGCCGACGGCATTCTCCAGGTCTCCGCCCAGGACCAGGGCACCGGTCGGCAGCAGAGCATCCGGGTCAGTCACACCGGCGGACTGAGTACCGCCGAGGTCGAAGCGATGCAGACAGCCGCCGAAGCCTGCGCCCGCCAGGACCAGCTAGCCCTGGAGCAGGCCGAACTGATCAGCCGGGTGGTGAATCTGCGGCAGCACTACCAAACTCTGGTCCGGGACCACCCACAGCTGTTCGGCCCCGCACCGCAGCAGCAGGCGGAGGCCCTGCTCGGCACCATCACCGATCTGGAGGGAACGGAGCAGACAGCAGCCCTGCGGGAGGCCGTCGAGCAGTTGCAGCAGTTGCTCTTCAGCGCCGGGGCCTCCGCCTACCGGGATCTGCCCTCGCCGCCTCCCGGCCCGGAGATTCCGGTCAGGATGCCCGCCCCGGCCCCGAGACCACAGGACGATGAGGATGCCACCGTGATTCTCGACTTCGAGCCAGTGGAGTAGGGATTCCCCTACCCGGCCGACCCGCTCCGGAGGCGACGCATTATTGTAGGAAATAGTGCGGACGCGCCAGTTTTTCCAGGAGCCTATGGCAGTCGATTACTACCAGGTACTCGGTGTTTCCCGCGACGCCGACAAGGACGAACTCAAGCGCGCCTACCGTCGGCTGGCCCGGAAATACCACCCGGATGTGAACAAGGATCCGGGGGCCGAGGAGCAGTTCAAGGAAATCAACCGCGCCTACGAAGTGCTCTCGGAGCCCGAGACCCGGGCCCGCTACGACCGCTTCGGGGAAGCCGGGGTGTCCGGGGCCGGAGCCGCCGGGTACCAGGACTTCGGCGACATGGGCGGCTTCGCCGATATCTTCGAGACCTTCTTCAGCGGCTTCGGTGGTGCCCCGGGTGGGGCCCAGCAGCAGGCCCGCCGCCGTGGCCCCACCCGGGGCAACGATCTGCGCCTGGACCTGAAGCTCGACTTCCGGGATGCCATCTTCGGCGGCGAGAAGGAAATCAAGGTCGCCCACCTGGAAACCTGCGGCAGTTGCAGCGGCTCCGGTGCCAAGCCCGGCACCAAACCCCAGACCTGCAGCACCTGCAGCGGCCAGGGACAGGTGCGTCGCGCCACCCGCACCCCCTTCGGTGCCTTTACCCAGGTGACGGTCTGCCCGACCTGCGAAGGCAGCGGCCAGATGATCGTCGATAAGTGTGAAAGCTGTGCCGGTCAGGGCGTCAAGCGCCAGCAGAAGAAGCTGAAGATCACCATTCCCGCCGGGGTGGACAGCGGCACCCGTCTGCGGGTCTCCAGCGAGGGGGATGCCGGTCTGCGCGGCGGTCCGGCCGGAGACCTCTACGTCTACCTGTTCGTGGAGGAGGATGCCGAGTTCCGCCG